>NZ_JBBMEN010000020.1:0-50121 GCF_040096575.1 Faecalibacterium intestinale
AGCCTTGCGGCTGACGACTTGATTATTTTACCACAGAAGCGGTTTTTTGTCAAGCACTTTTTTGAGAAGCTTTTGAACTTTTCTGAACTTGGAGCGCTTCGTACATCTCAGTGTCAACTGGTGTTTTTCAGCGTCTATTGGTTCTTTTCAAGGGCTTCCTGCTGAGCTTTCAGAAGTCATTCTTTTGTCTCAGCGCTTGGCGCTCAAGTATAATACCACACCCCGGGGCGCTTGTCAACACTTTTTGACAAGTTTTTTCCAATTTCTTTGCGCGGGGGCTTAACTCCCTCAGTCAAAGCCTGACGGCTTTGCCAGCTCCCTCGGAGAGGGAGCCTCTGGCATAACCGGAAACTTTACGCTTACACCGGAAACTGTACTGTTATGCCAAGGGCCCCATCCTTGAGGGGGCTGGCATCGCGCAGCGATGACTGGGGGAGTTTTTCCGGCGGCGTCCTCTCCACACCCCCCCCACCAAAAGCCTTGCGTATCGGCGGCGGGTGCGCTATTATATATTATATACATTATAGAGCGCTGCGAAAGGAGCCCTGACCCATGATCCTCACCGTCAATATCGGCAACACCCACATCACCGTGGGCGGCTACGAACAAGATACCCTTATCTTCTGCGGGCGGCTGCACTCCGACCCCGCTGCCACGGTGGAGGAATACGCCATCCGGCTGGTGAATCTGTTACAGCTGTACGAGGCATCCCCGGCGCAGATCGAGGGCGGCATTCTGGGCAGTGTGGTGCCCATGCTCAGCGGGCGGGTGCTGGCGGCTTTACAGCTTTTATGCAAGGCGCGTATCCTGACCGTGGGACCGGGGCTGAAAAGTGGCATCAAACTGCGGCTGGACAACCCCGCGCAGCTGGGCGCAGAGCTGCTGTGCGGCGCGGTGGCGGCGCTGGCAGAGTGCCCCGGGCCGCTGGTGGTCATCTCGGCAGACACGGCCATCTCCCTGATGGCAGTGAACGCCAAGCAGGAGCTTGTGGGCGGCGTGATCCTGCCCGGGCCGCAGCTTTCCATGAATGCGCTGGTGCAAAAGACCGCGCAGCTGCCCCAGATCGACCCTGCAGCCCGCGCTTCGGACTCGGTGCTGGGCAAGAGCACCGCGGCCTGTTTACAGAATGGCTTTGTGCTGGGCACGGCCAGCCTGCTGGACGGTCTGGCCGACCGCTTCTGCGCCGAATTGGGTGCACAGACCGCCTTTTACGCCACCGGCGACCTGCCCCGCTCCATCCGGGAGGCCTGCCGCACCCCCATCCACTACCGCGAGACCCTGATCACCGACGGCCTGCACCGCATCTGGCTGCGAAACCGGAAGGGTTGACGATTTTCGTTTGCATTTTGCATTCTGATGTGTTATACTGTGTTGTACCCACCAAAGGGGTACGGCATTTGCGATCGTAGCTCAGCTGGATAGAGCGTTCGGCTCCGACCCGGAAGGCCAGAGGTTCGAATCCTCCCGGTCGCACCAAGGACTGCTGCACAGGTTTTGTGCAGCAGTCCTTTTTATTTATTTTATCGAATCCATCTTGCAAAAGCAGCACAGTGCCTTATAATAGAGGCTGTGCCCCGGTGTGCGCGGGTACGGTTTAGGAGTGTATAGGATAAAGGAAATAAAGAGTATGAGTTCTCAAACGAATACGCTGACGGAAGGCCCTCTGGCCAAGCAGATCTTTCTGGTCAGTCTGCCGCTGGCGCTTTCCAACCTGCTGCAGGTGCTGTTCAATATGTCGGACGTGGCGGTGGTGGGGCGCTTTGCCGGTTCCACGGCGCTGGGCGCTGTGGGCTCCACCAGCACGCTGGTGACCCTGTTCACCGGCTTTCTCATCGGTCTGAGCAACGGCATCAATGTGCTGGTGGCGCGTTTTTACGGCGCGCGCCATCCCAAGGACGTGGAAAAGACCGTCCACTCGGCGGCCATCATCAGCGCCATTGCCGGTGTGGCGTTGCTGCTCATCGGTCTGCTGGGCTCCCCCGCCATGCTGCGGCTGCTGAACACCAAGGAGGATCTGCTGCCCGGCGCGATCTTGTATCTGCGGGTGTATTTTCTGGGTATGCCGGCGCTGGCGCTGTACAACTTCGGCAACGCGGTGTTCAGCTCCATCGGCGACACCAAAAAGCCGCTGCTCTACCTTTCTATTGCCGGTGCGCTGAACATTCTGCTGAACCTGTTCTTTGTTATCGTGTGCGATCTGAGCGTGGTAGGCGTGGCGCTGGCCAGTGCCATCAGCCAATGCGTTTCGGCATTTCTGATCCTGCGGGCGCTGACCCGGGTGCAGGACTGCTACGCGCTGGACCCGCACAAATTGCAGCTGGACCCGGTGCAAGCCAAGAGCATCCTTGCGCTGGGTGTGCCCGCCGGGCTGCAGAACGCTATTTTTGCCATTGCCAACCTGTTCATTCAGGCGGGTGTCAACTCCTTTGACTCTTTGATGGTCAAGGGCAACAGCGCCGCCGCCAATGCAGACGGCCTGATTTATGATTGCATGGCGGCCTTCTACATGGCCTGCGCCAGCTTTATGAGCCAGAACTACGGCGCGGGACGGCCTGACCGGGTGAAGAAGAGCTACTTCATCAGTCTGGGCTACTCCTTCGGCGTGGGGCTTGTGCTGGGCGCGGCGCTGTTCTTCTGCGGGCCGGCCTTCTTAGCGCTGTTCACCACCGAAGCCGCCGTTATCGACGCCGGCATGAAGCGGGTGGCTGTGATGGCCTTTGCCTACTGCGTCTCCGCCTTTATGGACTGCACCATCGCCGCCTCCCGCGGGCTGGGCAAGACGGTGGTGCCCACCGTCATCGTGGTGCTGGGCTCCTGCGTGTTCCGGGTGATCTGGGTGTACACCATCTTTGCCCACTTCCACACCATCCCGGCGCTGTACCTGCTGTACCCGTGCAGCTGGATACTGACCGCGCTGGCAGAGATCGCCTATTTCGCCAAGTGCTACAAGCGTGCAATGGCCATCTTCCGCAAGCCCGCGGCGGTGTAAGAGAGCGATTTGGAATGCGCGCCGCGTGTGCTTTGCGCATATTCAGCGGAAGAATGATTTTTAATTTCGGGATACCGGAGCGTCTGCGGACGCTCCGGTATCCCTTTTTTCACGGGAGGGGACATAAAGGCAAACTGCATTTGCCGCGCTTGTTTCCTGCGGAAGCAGTCGCGCTGCGGGCAAGCTTTTTGTAGTTTTCAGCGGACTGAGCTGAAGCTCTTGATTGTATTGCCTGCAAAAATATGCTACAATAAAAACACCGCCCAAGGGCGGTGAACTGGTGCTGATTGCATAAAGGTGGTCTAGCTTCCTCCGGCAAGCTTCCGGGGGCTGTGAAACCTTATTGTTTTGTTCCCCCGGACGCAAACGCGAAAGGGGGGATGCTGCATGACGATGGACAACGTCTTTCAACTGTTCATCCTGATCGGAGGGACAGTCGGGGTCACGTTTACGATCTCATGGGCGATCTTTCAGGAGATCCACAACAATAAGAAATGACCGCCCCTGTCTACCAAACCGTGGCGGTCATTCTTATGATTAACTGAACCGGTTGGGAGCTGGCCATTGCAGTCAGCACCTTTTCCATTTCAAGTATACCCAGTTTCGGCAGGGATGTCAAGGGCACTTTGCACGACACTGTGTCGTTTCTGAACAGGGCGCAAACTCTCGCTCCTGCACGCAAAAGGGCTGCTGCACGGTTTGTGCAGCAGCCCTTTGTTTATGCTTTTGTCAGGGGATCAGAGCGCAGCTCAGATCTCCTTTTTCAGGGTCTCGCCCATGATGTAGCCGTAGGTCAGAGCGGCGTCGAAGCCCATGCCGTACTGCTTGGCGTCCTTCTCCTCGATGGAGCCGCAGACGTCGCCGGCAGCGTACAGGCCGGGGATGGCCTTCTTGTCCTCGGTCAGGACGTGGCAATCGGTGTCGATGGCCAGACCTGCGGTGGTCAGGTAGAAGGTGGGGTCAACACGGATGGCCCACAGACCGTCGCGGGTCTCGATGTAGGGGCAGTTGCGGCGGCCGAACTCATCGGGCTCGCCAGCCAGAGCGGCGGCGTTGTTTGCCTCGATGGCGTCTGCCAGATTGGGCAGGTTCAGCTCCTCGGAAGCCTTCTCCACGCTGTCGTAGTGCACAGCCTCGCCCTTCTCGAACATGGCAACGTAGCCGTTGAAGCCGTAGGACTCGCTGTCGCGCAGCTTGACGGCAGAGGACTCGTCGAACACATAGTAGAAGGTATCACCGTTGTCCTTGTTCAGCTTTGCCTTGGCCATGGTGTAGTGGTTATCGGAGACGATGTTGCCGATGTTGTCGCCCTTGATGTTGACCATGATGCCGGGGGCAGACTGGTGGATGAAGGCCAGCTCGAACTTGCTCTTGTAGCTGGACAGGAAGGCGGGCAGAGCGCGGTTTTCGCACTCCACATAGCCGCCGGCGTCGATACCCATCTGGATGCCCTCGCCGGTCATGCTGGAAGCGCAGTTGAAGAAGAAGTCGGCGTAGTCGGGGCTGTACTTCTTCAGCATTTCGGGGTTCTTGGCAAAGCCGCCGGAAGCAAGGCAGACAGCCTTGCCGCGCAGGGTGTAGCTTGCGCCGTTCTCGCCCTTGGCGTGGAAGCCCACAACACGGCCGCTCTCGTCCTTGATCAGGTCGGTGACGCTGGTGGAGTAGATGATCTTGCCCTTCTCGTACTTTTCCACGCGCTGTGCCATGAACATCATAGCGTAGCCTGCGCCGCCCTCGTAGCAGCCGGGTGCCAGATACGGGGTGGAAGCGCCGTACTGGGTAGCGCTTTCGTAGTTGCCCATGGTGTTGAAGCCGATGCCGATGCCTGCCATCCAGTCCACCAGATCGCCGGCGACGGTGTACTGCTTGGTCATGTAGGGCATTTCACCGTTGAAGAACTCGGTGCGGTGGTACTTCTCCATGGTCTGCCAGAAGTTCATCATGCCCTCCAGCGTGCCCATGGCGGAGCTGCGGAAGCTGCCGTCCACATCGTAGTTGTACTGCAGCTTGGAGCCTGCGGTGGCAACGCCGCCGTAGGTCATGGACATGGAGCCGCCGGGGATATCGCGCTTCTCCACCAGAATGACGCTGTAGCCGGCCTCCAGCAGGCGGCAGGCGCAGGTCAGACCGGAGGTGCCGGCACCCATGATGACGACATCGGCCTCTTCCTCGATGACCTCGTTGGAAGCTGCAATGGTGACTTCCTTGGAGAAGTCGTCCACGTTATAGCCGGCCAGCTCGATGGCCTCCTTCACAGCTGCCTTGACAGCCATGGAGGTGATGGAGGAGCCGCGCAGGTTGGGCACGTTGACGCTCTGGTGCTCGACGATGGCGGCAGGGATGCGGGAGCAGGCATAGTTGCCGATGCCGATGGTCTCCTCGTGAGACAGCACCTCACAGGCAGTGATCTTGCCGTCAAAGAAGGTGGTAGCTACGTGCACCCAGCTTTCGTGACCCATAGCCTTGGTGACGTACTTGCCGTCTACCGGGGAGGAGGGCTTGGTCACAGCGGAGGAAGCAGCAGAGGAAGCTGCGGAGGAAGCGGGAGCACTGGTGGTGCTGGAAGCGGAGTTGCCGCAGGCGGTCAGCAGACCGGCAGCAGCTGCGCCCATGGTGCCCACAGCGGCACCGCGCATAAAGTTGCGACGAGAGATCTTAGCCATAAGGTTCGCCTTTCTTTTTCTTTTCTCTTCTTTTTTGCGTTTTTCCTGTTCCTTCGTGCATTTTGAACATTGATACGATTATAGCAAAGTTTCGTTCCAGTGTGAAATACAAATTTGCATCCTCATTTATCAAATCTCTTTATAAATTACTTTCTCTTTACGGTCTGTCAGCAATCCTGTATAATAAAGATGACCATCTTTTTTACCCAAGGAGGCGCGCCGTTCTATGACGATTTACCAGTTGGAGTGCTTTATTGCCGTAGCGGAGGAGCTGAATTTCAGCGCCGCCGCCGAGCGGCTGTTCACCACCCAGCCCGCCATCACCTACCAGATCAACGCGCTGGAAAAGGAGACCGGGCTGCACCTGTTTGAGCGCACCACCCGCCGCACCAAGCTGACCGCCGCCGGGCAGTCCTTTTATCTGGACATGGTGCAGATGACCAGCTTTGGCAGGCAGGCGCTGAAAAAGGCGCAGGATATTCAGGAAGCCGACCGCTCCCGCCTGACGGTGGGTCTGCGGCAGCTGTTCGACTACGGCACTTTTTCCAGCATTCTTGCCGAGTTTCAGCACCAGTTCCCCAACGCCTGCGTGGACGTTGTGCCGCAGGACAACCGCCGCCCGCTGGAACAGCTGCGCTCCGGGCAGCTGGACATCGGCTTTTTCTACGCCACCGAGCACTCCCGCGACCGGGATATCTCCTTTACGCCCCTGTTCTCGCTGGGGTATCATGTGCTGATGAACCCCAACTCTCCCCTTGCCGACCGGCGGGCGCTGCATCTGGCCGACCTGAAAGGACAGAGCGTGGTATCCTCCGGTGCGTTCGACAACTTTCTGTCCGCCTGTCAGGGACCCTCGCTGGAGCAGCTGGCGCAGGTGGGGGTGGATTGCAGCAAGATCTCTCCCAGCTTTGAGGGCGCGCTGATCATGATCCAGATGGGTACTGCCATGTCCATCGTGCCCTGCCTGTCCACGGCGGTGATCCCGGGCATCGTCAAGGTGCCGCTGCTGGATTTTCCCCCGGTGACGGTGGAGATCGCCGCCATGCGCCACGCGCCCCGGCTGGAGGTGCAGTCCTTTATCGAGATTGCCAAGCAGAAGTACGCCCATCCCCACGACCCGCTGCTGATGGAGACGCTGATTTAAACCCCCTCAGGCGCTAATGCGCCAGATTCCCCCTTTTGTCACCTGCGGTGACATCTTCCCCCGGCGCGGGGAAAGTCGGCCCTCAAGGGGGCGCCTTTTGGTATAACGGAAAAGTTTCCCGTGAAAAAGCACAAAGCCGGACAGTCTACGGACTGTCCGGCTTTGTGTCATCACAAGGTTTTACTGATAATCGTGGTTGAGGAACAGGGCCTTGATGACCACCACCTCGTCGTATTCCTCCTGCTCCACCTGCACGTCCGCGTTCAGGCTCTTCAGGCGCGCCTTCACCGCATCCAGTGCTTCCGGCACGGTGACGGCGTTGCCTTCCTCGATAGCGTCCATCATCCGCTTGAGCACGATGGGGTGGGCGTACCAGCTTTTCACCGGGAAAGCCCCGTGGGGGTAGTGCTTCACATACTCTGCCATGGCGGCTTCCGCCTTGTCCGCACGCTTCATGATGGCATTGTTGTTATTGTGGGCGGTGGGCAGCATATTGTAGCTGGAAAACAGGAAGATGGCGGCAAAGCCGAACAGCGCAAAGTACACACCGTAGCTGCCGGTGTGGCTGAACACGGAATACAGACCGTAGACCGCAGCCGCAACACCCAGCACAAAGATGGCCAGCGCCACATAGCGGTACACCGGTTTGCTTTGCAGCTGCGCACGCTTGCGGCGCTGGGCAGCGCTCAGCTCCGCAGAAAGCTCCGGCTTTGCGTCCAGATACTCCTTTGCCCGGCGCAGCACGGTAAGGCTGTGCTGTGCGTCCTCGGAAAGCTCCGGCAGCTTGCGGGCGGCCTTTTCTGCAGCCTTTTTCTCCAGCGCCTGCTCTCCGGCGGCGCTCAGCAGATGCAGCTGCGGCTGCTCCTTGGCAAGCACTGCCAGCAGGGCATCCACGTCCCGCTCGTCCTTGAAGTTGCACTGCTTCTGCTTGCCGCCGTCGTACTCCACCACAAGATACGCCATGGAGGCAAACACGCCCTTGCCGGAAAAACCGCCGGAGCTCATAGCCACCCGCTTGAACACCCGGGTGATGCTGCCGTAAGGCAGATAATAGCGGCGGTCGATGTAAAAGCTGTTCAGGTACAGCGCCTTTTTGCCCACACCGCAGGGGCCGATCTTCCGGCAGGCTTTTTTGTCTGCCTCCAGCTCCTGCGGGTCAAGCTTTGCCATGCCCAGCTGTGCGGGTTTGAAAATCATGGGTAGTTCCCTTCTTTGCTTTAAATTCTACGCCCCTATTTTCCCACGGGACGGGGGCAATTGCAAGCCTTGATTTTTAAAAAACAGCGCCCGCCGCTGTACGGTCAGGCAGCGGCGGGCGCAGGTTACTTACGGAAATATGGAGCCGTCAGTTCCTTATGCCTTAGAAGCAGCGTGCTTCTTGGTAGCATGGAGGAACAGAGCCAGCATTGCGATGGCAAAGACGATGCCGATGGGGTAAGCAACGGCGGTGTTGTAAGCCACCAGCTTGCCGTCCGCATAGGTGTTGATCATCTTGCCCAGGCACTCGGGAGCCAGCACGAAGTAGGTGCAGGACACAGCGCTCATAAAGGTAGCAGGCACGGCGGTGATCCAGAAGTTCTTCTTCTCCTTGAACAGGTACATGGAAGCAGCCCACAGGACGATCATAGCCAGCGTCTGGTTGGTCCAGCTGAAGTAACGCCAGATGACGGTGTAGTTGATGAAGCCCAGTGCGTTGCCGATGCCAAGGAAAGCACCAACGCCCAGCACGGGGACACACAGCTTCAGGCGGTTTGCGTAGCTGTCCTGATCGATCTTGAGCCAGTCGGCCAGAGTCAGACGAGCGGAACGGAAGGCGGTATCACCGGAGGTGATGGGGCAGATAACGACACCGATCATAGCCAGTGCCACGCCAACCTTACCCATGGTCTTGAGGCAGACGTCGTAGATAGCGGCAGACTGACCGGCAGCCAGAGCCTCGGCCAGACCGACCATCTTGCCGTCGGTGATGGTGTACAGTGCGCAGCCGGCAGCAGCCCAGATCAGAGCGATGATGCCCTCGCTGACCATTGCACCGTAGAATACGAAGTGACCCTGCTTCTCACTCTTCATGCAGCGAGCCATCAAAGGCGACTGGGTGGAGTGGAAACCGGAGATAGCACCACAGGCAACGGTGATGAACATGAAGCTCCAGATAGGAGTGTTAGAGGGGTGCATATTGCTGAAGTTTGCCCAGATCTCGGGGATGGTGTAGGCGGGGTTGGTAAAGATACCAAAGATAACGCCCACAGCCATGATGATCAGGCAGATGCCGAACAGGGGGTAGATCTTACCGATGATGGCATCAATGGAGATAAAGGTTGCGATGAAGTAGTACACCAGAATGATGATCAGCCAGAACAGAGTGGTGGTCATCACACCGGACATACCGCCGTTCTTGCACAGGGTAACGATCAGACCTGCGGGGCCGACAGCGAACACGGTACCGACCATGATCAGCAGCACCACAGAGAACACACGCATGATGTTCTGCATCACGGGGCCCAGATAGCGGCCGGTGACCTCAGCGATGGAAGCGCCGTCGTTGCGCTCGCTCATCATGCCGGAGAAGTAGTCATGTACGCCGCCGGCAAAGATGGTGCCGAAGGTGATCCACAGGAACACCACGGGACCCCACAGAGCACCCTGCAGTGCACCAAAGATGGGGCCCAGACCTGCAATGTTCAGCAGCTGGACGAGGAACAGCTTCCACTGGGGCATCACAACGTAGTCAACGCCATCGTTGATGCGCACAGCAGGAGTTTCGCGGTCGTCCGGTCCGAACGTGTTGTCCACGATCTTACCATAGACAAAGTAGCCTACGATCAGGAGCGCCAGACACAGTAAGAAACTAATCATACCAGAAACCTCCTTTTGAATTTCAGCCGCCGACAGCTTATGCCATACTGCGGCTATGACCGATCTCTGGCTTCATGTTAACACCTTTTTCATAATTGTGTTAATATTTTTTAGGTATGGTTCCCATATCAAAAAGTATATGGCCGCTTATTTTATTTGTTTACGCAAGCTTTTATTTTGTGGCGATAGTACGTTTTAATTCGTCGTTCTGTTTCTCAAAAACTTCCTCCCGGGAACGGTCAAGCCCGCCCCCGCCAAACTTTGCGCCGCCTTTTTGTGCACTTTGCTTAATCGTTTGCGATTTTCTCCCCAAAACGTGGAATTTGGGACGAAAAGCACCCCCCGGCAGCGGGCTCGCCCTCTCCGTCATTGCTGACGCAATGCCACCTCTCCCAAAGGGAGAGGCTCTGGCGAAACCGCACACTTTGCAGTTCAACCGGAACCTATACCGCCATGCCAAGGGCTCTCCCTTTGGGAGAGCTGTCACCGAAGGTGACTGAGAGGGCGAGGGCGCTCCCCGCCGCGCGACTGTTTCCGCAGGAAACAAGCGCGGCAGCTGCCGTTTGCCTTTACGACCCCTCCCGTGAAAAAGGGGTACAGAAACGCCCGCAGGCGTTTCTGTACCCCAAAATTTATAGCAGTTTGCGTTTTTAATGCACAAGCAACATCCGCAAACTGCATATCGCAAATATGCCGTTTTAATAGGCACTATTTTTGAGAATTGCGATAAAATAATTCTTCCGCTGAATATGCACACACGGTGCGCATTTCAAATCTTCTTCCACCCGCTGTCCTTGGTGGTGGCATCCGCCTGCTTGTGCAGCAGCTGCACAAACAGCTGCTCCTCCGGCTGCAGGGGTTCCCGCTCCGGGTACACCAGCACGTCCCGCATCTGCTGCTTCTGTGCCGGGCAGCCGTGCAGCGCCAGATGGTACTGCTCCAGCGCGCGCTGCGGCATGGGAGACGACCACATATAGGCCGTGGGCAGATTCTGCAAAATGGAGAACTGGCTGCACCGCTCGTACACATGGATGCGGCGGTTGGGGTTCACCTCCCAGCGGGAAGCGGTGCTCTCGTCCTCGGGCAGATGGGTGTCGCCGTGCAGCACCTCGATGTAATCGTTCAGTTCGTCAAGGTTCTGCACCTGACGCCGCGCCAGCGGGCTGTCCTGACTGGTGAGCAGCAGATAGGAAAACTCCATGATGGGCTCCTGCCGCAGGCCGTGGCGCTGACAGTAGCGCAGGTAGTAGTCCTCGTCCTCGGCGGCATAGCGCAGCAGCGCCATGTGGTAGCCCTGCCGCAGCACAAAGTCCAAGGCTTCAATGGCACCACTCTCCCGGATATGTGCCCGCAGCTGCTCGCTGCGGGCTGCCTGCTGCAAAAAATCCACCGCCGCATAGGAAGCGTAGGTGGCATGGGTCAGCACCACCCGCAGCTCGGCGCAGCTGCGCTGCTGGTGCGCCTCCTGCTTCAGCTCATCCACCTGCTGCAGCACCCGCTGCGCCTGCGCGATGAACCGCTTGCCCTGCTCGGTGGGGATCATGCCCGTGGAGGAGCGCTCGAAAATGCGCACCCCGTATTCCTCTTCCAGATTTTTCAGCGCCTTGCTGACATTGGGCTGCGCCGCGTACAGCTGCTTTGCCGCCGCCGACACCGACCCCCATTTCATGATGGCTACCAGATACCGCAGTTCCGTAATATTCATGAACCCCTCCGCATGGTTTGCAGTCGTAATCGTATTGTAACAATTTCTCCGCGCCGCTGTCAAGCGGGGGAGTTTTTTTGCCCTCAGCCGCCGGGCGGCGGGACGATTTGACGATTTAGAATGCGCTCCGCTTCGCTCTGCGCATAATCAGCGGAATTTGATTTTTATATTTGTGTTCCAGAAACGCCTGCGGGCGTTTCTGGAACACTTTTTCACCAGAGGGGTCGTAAAGATGAACGGCAGCTGCTTACCGTTACGACCCCTCCCGTGAAAAGGCAATTCTGGAAAATCCGCAGATTTTCCAGAATTGCGAATTAAAAATAATTTTTCCGCTGAACATGGCCAAAGCGCACGCGGTGGCCATTTCAAATCGTTCCCCCTTGCACCAAAGCCCCCGGGTGCTATATAATAAGGAAAAACACAAAGGAGGGGCTGTACCATGCCGGAATACCGCGTGCTGCGCATTGACGAGCAGCTGTACGGCTGCGAGGAGCTGCCCGCCGGGCAGCCGGTGCTGTGCGATGTGACCCTGACCGATGCCGCCGGGGCTGCCCGCATCCTGCCCTACCCGGACAAAGAACTGACGCGTCTGGGCATCGACGAGGGGGACACCGTCTGTCTGCTGCCGGACGGCACCCTGCACAAGCTGTAAGGAGTAATTTTATGCATAATATCTATTTCACCCGCCACGGCGAGACGGTATGGAACGTAGAAAATAAGATCTGCGGCATGACCGACAGCCCGCTGACCGCCCGCGGGCAACAGCAGGCACGGCAGCTGGGTGAGCTTGTCCGGGACAGCGGCCTGCACATTGACGAAATTCTGTACTCTCCCCTCTCCCGCGCCGCCGACACCGCAAAAGCCATTGCCGCCGCTACCGGTCTGCCCGCCCGCTGCGAGCCCCGCTTGCGGGAGCAGTGCTTTGGCAAGTACGAGGGCACGCCCCGGGACGGTGCGGAGTTCCGCATTTCCAAGACTCACTTTGCCGACCGCTATGTGGGCGGCGAAAGCATGATGCAGCTGGCGCAGCGCATCTACAACCTGCTGGACGAATTGAAGGCGGACACCGGCAAGACCTACCTGCTGGTAGCGCACAACGGCATTGCCCGGGTGGTGCACTCCTATTTTTACGATATGACCAACGAGGAATACGCCGCTGCGGGCATCAAAAACTGCCAGCTGGTGGAGTACAGCTTCGGGTAAGGCTTTCCCTGCCCCCAACAACTATTGAAAGGAATGTTCATGTCTAAGCAACGCATCCAGCTTTCCGACCACTTTACCTATTCCCGCCTGCTGCGGTTCGTGCTGCCCTGCATCGGCACCATGCTGTTCACCTCCATCTACGGCATCGTGGACGGCCTGTGTGTTTCCAACTTTGTGGGCAAGACGGCCTTTGCGGCGGTCAACCTCATCATGCCGCTGCCGCAGCTGCTGGGCACTGTCGGCTTTATGCTGGGCACCGGCGGCAGCGCCATCGTTGGCATCACGCTGGGCGAGGGCGGCCCCAAAAAAGCCGACCGCTATTTTACCATGTTTCTGCTGGCAGCGCTCATCTCGGTCAGTGTGCTGGCCGTGCTGGGCATCCTGCTCCTGCGCCCGGTCGCCGAGCTGCTGGGCGCAAAGGGAGAACTGCTGGACTACGCCGTGCGCTACGGGCGCATCCTGATGCTGGCGCTGCCGCCCTTTGCGCTGCAAAATATGTTCCAAAGCTTTTTCGTCACCGCCGAAAAGCCGCTTTTGGGCTTCTGGTTCACCGTTGGTGCAGGCTGCACCAACATGGTGCTGGATGTTGTGATGGTGGGTATGCTGCACTGGGGCGTGGAGGGCGCTGCCGTTGCCACCCTCATCAGCCAATTGGTGGGCGGCGTGCTGCCGGTGTTCTACTTTATCGACCACGGCAATACCAGCCGCCTGCACCTGTGCAGAACACAGTTTTACGGCCGCGTGCTGTGGGATGCCTGTATCAACGGTTCTTCTGAGCTGATGACCAACCTTTCCATGTCGCTGGTCAATATCCTGTATAACTTCCAGCTGCTGCGGCTTGCCGGCGAAAACGGCGTGGCGGCTTACGGCGTTATCATGTACGCTGCCTTCCTGTTCGTGGCGGTGTTCGTGGGCTATGCCGTGGGCAGCGCGCCCATCGTCAGCTTCCATTACGGTGCCCGCAACCACGCCGAGGTGCATAACCTGTACCAAAAGAGTCTGCGCCTTATCGCCGTGGTAGCTGTGAGCATGACCGCCGTATCCATGGTGCTTATCCCCTTTGTGGCGCGTATCTTTGTGGGCTACGATACCCAGCTGCTGGCGCTGACAAACCGCGCCTTCCGGCTGTATGCGCTGAGCTTTCTCATCATGGGCTTCAACGTGTATGCGTCCTCCTTCTTCACCGCGCTGGGGGACGGCGTGACGAGTGCTCTCATCTCTTTTCTGCGCACCCTGCTGTTCCAGCTTGCCGCGCTGCTCCTGCTGCCCGCCCTGTGGGGCATTGACGGCGTGTGGCTGGCTGTCACCGCCGCCGAGCTTGCCGCGCTGGCGGTGACCGTGGCGATGTTCCTTACAAAGGATAAGACGTTCCATTACCGAAAGGCGTAAAACAAAAAAGAAGCACGCGGCTGCGTGCTTCTTTTTTGTTTATTCTGCTATGCACCTCATTCCGCTGCAACGCGGACAAAGGGCGCGATGGCGTTGGCATCGCCGTGGCGGACGATGGAGTAGGTGATATCGCAGTAGGGCTGGATGGCGGTGCTCTTTTCCACGGTGGAGATGAGCAGCACCTGCAATTGCAGGCGGCGGAACAGTTCCATCATGGGGCGGATGCGGTCGCTGGTCATTTTACTGAACGCCTCGTCCAGCAGCACCAGACGGATGCTGTTTTCGCTCTTCTGGTAGATTTGCAAAAGGCTTGCGCAGATGGCCACATAGAAGGGTGCCTGATTCTCGCCGCCGGAGGAATCGCGGCTGACGCGGGAAAGATACGCCTGCTGCCCGGTGACCTGATTGGTCACCTTGATATCGTAGTCCAGATAGGTGCGGTAGTCCACATAGTCCGAAAGGGTGACACCGGCAGCGGTGCGTCCCTCCTGTCGGGCGCGGGTGTTCTCGTCCACGTCTGCCATGATCTTTTCCATCAGCTCATCCACCTGACGCTCGTAGGCGGGGTCGGCGGTAGCGGCAAGGTTATCCAGAGAGTCGCCCTCGGTCATCTGCTGGTTGCCCTTATCCACGATGACCTGATAGAACGCCGCCAGCTGCGGGTCGCGGCTGGGTTCCAGCTCAAAGCGGTAGACTTCCTCGCCGTAGGTCAGCTGCTCCATGACCTTGTTCAGCTCCCGGAACTGCCGCCGGGCGTTGAAGATATCGTCCTTCATGCGGAACAGGATATCCTTGCGGAAGCGGTCCTTGCAGTCCCGCTGCGCCTGCTCCAGCCGGGCGGCGTAGCGCTCCAGGTCGATGCGCACAAGGCTCTCATGCTGGGCGCGGTACTGTTCCAGCCCGGCAAGCCCCAAGGGATAATCACAGACATAGCGCTGGTTGTAGGCTCTCTGCGCCGGTTCAAGGGTGCTGTTCAGGTAGACGGTCAGCGCATCGTCCAGCTTGGCCTGTGCCTTTTCGGCGGCCTGCGCGGCGGCGCGGGGGGATTTATCCGGCCCGGTCAGCGCCTGCTGACGGCTGCGGGAGAGAGGCTCCACCAGCGGGTGGGCGGCAAAGAAACTCTCTGCGGCCTGTGCGCTCTTTTCGGCGGTGTCCACCGCTTTTTGCTGCTCGGTCTCGCAGGAAGTGATCTGTTTTTCGCACACGCGCAGGTCGCCGCCGGTCTGTTCCACGGCGGTGCGGGCGACTTCCCATGCGGCTTCGCGCACCTCTTCCTCCTTGTACAACTGCTGCAGCAGGGGGTTCTCGCGGCACTCAGCCAGCTTTGCGGCCTGTTCCTCCACCGCCGCGCGGGCGGCGGTCAGGGCGGCGCGGGCGTCCCACAAAGCGGCAAGCTCTTCCAGCGTGGTGCCGCGCAAAAGGGTCTGGTACTGGCTGTATGCGGCTTTCAGGTTCTGCTCTGCCTGTGCGGCGGCGCGCACCTCCTCGGCAAGGGCGTTCATCTCCCCTGCCAGTGCCCCGGCGCGGGCGCGGCGGGCTTCCAAGCCGATATAGCGCTGCGGGGTGCGCAGACGCTCCAACCGGAAGGGATGGTGACGCAGAAGGTCCCGGGTGGCGCTGTCGGGGTAGTTTTCCAGCGTGTCGGGGGTGTCGCAGCAGACGATGCGGCGCAGGATGGTGTCGGCGTACTGCGCGGCCAGCGGGTTTTCGCTGGTGACCTGTGCCGCCAGACTGTCGGCGGGAGCAGTGTCGGCGCGGCGGTTGGCCTTGCGCAGACCCGGGGTGTCCAGCAGACTGATGGGGCCGACTTTCTCTTTCAGCGCCACAAAAGCGCTCTTTGCGGCGGCGTAGTGGGCGGGCGGCACAAGGATATCGAACCGGCGGTCGCCCAGACAGGCTTCCACGCAGTCCTGCCAGCTCTCGTCCTCCACGTTCAGCAGCTCGCAGAAGATGCGGGCATCCGGCTCCATGCCACGGCTTTTCAGCTCGGCATTCACGGCGTCCCGCACCCGGGTGGCGGCGTCGCCGTGGGGGTACACCCACTTGCCGCCGGACACGGCATCCAGCTCGGCGCGCTTTTCGGTCTGCTGCCGCTGCAGGGCGGCGGTGTGCTGCCGGGCGGCAAAATAGGCTTCTTCCAGCGGCTTTTCCTGTGCGGTCAGCCAGTCGGTCAGGGCGGGCAGGGTGTCGGGGGTCAGGTCTGCCAGCTTCTGCCCAGCGGCAAAGCCGCTGCGGCGCAGCACTGCCAGCAGGTTGCCGGTCTTTTCGGCGGCTTTTTCGGCGGTGTCGGCGCGGCGGGCGGCGGCATCTAATGCGGTCTGCCGGTGTGCCAGCTCCTCGCTGAGGGCATCCAGTGCGCGGCCCTCGCCGCTGGCACCGGCGGCGCTGTGGGCGGTCAGATAGGCGCGGCGGGCTTCCGCTTCGGCAGTTTTTGCCTCAGCGTAGCGGGTGCGCAGCGTTTCCTGCTGGCGGCGTCCGGCGTCCACCCGCTCCTGCCAGACAGCCTTTTCCCCGGCATCGGCAGCAGCCCGCGCCAGCAGGGCGGCGCCCCGGTTCACAAGGGCTTCGGTCTGTTTTTCGGTGGCTTCGCGGCCGAAACGGACGATCTCGTCCAGCGCATCGGCGCGGGTCTGGGCTTCCGCCAGAACAGCGTGCAGGTTTTCCAGCTCCAAGCGGTCACCCTGCAAGGCTTCCAAGTCCAGCTCCGGCTGGGGCAGGATGTACTGGTACAGAAACTCCCGGAAGTTCGGGATCTCGTCCATGCTGGTGCCCATCTGGAACACCTCGTTGAACTTTTTGCCCAGCGGGCTGGCTGCGCGTCCGATGCCCAGTGCGCGGCATATTCTGTCCCGCGCTTCGCTGGGGCTGCGGGTGTAGGAGAGCCGCCCTTCGGCGGGCTTGAAGTCCTCCTTGGCGCTGGGCGCACCGGTGCGCGGGTCGATAAAGGGCAGCTGTTCCAGCGTGATGCCGTCCTCGGAGATATACCACGTCTGGTCGCCGGGGTGCAGCTCCTGCATGGGGCCCTCGGACTCCACCCGCACCGCGATGACAAAGCTGGTGTGCTTTACGCTGTCCCAGAACTCCGCCCCGATATACGCCACGGTATGCCCCGGGCGGCGGTAGGCGTTTTCGCCGCGCTGCTTGGCGTGGACAGAGCCTTGCAGGGTGCGGCCGCTTTTCTTATTGCCCAGCGCATTGAAGTTGCGGTTCGTGGTCAGGCAGTAGCGGATGGCGTCCAGAATGGTGGTCTTGCCCACGGCGTTCACGCCGATCATATAGGTCAGGCGGGCGCAGTCGAAGGTGGTATTTTCAAAGTTGTGCCAGTTGATGAGTTTCAGGCGCTTGAGTTCGATCATGCTTCACCCTCCCCTGCTTCCATGTCTGCGCCCTCCGGGCGCTCGTACAGGCCAAGCTCGGTGCGGGTGCGGGCGCTCTCGGCGGCGGCATCCGCAAGGTCGGCATCCGGCAGCGCCAGCAGCACCGTGGGGAACACCTCAATGCGGCTGTCCAGCCCGGAGAGCCGTCCCACCGAACGCGCCAGATTGTACCGGCGCAGGGTGCGCATGAGCTTTTCCAGCGTTTGCTGATCCAGCTTGCGGGGCAGGTTCATCTTTTGCAGCTCTGCCTGCACCTCTTCTACGGTCACCAGCACCTCGTCCGCGCTGGCGGCAAGGCTTTCCCGCTTTTGCAGGTACAAAAGCCGCAGCACCAGCAGCAAAATGCTCTCGTACTTGAGCAGCCGTGCCTGACTGCCCTCGTGCTCGTTGACCAGCGCCGCCGCCTGCATGGGCGCGGGGTACAAAAGCACCGCGTAGCCCAAGGGTTTGAACACCGCGCGCACCTCGTTGAGGTGATCCTGAATATACAGATATTTTGCCCGCTGTTCCTCTACACAGCCCAGCACAAAGCAGTGGTTGAGCAGATAGTTTGCGGTCTCTTCCAGCAGATCAATGGTTGCCATCCGTGTTTACCTCCTTGCGGCGGGTCAGGACAAAATCCTGAAACCGGAAGCCGCCGCGCTCCACCCAGTTTCCGGTCAGGGTGATATCATACTCCCGGTGCGGCGACTGGGAATAGGTGTGCAGGCCGATGATGCCTGTAAAATCGTTCGGGTATTCCTCCACAAGGGTGGAAGCGTTCACCTGCCCGCGGGCAGCCAGCGCCTGCTGCGCCAGCAGTGCCACGTTTTCCTCGGTGACGGCAAGGCGGGCGTAATCCAGCAGCAGCTGCTGCTCCTGCCGCAGCCGGTCGGGGTCAAGAGGTTCGGTGCGCACCGGGGCAAGGGGCGCTTCGGTGCGGGGCGCGGCGGGGGGATACAGCGGCTTTGCGCCGAACACTGCCGCCGGGTACAGGTGCAGCCGCGCTGCCACCGGGCCGTCGTCCGGCTCGAACAGCTGCTCCGGGCTGCGGATGTCCTCCGCATAGCGGCGCAGCAGGGCGGTGACGCTGCCCTGCGCCGAGCGGTCGCTCAGCAGCAAAAACTGTGCCCGCTGCACCGCCCGCTTGCGGTAGCGGATATGGCTGGCGTCGATCTCCTTCATCAGGGTGCTCATCTCTTCCAGCGCGTCCCGCTGCTGCTGGATGAGGGCACGCACCCGGGGTGCAGCTTCGCCGGGGGCGCAGCGCTCCACCCGGGCGTAATCCAGCGCTAAGCGCGGCAGCTGGTTCTGCTCGCAGTCGTCCAGCTCTTCTTCCAGATAAGCGCGGTAATTGAACAGGTTATCGCTGGTTTTAAAGCGATGGTACGCCGCCGCCACCACCTTTTCCTCGTACTGATCGAACAGTTCCAGCACCTCCTGCGGGGTGCGGTTATGGGTCAGGCGGTCGATGTAATGCCCGATGGAAGCGTTGAGGGCGCGCAGAGACTTGTTCAAAGTCTCAAGGTCTGCCGCCACCTCCCGCAGCACGTTCTCGTAGGGGCTTTTTTCCTGCCCGATGCTGCCCAGCAGCTGCCACGCCTTATACAGCTTGCCGGTGTAGGTGACCACCCGGGGGTTCAGGATCTCTTCCAGCGCATCCAGCAGCGGGGTGACCTCCGGCATAAAGGCAAGGGTGGGCTCGCTCTCATAACTGCCGGGCTGCTCTTCCAGCCAGCCGGTGCGGCGCAGACGCAGCAGAAAGCCCACCGCCAGCGTGTGGGGGTCGCGGGTAGGCTGCTCCTCCTCATCGCCCGCGCCGTCGGCGTCCAGCGCCAGCGGCTTTGCCAGCGCGGCAAAATAATCCTCGGCACGGGAGACGGCTTCGGCGCGGGAAATGCTGTAATCTGCCGTATGGCGGCACTCTTCCCAGAGCAGCAGCAAAAGCTCTGCATAAAACGCCCGGTTGGGCCCCGCCAGCGGGCGGAACAGCCGTGGGCTGACCAGTTCAAACAGCTGCATGGAAACGTCCTTTCTGTCTTGGTTCGATACCCTTTTATTGTACCACAGCAGGCGGGGTTTGTCACAAAAAGGCGCAAAAAAGCCCGCCGGGCAGGGCGGGACGATTTGGAATGCGCGCCGGGAGGAACCCCTTCCGTCATCGCCTACGGCGATGCCACCTTCCCCAAGGGGACGGCTTTAGGCGTTGCCGCAAAGTTTCCCACCACCACGAAAGGCGTCCCCTTGGGGGAGCTGGCGAGCGCAGCGAGACTGAGGGGGTATTTTGCACGCAAAAAAGCCCGCCGGGCAGGCGGGCTTTGGGAGCGTATTTCACCCCAGCACTTTGAGGGGAGAATTTTCCACCCATAGGGTATCGTCCAGCAGGCGGGTGACCGCAAGGCGGCCATTGGCGGTGACCCGGGCGGGGTCGAGGGCGTAGAAATCGCTCTCGGTCAGGTTTTCCGGGTCGGCGGTGGGCGAGATGCCCGCCACGCACACCCAGTGGCCGTAGGTGCTGCTGGTGGCAATGTGGGGGTAGTTCACCGCGTCCCAGCCGGAGGAGGTCAGGTGGTATTCATAAGTAGAGGTGCGGTTTGCGTGGCGCTTTACCCCGCTGACCGTAGTATTTTTCAGGTGCACGATCACCGGACGCCCGGCGGCAAGCTCGTTGTACAGCTTTTTCAGGCACTCGGCGCGGGTGCCGGCGTACCCCGTGTAGCCCGCAGCGGACCACACCGCACCGTTTGACCACATCCCGCTGCCGGAGCAGACCTTGCCGTCCAGAATGGTGCGGGCGTAGCGCAGTGCGTACAAGCTGCACTTGCCGGAGGTCTGGTTGCCGATGGAAAGGATGTGGCTGGTGTCAAAGCTGAGCAGCCGGATGCCGTTTTTCTCCTTCAGCTCAGCGGCGTGGGCACGGGGCAAAAAGGCACACAGCAGCAAAACCAGCGCCAGAACTGCCGCCGCCAGCCGCTGTGCCGCGCGGGCGGGACAGTGTTGCATGGGTACTTCCTCCGAGTTCGTTTCAATCTGGACATGATTTTACCACTAAAACGTGGTGAAAATGTGTAAAAAGGCAAAATAGAGGTTTGACACAACATATGTCCAAATTTAAGTATTTCCGTGCCCGGCAAAGCCACGCCGCCGGGGCGGGGACAAGGGCGTTTGAAAAGTTGTCGACAAAATCAGCCTGAAAATATACCAGAACTGCAACAAACCCGACCTGTTTTCATCCTTTTTCACGAAACTGTTTCAGGAAGTTTAGCTATATTTCCGATTGACAAAACCGTCACCGGTCGGATATAATCAGGGCAGAAAGACGACAACGGTTGCGCAAAGTCTTTCCGAAAAAAGAAACATAACCACAAAAAGCTGATTGGAGGGATACCCTTATGAAGAAACTTTCAAAGATCGTCGCTCTGCTGCTTGCAGGCGCAATGGCCATGCTGATGTTTACTGCCTGTTCCGGCGGTGGCGGCAGCGCAGACACACAGAAGGAAGAAGCGATCCGGAAGCAGCTCGGTACAAAGACCGAAGCTGTAAAGCTGTGCGATAACGATGGCAAGGTCAAGAATGACAGCAAGCTCTACAAAGAAACTGCAGAACTGCTGGATGCTCGAATCAAGGCTGAAACCAGTGCATTTGGCATTCTCCTTGTTGATTTTGATGTCAAGGGCGTCAATCCTGCAGAGCAGTATGTGACTGTTACCCTGTCGGCAGACTATAAGACTGCAGGTCTCGTGGCCGGCTTTGTCAATTTGATTACTGAGAAGCTTGGCAAAATCGATGCTACCAACAGCAACGTGAAGCTCGACACCGAGTGGGCAAAGGCTGCTGTCGTTGTCAGAACCAATGAAAAGGGCAGCTATGCTGCAATCGCAATTCAGGTCAAGAACCTCAACTACCCCAAGACCTGATAATATCAACATCTTTCCCCGGAGAGCAATCGCCCTCCGGGGCTTTTTGCGCCTTGTACCCGCTCAGTCACGCCCTTTGGTCGCCCCTCCCCGTGAAAAGGCAATGCCGGAAGATCCACAGATCTTCCGGCATTGCAAATTTAGAATAATTTTTCCGCTGCTTATGCGCACAGCACACGCGGCGCGCATTTCAAATCGTCTTTTTTAATACCCCTTTACCGAGAACCCGCGCTCCCACGGGTCGGGCGGGATGTCCTTTTGGCGGATGCCGGTGATCTGGATATAGTCGCTTTTCTGGATCATGGCGAACAGGGTGAGAAATTTGTCCGGGTCGCCCTGCACTTCCAGCGTCACGCTGCCGTCATCCTCGTTCTGCACCCAGCCGGTCAGGCCGAGGGTCTGTGCGGCGTACCGCGCACGGTAGCGGAAGCCTACCCCCTGCACCTGCCCGGTGATGATGTAGCGCCGCCGCTCCGTGCCTTGTGGCAGTGCGGGCGGGGTGCGGTCCTTTTTGTTTAAAAAGTCGAACATAGCATTTAAACCTTTACCGGGCTCGCCCTCTCCGTCATTGCTCCGCAATGCCACCTCTCCCAGAGTGAGAGGCTTTGGCAGTCCATGCAACGTTTGCGGTTTTGCCAAGGGCTCCCCCTTTGAGGAAAGACTTCCCCCGCACCGGGGGAAGATGTTGCGTAAGCGACAAAAAGGGGAATCTGTCGAGCAAAGCGAGACTGAGAGGGCGAGGAAGCTTTCCTTTCCCTCAAAGCTCCTGATAAGCGGTCATCAGGGCGGGGATGAACTGCTTTTTGCGGCTCACCACGCCCGGCAGCGTCCAGCTGGCATCGGCGGCGGGCTGGGTCTCAAAGCCGTCGGACAGCACCTCGGCGGCGTAGCGTCCGTTGCAGATGACCACGCTCTCCTCCTTGGGCACGTCGGTCAGCAGCATATAGATATCTTCCACGTTCTGCTTGTTGCGTGCTTCCTCGAGATACGGCTTCAGCAGCGCCTCGGCGGCGGTCAGGTTCTTACGGGTCATATAGCTGCCCTGCGCCACGCCAAAGCGGATATCGCCGCACATGAACACCTTGAAGTCCTGCAAAAAGACCTCTTCGGCGGTCTTGCCGTCCAGCTTTTCGCCGGCTTCAAACATTTCGTTGGCAAACTCGTTGATGTCCACCCCGGCAATTTTCGCCAGACGGTTGGCGGCGTTCACGTCGATGGGGGTGCAGGTGGGGCTGCGGAATACCAGCGTATCCGACAGGATGGCGGCCAGCAGCAGACCAGCTGTCTTTTGCGGGATGGTCACGCCGTTTTCATCGTACATCTGGGTGACGATGGTGGCGGTGCAGCCCACCGGCTGGTTGCGGAAGTACACCGGGCCGCTGGTCTCCAGACTGCCGATGCGGTGGTGGTCGATGATCTCCAGGATCTCGGCCTGATCAAAACCCTCCACCGCCTGTGTGGCTTCGTTGTGGTCCACCAGAATGATGCGGCGCTTGCGCAGGTTGATGATGTTGCGGCGGCTGATCATGCCGCAGTACTTACCGTCTGCGTCCAGAATGGGGAAATACCGGTGGCGCACCTTTGCCATCACGCGGGTGACGTCTGCCACCGGGCTGACGAGGGTGAATTTAATGATATTGTCCCGGGTCATGTAATAGGAGATGGGTGCACACTGACTGATGAGCTTTGCCGCCGCATAGGTATCGCAGGGGGCGCTCATGATGGCTACGCCGGTCTCGGCGGCAATATGCTGGATGGTGCGGCCTACCTTTGCGCCGTTGCAGATGATGATGAGAGAAGCTTCCTTCTCGATGGCGCAGAGCTGGCTTTCGTAGCGGTTGGTCAGGATGACGATATCGCCCTTTTCCATGCTGCTTTCCAGCATTTCTGGGGTGGCGGTGCCAATGCGGATGTGACCGGTGGTGCACACTGCGTCCTCGCTGCCCACCACCATGGTAGCGCCCAGCGTTTCCAGAATATTGCGGTAGCTGGTGCGGCTCTTGGCAAGGATGCCGGTGTCGAACAGGTCCATGTTGGCGGTGGCGATATCCTTCACCGTGATGACGCCCTGCAGTTCGTCCTCCTCGCTGGTCACGGCAAGGGTGTCGATCTTCTGGTCGCGCATGATCTCCCACGCCTTGCGCAGGCTGGTAGAGCCGGGGATGCCGGGGATCTGCCGGTAATCCACGTCCCGAATTTTAGGGTTGACATCGGTGCACATCCGGGGCGGCGTGACCCCGAACTTTTTCAGCACGAATTCTGTTTCCTGATTCATCTTGCCCGCACGCCGGGCTTCACAGACCAGATCACTGGTCTTGTTTTTCAGCTCTGCATAGGCAATGGCAGAGCAGATGGAGTCGGTGTCCGGGTTGCGGTGCCCGATGACAACGACCTTGTGCGCAGTTTGCTGCATAGTTTACCCCCTTATGGGTCTTTACCTTCTTATCATTCACCAAAACAGCGCCCCTCTACTGCACAGCGGGGCGGGCTGCAACCTTATTTTAACACAACTGCGTCCGGGGGTAAAGGGCAACAAACGGCTTGACCTGACCGAGAGAATGCTTTAAGCTTATAGAAAATATTGCTGATACGGAGGAATCCCCCATGAAAAAGCTTTCCCGCCTGCTGCTTGTCCTCGGCCTTGCGCTGTGCATAAGCCTTACCGCCTATGCCGAGGATGCGCCCGCTGCCCAGCCCACAGCCAAGGAGCCCCGCACCCTGACCGCCCGCACCGGCACCGAGACCTCGCTGTGGAACGCTTACGCCTTCCTTGCCCAGCACGGCACAGCCTACCGCTTTGCCCCCTGCGCGGTGCAGACCCCGGCAGACGCCGCCGGTACCGCCCCTGCCGAGGATGCCGTGGCGGTGCTGCGGCTCTACACCACCTATGTGGAAAAGGATACGCCCGTCAACATTGACGGTCATGTGTTTCTTGCGGTGACCAACAACACTGACGCCGACCTTGCGGTGGGCGGGCTTTCCATTGCGCCGGGCACCAGCATTACCATGGGCACCCGGGGCAACAACCGGGAGCACGCCGGGCTGTGGTACAACGTCGAAAGCTATAATACGCACTATCTCCCGGATTTTTATGTCAACCTGACCTGTCTGCAGCTGTCCATGAACGCGGAGCAGCTGGCAGCTGTGAACGCCGCCCTTGCCAAGGCGGACAAGTGGTCGGCATGGCACAACTGCGCCGCCTTTGGCGCGGCGGTGTGGAACACCGTGTGCACCGACAAGGTAGACCCCGGCACTCCGCCTACCCCGGCAAGCCTTGCCGCCAGTGTGCGCAGCTGCACCGGCAAGTGGAATGCTGACCCGGCAGTGCCCTTTGACTACGTTGTTTACTACGGCTACCCTGCCGTGCCCAGCAAAGAATTTGCCTGAGCAGGGAAATTCTTGTATACATCACTTGCATTTCGACCGCATCCGCTGTATGATAGAGGTATTCGAGCTTTTTTTCATTTGCAACGGAGGACAGCATGAAATCGTCCAAATTCACATCCACTCCCCTGTTTCCACGGCAGGCGCTGGTGGCGCTGCTGCTGCCGCTGATCGCGGAGCAGGCATTAAGCGTGACCATTGGTCTGGCAGATACTTTGATGGTATCCTCGGTGGGCGAAGCCGCTGTGTCCGGCGTGAGCCTTGTGGACAGCTTCAACACCCTGATGATCCAGATCATGAGCGCACTGGCCACCGGCGGTGCGGTGGTCACCAGCCAGTACATCGGCCATCAGGAGCCAAAAAACGCCAAGGCGGCGGCGGCACAGATTTTATTCGTGCTGTCCAGCTTCAGTGTGCTGGTGGCGGCGGTGGTCATCGGCGGGCGGCACGCCATCCTGCGGGGCATCTTCGGCTCCATTGATGCGGACGTGATGCACTACGCCGAGACCTACTTTCTGCTTTCGGCGCTGAGCTACCCCTTCATCGGCCTGTACAACGCCGGTGCGGCGCTGTTCCGGGCGCAGGGCAACAGCAAGATCAGTATGCTGTCCAGCTTGGTGATGAACGTGGTGAACATCGGCGGCAACGCGGTGCTGATCTACGGCTTCGGCATGGGGGTCATGGGCGCGGCGCTGGCAAGCCTTGTGTCCCGCGCCATTGCCTGCGCGGTGGTGCTGTATCTGCTGCAAAAGCCGGACTGCGCCCTGCGGGTGGACAGCCTGCGGGCGATGGCACCGAACGGCGGGCTGATCCGGCGCATCCTGCGGGTGGGCATCCCTGCCGGCATCGAGAACGGGATGTTCCAGATCGGCAAGCTGTCGGTCTCCAGCCTGACCTCCACCCTTGGCACGGCAGCCATTGCCGCAAATGCGGTGGCAAATACCACCACCACCTTTTTGAACATCCCCGCCAACGCCGTAGGCATGGCTGCCCTGACCGTGGTAGGCCAGTGTCTGGGCGCAGGCGAAAAGGAACAGGCGGTGTACTACTCCCGCCGCCTGATGCTGACCGCCTACTGCGGCGCGTGGGTGATGAACCTGTCGGCGTTCTTCTTCGCCAACCGGTTCGCGGTGTCTCTATTCAACCTCTCGCCGGAGGCACAGGCCATGGCGCTGGACATCATGGTGTGGTTCAACATCGTTTCCCTGTTCGTGTGGCCGTCCAGCTTTACCCTGCCCAACATCCTGCGCGCCGCCGGTGACGCCCGCTTTACCATGACCGTGAGCATCGTGTCCATGTGGACGTTCCGGGTGGGCTTCTGCTATCTGGCAGTGCTGTGCTTCGGCGGCGGGCTGCTGAGCATCTGGATGGGTATGTATCTGGACTGGGTGTTCCGCTCGCTGTGCTTCTATCTGCGCTTCCGCCGCGGCAGCTGGCTGGAGCAGAGTGTGATATAAGCTCCATGAAATTGCCAGCGGGCTCGCCCTCTCCGTCTGCTCCCGCTGGTCGCATCCACCTCTCCCAAAGGGAGAGGCCTTGGCAAAGAGATGAACTTTGCGTGGACTGCCAAGGGCTCCCACTTTGGGGGAGCTGGCATCGCGTAGCGATGACTGAGAGGGCGAGGACGCTGCCCGTATGCCATAAGTTTTTGACATCCACCCCTTTCCCGGTCTGTGAAAGACCGGCGAAGGGGTGGATTTTTCTTTTTGCAGGAAACCGCCGCTCTGATTCGTATTATCAACAGAAGATTGCTGGTATTTTTTACAGGTTTCACAAATTATTTTTTCAGCACTTGACAAAGTTTTCACCTTTCGTTCTTGCAATCTTCATCGTTCGGGCGTATAATTTCTCAATGCTATCGAGTTCTGCTCTTCTGCAAAAGGAGGCTATTCTATGAAACGCAGCTGGCTTGCGCGCCACCCGGTCGGGTTCATGGCGCTGTATTCTATATTTTATCTTTCCGTTTTTCACTATCTGGAGTCAAACGTCCCCCTGCGCAGCATTCTGGTGCACTGCCGTCTGGACGATCTGATCCCTTTCTGCAAATATGCGGTGATCCCCTACTTTGCATGGTTCGTATGGATCCCCTTCACCCTGTTCTATCTGCTGTGGAAAGCCCCGCGTGAGGACTTCTGGCGGCTGTGCCTGCCGCTGTTCTCCGGCATGACCATTGCACTGGCGTGCTACGCCGTGCTGCCCACAGCGCTGGACCTGCGCCCCTACTGGGTGCCGGGCAGCGACATCTTTGCGCGGGTGGTGCGCTTTTTGTACCGCACCGACACCGCCACCAACGTCTGCCCTTCCATCCATGTGTTCAACTCGGTAACGCTGCTGCTGGCGTACTACCGCAGCCATATCTTTGATGCACCGCGCCGCCGCTGGATGCGTCCCGCAGCCGCTGTGCTGTGCATTTCCATCGTCTGCTCCACCGTGCTGCTCAAGCAGCACAGCTGCATCGATGTGGCCTTGGGTGCGCTGCTGGCACTGGCGCTGGACAGCGCCTTTACCGCCCTCGAGCGCAGCCAGCTGCCGCAGGTGCGGAGAGCATAAAACTCTTTTTTCGGCAGCGTGGGACGATTTGAAATGCCCTCCGCGCTGCTCTGGGCATAATCAGCGGAATTATCGTTTTTATTTTGGCTTCCAAAAAGTCTGCGGACTTTTTGGAAGCCTTTTTTCACGCTGAAAAAGTGGCTCAGAAACGCCCGCAGGCGTTTCTGAGCCACAAATTATAATAATAATTTTTCCGCTGAACATGGCCAAAGTGCACGCGGCGGCCATTCAAAATCGTCAAAACAGCCCCTCGGGCAGGCAGATATCCTGCTTTGGGACTTTTGTCCACGCAAAGTCCGGCACAAGGCTTTCCGGGGTGCGGGGCGCGGGCTCCGGCTGCAAGCCGTAGGCATAGGCAAGCTTACCGATGATCTCCGGGGCGGTATATTTTGCCCGCAGATTTTCAAGGCTCTGGTCGCCGTCCCGCTTGGACAGCCGCCGCCCGTCCGCTGCCAGCAGCAGCGGGCAGTGGGCAAAGCGGGGCGGCTGCAGACCCAGCAGACGGTACAGGTACAGCTGCCGCGCCGTGGAGGACAGCAGGTCTGCCCCGCGCACCACCTCGGTGACGCCCATGCGGGCATCGTCCACCACCACTGCCAGCTGATAGGCAAACACGCCGTCTGCCCGGCGCAGGTAGAAATCGCCGCAGTCCCGCAGCAGGTTTTCCGTATGGGTGCCCATGCAGCCGTCCGTAAAGGTGATCTCCTCATCTGGCACCATCAGGCGGTAGGCAGGGGCTTTCTTTTTGCGCTTTTCCGCAATTTCCTCCGGCGTCAGCCCCCGGCAGGTGCCCGGGTAGATGACGTTGCCGTCCGAGGTGTGGGGTGCGCTGGCGGCGTGCAGCTGGGAGCGGGAGCAGAAGCAGGGGTACACCAGCCCCCTCTGCTCCAGTTTGCGGTAGCTTTGGGTATAGATGTCCCCGCATTCGCTCTGGTAATAGGGCGCGTGTGCGCCGCCGGTGCTGCCACCCTCGTCCCATGTAAGCCCCAGCCACGCAAGATCCTGCTCCAGCAAGTCGGCGTAGACGCGGGGGCAGCGCTCGGCGTCCAGATCCTCGATGCGCAGCACGATGCGCCCGCCCTGACTTTTTGCGCTGAGCCATGCCAGCAGGCTGCACGCCAGATTGCCCAGATGCAGCCGTCCGCTGGGGCTGGGCGCAAAGCGCCCGGTGACCGGGCGGTTTTGGGATACAGGGACTTGGTTTTGCATGGGTGTGCTTCCTTTCGCTTTTACTGGTTTTTTCTCATTATAAGCCCTTGCTGTGCAAAGGTCAATGCGCATAAAAAAGCCGCCGCAGGCGGCAATACCTGCGGCGGCTGTAAGGTCGGCTGCTCAGTGCAGCTCCGGCCAGTAGCCCTTGTTGGCTTCGATCATATCGTCCAGAATGGCCTTGGCAACGCTCATGCTGGGCACAGTCTTGTTCAGGGTGAAGGCCTGCAGCACCTTCTCGTAGCTGCCTTCCACGCAGCCCTCTACCAGCAGCTTTTCGCTGTTGAGCTGCTGCATCATCAAGCCCTGCTGGAACAGCGGGATGTTGTCCCGGGCAATGACCTCCGGGCCGTTTTTGCCGATGTAGGCGGGCAGCTCCACCATTGCGTCATAGGGCATATTGGGGATAGCGCCGCGGTTCTCGGTGATGATGAGGAAGCGTGCCTTGGTGTCGTTCTTCAGCGCAGCGGACAGATCTGCGATCCAGTCGCCGTGGCTGCCGGCATAGAAGGTGTTGGCGTCCACTTCGCCGGTCTTGAGGTAGTGGTCGATGCCGTCGAACAGGTTCTTTTCGCGGGTCTCCTCCACCTCGTTGGCGCGGGTGTGGTTCGGGTCCGAGTGCTCCACGAACTCCTTGGCCTGCAGATAGTAGTTCAGGTAGGTGTTGGGCAGGTACTCCGGGAAGTTTTCCATGATCTCGTACTCGCCCTTCCACACATAGTACCAGCTGCCCTTGGTGTGGCGGTTCTGGCTGCTGGAGGAAGTCAGCGCGCCCATGCCCTTGAGGTAGCTTTCCGGCAGAAGGATCTTGTTCTCCTTGATGTAGGCGCGCAGCTTGGGCATCAGGTCCTCGCCGTGGTACTGGATGGAGGTGAACCAGCCGAAGTGGTTCAGGCCAAAGTAATCGTAGACGATCTCCTTCTTGTTCTGGATGCCCATGGCAGCTGCCACCACGTCAATGATGGCGATGGGCATATCGCAGATGTTGATGATCCGTGCCTTCGGGCGCAGCTTGCGGCAGGCTTCGGATACGATGGCGGCGGGGTTGGAGTAGTTCAGGATCCAGTAGTCCTTCTTGGCATACTTTTCCACGTCGTCGATCAGCTTGATCATGGGGAAGATGGTGCGCATTCCGTAGGCCATGCCGCCGCAGCCGCAGGTCTCCTGTCCCACGCAGCCGTGGCGCAGAGGGATCTTTTCGTCCTGCTCCCGCATGGCGTAGCCGCCCACGCGCATCTGGGCAAACACAAAAGAGGTATCCGTGTAAGCCTGCTGCACATCGGTGGTGACCACCAGCTTGATGTCGGTATTCAGCTCCTTGTGCAGGACCCAGTCCACCACAACGGCAACCTTGTCCTGCCGCTCCTTGTTGATGTCGAACAGACGGATCTCGTCCACTTCCAGTTCTTCCCGGCGCAGGGCGATGGATTTGACGATACCGGCGGTAAAAGTGCTACCGCCGCCAGCAATGGTAATGACCATAGTTAAACGCTCCTTTTTTGTATTTTCAGGTTAGCCCGGCGCAGTCCGCCGGGGCGCGGAAAAGCGGTTTACTGGTTTTCCAGCTGTGCTTCCACAGCACGCTTGATATCGGCTACCTGCAGACCGTAAACGATCTGGATATCGGTACCCTTTTTCACGATGCCGCTGTTCGGCAGTTTGTTGATGGCAGCTTCGTCCAGCTTTGCGGGGTCCTTGATGTTTACCCGCAGGCGGGTGAAGCAGTTGTCCACCGACAGGATGTTCTCCTTGCCGCCCAGACCGTCGATGACGCACTGTACCTCGGCGGCGTTCTTCACGCTTGCCTTCTTGGCGGGTGCATCGCTCCCCGCGGTCTCGGTGCTCACCTCTTCCCGGCCGGGGGTGTGCAGGTTGAAGGCCTTGATCAGCAGGGTGAACACCACAAAGTACACTGCGATCTGGCACAGCGCCAGCAGGTACAGGGTGGGATAGTTGGTCTTATCTGCACCGGCAGAAAGGTTCATCAGCACCGAGCCGAGGAGGTTGGTGGTAAAGCCGGTGACATGGAAGATGTGCAGCAGCACGATGAACAGGCCGGAGATGCAGGCGTGTGCCACCCACAGGATGGGAGCAGAGAAGCAGAACATAAAGTCCAGCGGCTCGGTGATGGAAGCCAGAGAAGCGGTAAAGGCCAGCGGCACCAGAACGGCAGCGGTCTTTTTGCGGTTCTCCTTGCGGGCGCAGAAGATGAAGGCCGCCACGATGCCAAAGTAGCCGAAGGTCTTGGTGAAGCCGGTGTACATCCACACGATGCCGTCCGAGAAGGGCAGACCCATGCTGTACTCCATCATCATGACGATGTAAGAGCCGGTGTAGGTGGCATCGCCCACGGTCAGGCTGTTGCCCAGTGCAGAGAACTGGAAGGGGGTGTAGATGAGGTGGTGCAGGCCGGTGGGGATGAGGAAGCGCTCCAAGAAGCCGTACAGGAACAGGCCGAAGTTGCCGGAGGTTGCGATCAGATCGGTCAGTGCGCTGATGACGCTCTGCACCGGCGGCCAGAAGAAGCAGGAGCCAAAGCCGAACAGGATGGAAAAGACCACCATGCAGGTAAAGGACCAGCGGTTGCCGGAGTAGATCTGGGTGATGATGCCCTTGAACTGCTTTTCACAGGTGCGGTTGTACACCCAGCCGCAGACAAGACCCAGCAGGATGCCGCCGAACACGCCCATATCCACCGTCTGGATGCCGAACACGGTGGACTGACCGGTGCCGTACAGACCCACCAGCGGGTCAGCCTCGGCCAGCATACCCAGCTGGGTCAGGGTGACGTTGCCGGCGGTCAGATACATAAAATAGCTCATCAGGCCGATGATGGCAGCCTGCTGCTTGTTCTTTTTGGCAAGCGCCGCTGCGATGCCCACGCAGAACATCAGGCTGAGGTTGTTGATGATGACCATGATGCAGTTGTAGATCAGCTGTCCCAGCAGCTTGATGGGGGTCCACTGCAGAACGGGGATCATCGCACTAAGGCTTGTGCTGGTAAGCAAAGCGCCCAGCACAAGGATCAGGCCTGCTGCCGAGATATACGACAGCGGTGAGAGCATGGCTTTGGAGAACTTTTCCAAGCCATTCATGACTTTTTCTTTCATCGTGTAATACTCCTCACTTTTTGACTTGACTGTTTTGGGGGATGATTTCTATTCCGCAGGGCTTCCGGACGCCCTGTTGAAGCGTTTTATCCTACGATCTTGGTCAGGTGGATGAGCAGATAGACCTGCTCCTGATGATCCAGCTCGTAATCAAATTCCTGCCGCAGATAGGCATTGATGCGCTGTAAACACACCTCGTTGCGGCTGTCGCGCTGCAAAAGCACCGCGTACATGGATTCCAGCCCGGCGTCCTGCCAAGGAGTGTGCCGCAGGATGCGCGCCGCCAGAAACTTGAGGTGCACGGTCAGGCGGGTGGTCTCAAGGCTTTCTTCCTCAAAGGTGCAGTGATAGGTATCGCAGATGATCTCCTTGACCGCCTTGACGAATTTTACGGTATCGTAGGCCAGCGCGCCGTCCGCCGCACCGGCTACCAGATGCAGGGCAATGTAGCCCGCTTCGTCCTCCGGCAGCTGTACGCCGCAGAACTGCCGGACAAGTTCCAGCGCCCTTTGCCCCACTGCGTACTCCTTCGGGTACAGCATCCGGGTCTCCGAAAGCATGAGGTTGGGCAGAAAGGTGCCCTTTTCCACACGTTCCAGCGCAAAACTGATGTGGTCCACCAGCGAGATGGTGCTTTTGCTGCTGAGCAGGATGCCCTGCTCCTCTGCCGCCAGCGAGATGCGCTCGGCGGCCTGCATCACCTGCGGGGTAACGTTATCCAGCATCTTGAGGAACTTGGTCTGCAGCTCGTTCTGCACATAGTACACCTTGGAAACGCGGTTTTTGTCGATCATGTCTCCCGGGCGGCGGCCAAACCCAAGCCCGTTGCCCACGAGAATGGCTTCCCTGCCGTCCGGCATGACCACCGACACCGCATTGTTATTGAATACCTTTACAGCCTGCATCGCCGCACTCCTCCGCTTCCATGCCGCAGCTCTTGTGAAAAAGAAAAGGGCACAAGAACCAAAGGGATGCCGTTGCCGCCTTCCCTCTGATGCTCATGCCTGATCGAACAGTTACACGCACTGATAAATTCACTTGTCTGTCTTTGATTATACGAGCCAGCGCGGAGAATGTCAATGCGTTGAACTGCCCGAAATTCAAGCTGCATTTTTGTATATCCTGCACAGGTGCTGCTTGAAATTCGTCCTGCGCAGAACGATTGACAACGCCGTGCGCAGAACGTATACTTAGGGTGTAGATCCCGCTTTGCTCCGGCGGCTTGCCGGGGCACCAGTTACGGAGGTTTTTCTTATGACATCGAAATATATCCGCTCCCTTGCGCTGCTGCTGTGCGCCGCTTTCCTGGGCTGTCTGCTGGCAGCCTGCGGCGGCTCTGCAAGCAGCCCCGCATCCAGCGCTGCGCCCGCCTCGGACAGCGCATCCGCTTCCGGCTGCAGTGAGCTGCCTTCCTCCACCACAGAAGCCAACACCGGAGAGCTGAACCCCGGCAATTTCGACGAGAACTCGGTGTTCTCCATCACCGGCACCTCCAACGCCTTTGCGCCCTGTCTGGGCTGGGGGCCCGGCGTATCCGGCTGCTCTTTGAAATCGGTCATCGCGGCGGCATCGCTGCTGCACTGGGCCGAGGACGCGCGGATGTCCAGCCGCTCCCCGGAAGCCATTCAGGAAGCCTTTTACAGCTGGTACGACGGCCTGACCGACAACCAGCAGGAGGGCTTTGCCGAAGCATGGCCGCTGATCAAGGACGCCGCGCTGGACCTGCTCAGCGATAAGGACAGCATGACCGGCCGCATCGCGGATGCAGGGCTGGACGCTGACACCCTGCCCGGCTGCACCCTGAAAAACTGGCAGGCGCTGCAAGCTGTGCTGGACGATATCGTGCCGGAGACGAACGGCGAAGCTTAATAAAACAAAAAAGCATCTGCAACCATCGCTTCTGAATTTCAGAATCAGCGATTTTGTTGCAGATGCTTTTTCTTTAGCGGGCTCGCCCTCTCCGTCACCTACGGTGACACCTCTCCCAAAGGGAGAGGCCTTGGCAGAAAGATGAAGTCTGCGTGGACTGCCAAGGGCTCCCACTTTGGGGGAGCTGGCATCGCGAAGCGATGGCTGAGAGGGCGAGGATGCTGACCATGTGCAGCATCCCTTCTGTTTCTGATTTTTATACCTTTTTCAGCACATACTGGCGGGTGCCCATGCCCACCTTCTCGGCCTGCTCAAGGGTGGCCTTCCACTCGATATTGGGGTTGGAGTCCTTGAAGTTGTCGTGGTAGCAGTTCCAGCCCGGCTTTGCAAGGTTTGCGCCCAGCTGGCTGTTGGGCAGCGGGGCGGCGTTCAGGCAGGCGTCCACGCAGGCCTGGTCCAGCGCCACCGGGTCGAAGGACGCAAAGATGCCGATATCCGGCAGGATGGGTGCATCGTTCTCGCCGTGGCAGTCGCAGTTGGGGCTGATGTCCTGCACCAGAGAAACGTGGAAGCAGGGGCGGTCGTGGCAGACTGCGGCGGCGTACTCGGCCATTTTGCGGTCCAGCAGCTCGTTGGCGCAGTCGTTGGGAGAATAGATGGCGTCAAAGCTGCAGGCGCCGATGCAGCGGCCGCAGCCCTTGCACTTGTCGTAATCAATGACCGCCTTGTTTTCGGCATTGTAAGTAATGGCGTCCGAGCCGCACTCCTTGGCGCAGCGGTGGCAGCCGCGGCACAGCCCCTCCTGCACGGCGGGCTTGCCGGCAGCGTGCTGCTCCATCTTGCCCGCGCGGGAGCCGCAGCCCATGCCGATATTCTTGAGCGCACCGCCAAAGCCGGTGGACTCGTGGCCCTTGAAGTGGGTCAGGCTGATGAACACGTCCGCGTCCATGATGGCACGGCCGATCTTGGCGGTCTTGCAGTATTCGCCGTTCGGCACCGGCACTTCCACCTCGTCCGTGCCGCGCAGACCGTCACCAATGATCACCTGACAGCCGGTGGTCATGGGCCAGAAGCCGTTCAGCTGGGCGCAGCTCAGGTGCTCCAACGCATTCTTGCGGCTGCCCGGGTACAGGGTGTTGCAGTCGGTCAGGAAAGGCATACCGCCCTGCTCCTTGCACAGGTCTGCCACCACCTTGGCGTAGTTGGGGCGCAGAAAAGCCAGATTGCCCAGCTCGCCGAAGTGCATCTTGATGGCCACGAACCGGCCGTCCATGTCGATGTCCTTAATGCCGGCGGCAATGCACACCCGGCGCAGCTTTTCCAGCAGGCTGGTGCCCACCGGACAGCGGAAATCCGTATAGTAAACTTTGGATGCTTCCATGGTGTTTTTCCTCCCATATCTTTCCGGCGGCGTCTGCCGCGCAGTCTCTCTTTTGTTCAGTATAGCACACCCGGGCGAGCGGTGTAAACAGGAAAAAGAACAGAGCCATAGGAATCAATTATTGCAGCTTTGCCCGGAGGGACAAAAGCCTTCACCCCTTGGGGGGAAGGTGGCGCGCAGCGCCGGATGAGGGGTAATTTCCCGTAAGCTGCTGCTTGCCTGCGCCCTCATCAGTCACCTGCGGTGACAGCTTCCCCCGACCGGGGGAAGCCTTCAGTCGGAAAATTGATTCCCGTAGCTCTGCCCATTTTGGGGTTGACAGCCCTGCCCTGCGGTGTTATCTTATATCGGTTCCAAAAAATATCGGTTCCAAAAAACGGAACGGACGTCAAGATATAGGAGTTATGTCTATGAACGATTTTGATACATTCTGGCACGAAGCGAAAGCCGCCCTGCGGGTGGCACTGCAATGGTTCTTTCTGGCAGTTCCCATGGGTCTGCTCTGTGGATTTCTGGGCACCTTGTTCCACCTTGCGGTCGAGCACGCCACCGAGCTGCGCGCCGCGCAGCCCTGGCTGCTGTTCCTTTTGCCTGTGGCAGGTCTGCTCATCAATGCCCTTTATAAGGTAACAAAGTGCGAGGGTGTGGGCACCAACAACGTTCTCCGCGCCGTGCAGAGCGGCGAGCCGGTCAGCATCCTGCTGGTGCCCGCTATCTTTCTGGGCACGGTGCTCACCCACCTGTGCGGCGGCTCTGCCGGCCGCGAGGGCGCTGCGTTGCAGATGGGCGGCAGCATCGGCTGGAACCTTGGCACCCTGCTGCGGCTCAAGGACCACGACCGCCGCACCGCCACCATCAGCGGCATGGCTGCGTTCTTCTCTGCCCTGTTCGGCACCCCGCTGGCGGCGGCCTGCTTTGCCATGATGGTGGAGGATGTGGGCCTGACCTTTACCGCTGCCTTTGTCCCGGCCTTTACCTCTGCCCTCCTCGCCTACGGCTGCTCGCTGGTCTTTGGCATCGCGCCCACCCACTTTGCCCTCACCGCACCGGAGCTGAACGTCCGCACCGCCCTGCTGGTCATCCTGCTGGGTGTGGCCTGCGCTGCCGTTTCCCGCCTGTTCTGCTACACCCTCCACTTCATGGAGCATACCGTACCAAAGCTTCTCCCGAACCCGTGGGTGCGGGTCTTTGCGGGCGGCGTGCTGGTCATCGGCTTTTCCTATCTCTTCGGCGTGGGGCGGTATAACGGCGCGGGCATGAGCGTCATCACCGCCGCCGTGGAGCAGGGACAGGCGCTGCCGTGGGATTTTCTGTGCAAGATCTTCCTCACCGCGCTGACCCTTGCCTGCGGGTTCAAGGGCGGCGAGGTGGTGCCCAGCTTTTTTGTGGGCGCTACCTTCGGCTGCGTGGTCGGCCCGCTGCTGGGTCTGCCCGCCGGGTTTGCGGCGGCGGTGGGGCTGGTGTCCATCTTCTGCGGTGCCACCAACGTCCTGATCCCCTCCATCCTGCTGGGCTTTGAGCTGTTCAGCGGCGCCGGGCTGGAGCTCATCGCGCTGGGCTGCGGTATCTGCTTTATGCTCTCCGGCCACCACGGCCTGTACAGCAGCCAGACCTTTGTCACCAACAAGCTGCGCTCGGAGTATATGTCCCACAAGTGGCGCGTAAAGGTAAAAAAAGCGGAAGAGTGAGCTTTCCTATCAAAACAGGGGCTGTTGCGCAAGCAACAGCCCCTGTTATCATTATAAGATTTTCTCTTATGCCAGCGCGGTGATGGCTGCCACAGCCAGCACGATAGCACCCAGCACGATGCGGTAGATGCCGAAGAACTTGAAGTCGTGGCGCTTGACATAGTCCATCAGGAAACGGATGGCCGCAAGGCTGACCACAAAGGCCACAACACAGCCCACCAGCAGCACAGCGATCTCGGTGCCGGTGATGGATACGCCGGAAACCGCGAACTTGATCACCTTGAGCAGGGATGCACCCGCCATGACCGGGATGGCCAGATAGAAGGTGAACTCTGCCACGCAGGCGCGGGAGAGCCCCAGCAGCAGACCGCCCACGATGGTAGCACCGGAACGGGAGGTGCCGGGGATGATGGCAAGGCACTGCCACACGCCGATGAGCAAAGCGTCCCGATAGCTGATCTGTTCCAGCTTTGTGACCCGGGGCGTGGTGCGGCGGTTCTCCACCACAAGGAAGAGCACGCCGTACAAGATCAGCATGGCGGCTACGGTGATGTAGTTATAGAAGTGCTCCTCCATCCAGTCGTCCAGCGGGCTGATGACCAGCACCGGCAGGGTGGCGGCTACCACCTTGAACCACAGGTTCCACACGCTGGGCTTGGAGATGACCTTGCCCTGCCGCAGCCCGAAGGGCCACAGCTTATTCCAGAACAGCACCACCACGGCCAGAATGGCACCCAGCTGGATGACCACCCGGAACATGGACATGAATTCTTCACTGGCATTGAACTTGACGACCTGCTCCACAAGGATCATGTGACCGGTGGAGGAGATGGGCAGCCACTCGGTAATGCCCTCCACGATACCCATCAGGATCGCTTTGATGATCTCGAAAAACGTAATAAATCCCTCCTGCAGCACCCCGCTGGGTGCGTAGTTTTTTCAAAAGCAGTTCCAGTATACCATACTATGAGCCGCTGTGCATACAGATTATAGAAATTTTCCCCCGGGCGCTGTATTTATCTGCCCCGGGAAATGTGCTATACTATAAAAATAAGAAGTCTGTCCGCTTTCTGCGCCCGGCGCAGAAAGCTCTGAGAACAACGAGGTGAACCTTCATGAACATACTGGTGATCGGCTGCGATCAGGTAGGTGCGGCGCTGATCCGCGATCTGGAACGCATCGGCCATGATATCTCGGTGGTGGAAAAGGACCCTGAGCAGCTCAAGCGTCTGGATGCCTTTGACGATTATACCTTTCACGGCACCGCCCTTGTGGGCGACCCCACCGACCCGGACACCCTGCGCCGGGGCGGCGTGGAGAACTGCGACGCCGTGGCGGCGGTGACCGAGGAGGACTCGGTAAACCTGATGGCCGCACAGCTGGCGAAGAACATCTTCCGCCGGGATAAAGTCATCTGCCGGGTGTCCGACCCGCATCTGCAAATTTTATACCACAAGGCTTACGAGCTGGAGACCATCTGCCCCACCGTGCTGACCGAGCAGGCGGTGTTCCGGGCACTTTCCAAGTAAAACAGCCTGTTTTTCGCTTTACAGACCGTAGAATGAGGTAACGATATGAAAGTTTGTATTGCCGGCGGCGGCCGGGTGGGGATGTATCTTGCCCAGAGCCTGCTGTCCCACCGCCATAAGGTGACCATCATCGAGCCGCAGGAGGCGCTGTGCCGTACCCTTGCCGACACGCTGGATATCCCGGTCATCTGCGGCGACTCTCTGAGCTTTGACACCCTGCGCACCGCCGATGTGGCCAGCTGCGACGCCTTTGTGGCGGTGACCAACACCGACGAGACCAATCTGGTGGCGTGCCAGATCGCCAAGCGGGAGTTCGGCGTGAACCGCACCGTGGCGCGCGCTTCCAACCCCAAGAACCGGGACATCCTGCACACGCTGGGCGTGGACACCGTGGTGTGCGGCACCGACAACCTGAGCCACATTCTGGAGCGGGAGATCGAGACCGACACCATCCGGCAGCTGCTGTCCCTGGGCGGCGGCACTGCCAGCCTGAATGAAATTTTGCTGCCGGAGGACTTTCAGTTTGCGGGCAAGGAGATCAAGGAGATCCCCATTCCCGGCGATGCCATTCTGGTCAGCATCACCCGGGATACCGAGTTCATCATCCCTCACGGCAGCACGGTGCTGCTGCCGTGGGACCGGCTGCTCTGCCTGACACAGGACGACACCCTGCATCTGCTGATGGATGCGTGGGGTCTTTCCTCCCACAAATGAGCGAGCAGGAGCTGCTGCGCACCGCCCTGGTGCTGCCGCCCCGCGCCCGCCGGGTGCTCTGCGTCTGGGCAGCTGTGCCCGGGCTGGTCTGCGCGCCCTTTGCCTTCTGGCAGAGCGTGTGGGCGGGCGCAGTCTTTTGCGCTGTATGGGCGGCGCTGGTGGCGCTTGTCCGGGCGCGCTGCTGCAGCTTTGTCGCCGCCCTGACGGCAGACAGCGTCACGGTGCAGTCCGGGGTGGCTGTCCCTGTGCTGCACCGCATCCCGCGCCGGGCGGTCACCGGGGTGCAGCTGCTGCGCACCCCGCTGCTGTGGGCGGCAGGGTGCACCGTGCTCCTTGTGCGCAGCCCGGGCTTGCAGCTGGTGCTGCCCGGCATCCCCGCCGCACAGGCCACTGCGCTGGCGGCGGTTCTGATGGAGGGCAGTGTATGAACCGGGAAAAGCACTTCCACCCGCTGGCGGCGCTGCATCTGCTGCGCAAGACTTTGCTGGTGTACCTTCTGCCGCTGGTACAGGTGCTTTTTGACCGCAACTGGGACGCCCTGCGTGCGGCGCTGCGGCAGGAGCTTGTGCTGCTGATGTTTATCAGCGCCGTGTGCTGGGCGGTGTACTACGGCGGCCGCTGGCAGGTGGATGCCGAGGGCACAGTGCACGTCAGCTGGCGGCTTGGCGTGCGGCTGGACCGCGCCCTGCGCGCCGAAGGTCTGGCGGCGCTGGTGCTGGAGCAGCCGCTGGTCTACCGCCTGACCGGTGCCTGCCGGGTGGTGCTGTACCCTGTGGGGCAGACACAGACCATTACCCTATATCTTACCCGGCAGCAGGCCGAGGAGCTTGCCGATGTGCTGCTGCCGGTGACAGAGCCGCTGTGGCACGCGCCCAAGGGCGGCGAAAAGCTGGCCTTTACGGTGCTGGGTGCCAACGGCCTATCTACCCTGTTTTTATGGTGGCTGGCCATTCACCAGACCCAGAGTTATGCCCCGGATGCCCAGACCGCTGCCCTTGCGCAGCTGGGCCAGCTGGCGGCGTTTGCCGCCCGCTGGCTGCCGCTGGGCGCGGCGTGGCTGCTGGTGCTGGCGGGTACGCTATTCTGCATCAGTCTGGTGCGCAGCGCCTTGCAGGCGGTGCATTATACCGTCTGGCGCACCGATACCCAGCTGGGCAGCCGGGGCGGGCTTGTACGCCGGTACGAGATGCGGCTGCGGCTCTGCCAGCTGAACTACGCCGACCTGCGCCGCTCCCCCGCCACATGGGCGCTGCATTACTGCCCGGTATTTGTCTCGGCAGGGGCGTGCCGCCCGGAGCTGCCTTTGTTCGTCTGGCGGGAGGGCACTCCGCTGCTGCGGGAGCTGCTGCCGGAGATGGCGCAGCTGCCCCCGGACACCCGCGCCGACACCACCGACCGCAGCATGGTGTTCTTTTTGCCGGCGGGCATCCCGCTGGGGCTCTGCCTGCTGCTGACGGCGGTATCCCGCACCACCCTGCCTGCCCTTACCCTGCCGCTGCTCATCCCCACCGGGGTGTTTGCCGCGCTGCTGGGCGCTGCCGCCGTGGGCTGGCACCGGGAGGGCGTATGGCAGCAGCAGGGACAGCTGCTGCTCTGCCGGCAGCACCAATTCCATCTGCACCAGCTGTGCGTGTTCCACCCGGACACCGGCTTTACCGCCCTGCAATCCCCTTGGGCGGTGACGGTGCAGCGTGCCAACCTGACCCTTGTATTTCCCGGCAAAGAAAGGGTCACGGTGCGCAGTGTGCCGCTGGCGGCTCTTGATTTTCTGGGAATATAGAAGTATACTTGCGATGCCCCGCTGAACCTACGGTCGGCGGGGCATTTTTGTAACACAGAGCAACGGAGACTATTTTATGATAAAGACTGTATTATTTGATCTGGACGGCACCCTGCTGAACACCATCGACGACCTTGCCGATGCCGGCAACTGGGTGTGCGCACAAAACGGCTGGCCCACCTTTACGGTGGAGCAGTTCAAGCTGATGGTGGGCAACGGCATCCCCAAGCTGGTGGAGCGGTTCTCCCCCGCTGACGCCCGCACCCCGGCGCAGCTGGCGGCGACGCTGGCGCAGTTCACCGCCCGGTACGATGCCCACAAGGAGGACAAGACCGCGCCCTACCCCGGCATCCCGGCGCTGCTGGACGCACTGAAGGCCGAGGGTATCCAGTGCGCGGTATTCTCCAACAAGGCCGATGCGCTGTGCGGCGGCATCATTGCCCACTACTTTGGCACCGGCCGCTTTGACGCCGTGCGGGGCAACCGCCCGGGCGTACCCACCAAGCCCGACCCCACCGGGCTGTACGCCCTGATGACCGAGCTGGGCGCAGACCCCGCCGCCACCCTTTTTGTGGGCGACAGCGATGTGGACATCCTCACCGGGCACAACGCCCAGTTGCCCGCCATGGGCGCGCTGTGGGGCTTCCGCGGCCGCGCTGAGCTGACCGCCGCCGGTGCCGATGCACTGGCAGAGGTGCCGGAGGATATCCTGCGGTATGTGCAGGAGCAGAATAAATAAATAAAAACACGGGAAGGTCTGCAGATCTTCCCGTGTTTTTGCGTATTTTTGCGGATCAGGATGCCGATTCCAGCGGGTCTACCACCACAGGACAGGTCTCGTACAGCTCGATGGGGTCCAAGTCCACACAGCTGCCGGGGTCCCGGTCACCAGTCACATCCCATGCAGCGGTGTCGTTCAGGACGGTCAGGCGGCTTTTGAAAAAAGCTTCATCCTGCAAGGGCGCAAAGACCCCGCCCAGCGCAAGCAGCGGCTTTGCGTCATACAGACGCACAGAGCCATCGTTGAAATAGAGGTACACCGTAAAGTCCTCGCCCGCAACAGCCTGCAAGACCTTTGGGAACATTGTGACCCGTATCCCGCAAAACAGACTGATCTCCGGCATAACACATCCCACCTTTTCAACGTAAGTATATCTTATTTTTTGAAAAAAGTCTATATCCTGTATTATATAGCTAAGATTCCCGTACGGGTCTTAGCGGCAGCTACCACGGTAGACATTCCTACAGGGTGGGACCCGAACACTAAAAAAGAGCCCACTGGGCTCTTTTTTGCCGCCTGCGGGCGGCCGTGTTCCTTCGATTCCTCGTACGGGTTGCATGAAAAAATCCCTGATCCTAAGATCAGGGATTTTATTCATGACCCGTACGGGAATCGAACCCATGTTACAGCCGTGAAAGGGCCGTGTCTTAACCGCTTGACCAACGGGCCTTACAAATACAGAGCTTCGCTAAAACCTCCGACTTTCATCGTCCACTACTGCGGACGACCGTCCCCCTTATCTTAGCGAAACTCTGTAACGTGGTAGCGGTAACTGGATTTGAACCGGTGACACTTCGGGTATGAACCGAATGCTCTAGCCAACTGAGCTATACCGCCACATATTTAGCTTGCACTTGAACGGTGCTTTATTATTATATCCATAGATGCCCTTTTTGTCAACACATATTTTCAAAAAATTTTGCAGTTTTTTGAGATTTCAATCTTATTAACGTAGATACGTTGAAATGTTGTATTTCTTGTCATTTTGCGGGAAAAACTCCCCCAGTCTCGCTGCGCTCGACAGCCCCCTCTAGGATGGGGCCTTTGGCATAGCGGCAAAGTTTCCGGCTAAAGTGCAAAGTTTGCGGGTGCGCCAGAGGCTCCCTCCCAGAGGGAGCTGGCAAAACCGTCAGGTTTTGACTGAGGGAGTTAAGCACCCGCTTTCCCACACAAAAAGCACCGCTTCCCTGTACGGAAAGCGGTGCTTTTTTCAACCTTTTTCTGCCCGGATGTGGAAAACCCGGTGCAGTTTTAGTTCTTCTTATTGGTGGGGACCATGACCTTCAGCCCGCCCATGTACGGCTGCAGCACTTCGGGGATGGTCACGCTGCCGTCAGCCTGCAGGTGGTTCTCCAGGAAGGCGATCAGCATACGCGGAGGTGCCACGCAGGTGTTGTTCAGGGTGTGGGCCAGATAGGTCTTGCCGTCCTTGCCCTTGATGCGGATGTGCAGGCGGCGTGCCTGTGCGTCACCCAGGTTGGAGCAGGAGCAGACCTCGAAGTACTTCTGCTGGCGGGGGCTCCAAGCTTCGATATCGCAGCTCTTGACCTTCAGGTCAGCCAGATCGCCGGAGCAGCAGTTCAGCTGGCGCACGGGGATCTCCATGCTGCGGAACAGCTCCACGGACATCTGCCACAGCTTCTCGTACCAGTCGGCGCTCTCCTCGGGGCGGCAGACCACGATCATCTCCTGCTTCTCGAACTGGTGGATGCGGTAGATGCCGCGCTCCTCGATGCCGTGTGCGCCCTTCTCCTTGCGGAAGCAGGGGCTGTAAGAGGTCAGGGTCAGGGGCATCTTGCTCTCGTCCAGCGTCTGGTCGATGAAGCGGCCGATCATGGTGTGCTCGCTGGTGCCGATGAGGTACAGATCCTCACCCTCGATCTTGTACATCATGGCGTCCATCTCAGGGAAGGACATGACGCCCTGCACCACGTTGCCGTGCATCATGAAGGGCGGGATGACGTAGGTGAAGCCCTTGTTGATCATAAAGTCGCGGGCGTAGGCCAGCACAGCCTCGTGCAGGCGTGCGATGTTGCCCAGCAGGTAGTAGAAGCCGTTACCGGCCACGCGGCCTGCGGCGTCCATATCGATGCCGTCAAAGCTCTCCATGATCTCGGTGTGGTACGGGATGGGGAAATCCGGCACGACAGGCTCGCCGAAGCGCTGAGCTTCCACGTTATAGGTATCGTCCGGGCCGATGGGCACGCTGGGGTCGATCATCTGGGGAATGGAGTACATGATCTCCTGAATGCGGGCAGACAGTTCCTCCTCTTCCTTCTCCAGCTCTGCCATCTTGTCGGCGTCCGCCTTGACGGCGGCGTTGTTGGCGTCGATCTGTGCCTGCAGCTCAGCCTTCTGTGCCTCGTCGGTGCACTTCTTCAGCTGGCCGAACAGCGGGCCGTTGGCCTTGCTCAGCTTGTTGCGGGCGGCCTTCAGGGCCTCCACTTCCTTCAGGGCTGCACGGTACTTGGCATCCTTTTCGATGACCTCGTCCACCAGCGGCAGCTTGGCGTCCTGAAACTTCTTTTTGATGTTTTCCTTAACGGCGTCCGGGTTCTCGCGGACAAATTTGATATCCAGCATGATTGACTCTCCTTAACTCTATTGGGCTTGCAGCGGTGCACTTGCGGCTTTCCGCTGCCGTTCAAAGGCGGCAGTTCCCGCCTTGGATCGCATGATTATTCGGTTTCCATCTGGTACTGTCCCAGCAGGTTTGCAAAGGCGCGCAGCTGCTCGTCGGAGTAAAAATGCACCGTCAGCTTGCCCTTGCCGCCGTGGTAGGCCACGTTCACCTCGCTGCCCAGCACCTGTTTCAGGCTCTCCTCCACCTCCACCGGCAAAGTGCCGCGGGGTGCGGGTTCGCGGGGCTCCTTGGCGGGCTTTGCCATCTTTTTGCAAAGCGTCTCGGCCTGACGGACGTTCAGCTGGTTGTCCGCGATGATCTGCGCGGCTTCGGCCTGCAGTTCCGGTGTGGGCAGACCCAGCACCACCTTGGCGTGACCGGTATTGATAAAGCCGCTCTTCAGCAGTTCCAGCACCGTTTCCGGTAAGTTGAGCAGACGCAGGCTGTTTGCCAGCGCGCTGCGGCTCTTGCCCAGCTTGCGGGCGGCCTGTTCCTGTGTCAGATCGCAGCGGGTCATCAGCTCCCGGATGCCGGCAGCTTCTTCCACCGGGTCCAGATCCTCGCGCTGCAAATTCTCCACCAGCGCCAGCTCCATGGCCTGCTCATCGGACACATCCTTGATGACCACCGGCACCTCGGTAAGACCCGCCATGCGGGAGGCTCGCCAGCGGCGCTCGCCTGCCACGATGCTGTAACCGCCCATGGGTCTTGGACGCACCGCGATGGGCTGCAATAAGCCGTGCTCGGCGATGCTGGCAGCCAGTTCGCTGAGGGTCTCCTGCTCAAAGGTCTTGCGGGGCTGGTCGGGGTCCGGCTCGATCTCGCGCAGCGGCAACGTTTCCACCGCTGCGTGCTCTGACTCAAAGACCGGTGCTGCGTCCTCAAACAGACTGTCCAGCCCGCGTCCGAGCCCTCCTTTTCCTCTTGCCATTGTTTACCTTGTTCCCCCTGTTTTAATCTTCCAGAGCATTTTTCGCCGGCTCTGCGGCGGGTGCAGCCTTTGCGCGGGACTTTTTAGGTTCCTGCGGGCGGTTGTGCTTGACAAATTCGATTGCCAAGTCCATGTAGGCTTCGCTGCCCTTGCCCTTCGGCTCGTAGAAATTGATGGGCTGGCCGTAGCTGGGCGCCTCCGAAATGCGGATGGAGCGCGGGATGGTGGTCTTGTACACCTTGGAGCCAAAGTATTTCTGCACCTGCTCCACCACCTGCACGGTCAGGTTGTACCGCAGCGAGAACATGGTGAACACCACGCCCTCGATATCCAGATACGGGTTATACTTTTTGCGGATGGTCTTGAGGGTGCTGATGAGCTCCGACAATCCTTCCAGCGCATAGTATTCGCACTGCACCGGGATGAGCACACTGTCGCAGGCGCTCAGGCCGTTGAGGGTGAGCAGATCCAGACTGGGCGGGCAGTCGATAAAGATGAAGTCGTAGTCCTTCTGCACCTCAGCCAGCGCCTTGCGCAGACGCCCCTCGCGGCCGGGCAGGTCGATCATTTCCAAGCTGGCACCGGCCAGCCGGGTGTTGGAGCCGATGACATCGGTGCGGTACTCGGTGTGCCGGATGGCCTGCGCCGCCGTTGCCCTGCCGATGAGCACCTCATAAGTGCCCGCTTCCACGCTGCGCTTTGGGATGCCATAGCCGGTGGTGGTGTTGCCCTGCGGGTCAAGGTCTACGATAAGCACCTTTTTGCCCAGTGCCGCTACGCAGGACGAAAGGTTGACGGCGGTGGTGGTTTTGCCCACTCCGCCCTTCTGGTTTGCGATCGCTACAATTTTTGCCACGCGCTTTTCTTCCTCCCGGGGAAAGATTTGTTCCACGTGGAACACGCAGTCGTGCCCGCCGGTTTCCCCGTCCGGCAGACACCTTGGCTTCTAGTATAACACATCCAAATTGTTTTTTGAACCATCTGGAGCGTTTTTCGGCTGGATTTTTAACTTTTGAGGGTGGGAAAGTGGAAAAAGCGAGAAGAATACTCCCCCAGTCATCGCTGCGCGATGCCAGCCCCCTCGGAGATGGGGCCTTTGGCATGGCGGGAAGGTTTCTCATTGCTATTGATACTTTAGCGACAGAGTTAACGGCGTGCGCCCTCTCAGTCACCTGCGGTGACAGCTCCCCCAAAGGGGGAGCCAAGAGCACGCCAGGAAGCTTCCTCTTTGTACCTAATACTTTAGTGCCAAACTTTACGGCTTGGCTCTCCCTTTGGGAGAGCTGGCACGGCGTAAGCCGTGACTGAGGGGGTATCTGCCAAAACTCCCCCAGTCTGCTGCGCAGACAGCCCCCTCTGAGATGGGGCCTTTGGCATGGCGGAAGAGTTTCTGGCTGAAGTGCAAAGCTTCCGGGAGCGCCAGAGGCTCCCTCCCCGAGGGAGCTGGCAAAACCGTCAGGTTTTGACTGAGGGAGTTCGTTCCCTCCCCTGTTCCACATGGAACAATTCATTTTTCCGCGGCGGCGGTGGGGATGCGGACGGTGTACTCGATGTAGCCGTCCTTCTCTTCCCGGTGGGCGGTGGCGGGCACGCCGTTGTCGGTCATCAGCCGGATGGCGTGGTCGATGGTGTTGACAAAGATGCGCACGTCCCGCACCATGGAGATGCGGTGCCCGGCCTTGGGCGGGCTGTTCAGCAGCTTCTCAATGTAGCTGTCGGTCTGGCGGGCGTTCAGGCGGCGCTTGGCGATGGTGATCAGCGCTTCGCTGCGGCGGTTCTCCGGCAGGCGCAGCACCGCGCGGGCGTGGCGCTCGGTGAGGTTGTTGTCCAGCACGAACTGCCGCTGGTCTGCCGTCAGCTGCAACAGCCGCAGCTTGTTGGCAAAGGTGGGCTGTGCCATGCCCAAGCGCTTGGCGGCTTCCGCTTGGGTGCAGTCCCACAGCACCATCACATCCCGCAGCCCCTGCGCCTGCTCAAAGGGATTCAGGTCGGCGCGCTGGATGTTTTCCAGCAGACCCAGCGCGGCGGTGCGGTCGTCGGCGTAGCTGCACAGGATGGCGGGGATGGTGGTCATCTTTGCCAGCTGACAGGCGCGCAGCCGCCGCTCCCCTGCCACCAGCTCGTAGCCCTCTGCCGCCCTGCGCACCGTGACCGGCTGGAGCAGACCGTTCTCCCGGATGCTCTGCGCCAGCGCGGTCAGCTCCTGCTCGTCAAAGCTTTTCCGCGCCTGAAAGGGCGACGGGTGGATCTGGTCGATGGGCAGAGAGAGTAATTTCCCGGACGGTTTCTTGCGTTCAAACATGATGCTGCCCCTTTCCTGTGAAATAAACCTTCGGTTTTTCCACATTTCTCCGGGAAATCGTGGAAAACCTGTTCAGCTTCAGTGTAGCACACAAAGAAAGACCCCGCCAGAAATTTCGTTCGGCAGGGTCTTACAGGTTGCGTCAAGTTATGCGTTATTTCAGCGGGCTTTTTGCAATTTTACCGCCGTTTCTGGGGTATGCTGTCGGAGTTTGCGAAATCTTTTTGCACAAAATCAGCGTGCGGGTGTCGCCGCCGGGCAGGTGCAAAGTGCGGGTCTCGCGGTACTCGCCGCCCAGCTTTTTGATAGCACCCCGGGCAGCGGTCAGCTCCTCTTCCCCGGATGCACCCTTCATGGCAAGGAAGTTGCCGCCCACCTTCACCAGCGGCAGGCAGTATTCTGCCAGCATGGGCAGGGCTGCCACGGCGCGGGCAGAAGCCAGATCGAACTGTTCCCGCCACACCTTGCGGGCAGCTTCCTCGGCGCGCTCCTTGGCAAACTCCACCCCGGTCAGACCCAGCTGGGCGCAGGCGTACTTCAAAAAATCCACCCGCTTGCCGGTGGGCTCCATCAGGGTTAATTCCAGCTCCGGTTTGAAGATCTTGGTCACGATGCCCGGAAAACCTGCCCCGGCACCCACGTCCACCATGCGCCCGGCTACCTCCGGCTGGCTGGCAAACAGCAGGCTGTCGAGGAAGTGTTTGTCCTCGATGCCCTCCGGGTCGGTGATGGCGGTCAGGTTGACCTTCTGGTTGTAGTCTACAAGGATCTGGGCAAAGGCGTCCAGCTGATCCAGCTGGGTGCCGGTAAGGGTGATGTTCCATGTGGAACATTTTGCTTCCAGACGCTGTTTGTCGATCATTGGTGTTGTCCTTTCTGTCGGGTGGTTGGGGTAGCACAATCGTTTATTTTATCGCAATTTCGTATTATTTTTGTTGTTTCCCTGCCAGTGCAATGCTCAGCTGCGCCACATCGGAGGGTGAAACGCCGGGGATGCGCCCCGCCTGCCCCAGATTGCGGGGACGGATGCGGGCCAGCTTTTCCCGGGCTTCCAGCGTCAGGCCGGTCAGGGCGGCATACTCAAAATCCTCCGGGATGAGGGTCTTTTCGTGGCGTGCCACCTCCCGGATCATCCTGTCCTGTCGGGCGATGTAACCGGCGTACTTGATCTCCGTCTCCAGCCGCTCCGCCAGCATGGGGGTGATCTCCTCTCCCCAGCCGATGATGCCCGCCACCAGCGGGTAGCTGATCTCGGGACGGCGCAGCAGCTCCTCGGCAATGCCGCCCTCGGCGGCGGGGGCAAGACCGGCGGCTTCCATGGCGGCGCGCAGGTCTGCGGTGCGCAGATGCGTCTCGTGCAGGCGGCGGCGCTCGGCTTCCAAAATGTTCTGGGTGTGCTGGTACTTTGCCCAGCGGTCATCCTGCACAAGGCCGTATTCCCTGCCGATGGGGGTCAGGCGCTGGTCGGCGTTGTCCTGCCGCAGGGTCAGCCGGTACTCGCTGCGGCTGGTCATCATGCGGTAGGGGTCCATGACGCCCTTGGTCACAAGGTCGTCCACCAGTGTGCCCAGATAGCTGGTGTGCCGGGGCAGCACCAGCTGCTCTAAGCCCAGCGCGTTGCGGGCGGCGTTCAGACCCGCCAGCAGACCCTGCGCGGCGGCTTCCTCGTAGCCGGAGGTGCCGTTGAACTGCCCTGCCCCGTACAGACCCCGCACCACCTTGCTTTCCAGCGTGGCTTCCAGACTGGTGGGGTCTACGCAGTCGTACTCGATGGCGTAGGCGGGCCGCATGATCTCCAGATGCTCAAAGCCCTTGATGCTGTGGTAGAAAGCGTTCTGCACGTCCTCCGGCAGGCTGCTGGACGCACCCTGCAAATACATTTCCTCGGTGTTTTCGCCGCAGGGCTCTACGAACAGCGGGTGGCGGTCCTTGCCGGAGAAGCGCACCACCTTGTCCTCGATGGAGGGGCAGTAGCGCGGGCCGACACCCTCGATCATGCCGCCGTACAGCGGGCTGCGCTGGATGTTGTCCAGAATGATTTTATGCGTCTCGGGGTTCGTGTAGGCGATCCAACACTCCACCTTGTTGTGCATGGGGGCATCGGTCAGAAAACTGAAGGGCTGCAATTCGCTGTCCGGGTCGCCGGGCTGGCATTCCAGCTTGGAAAAATCAATGCTGCGGCGGTGCACCCGGGCGGGCGTGCCGGTCTTGAACCGGCGCAGCGGCAGACCGGCGGCTTTCAGGCTGTCGGTCAGGGCGTTGGCGGCGTGCATCCCGTCCGGGCCGGAAGCATACCACGCATCGCCTACGAATATTTTGCCGCCGAGGTTCGTACCGGTGGCAAGCACCACGCACTTGGCGGTGTACTCGCCGTGCAGCTGGGTGACAACGCCCTTCACATGGCCGTTTTCCACTTCCAGCGCCACCACCTCGGCCTGATGGATGGCAAGCCCCGGGGTCTGTTCCAGCGCGTGCTTCATGTATTCGTTGTAGCGGCGGCGGTCAGTCTGCACCCGCAGTGCGTGCACGGCGGGGCCTTTGCCCTTGTTCAGCATCCGGCTTTGCAGATAGGTAGCGTCTGCCGCCAGACCCATCACGCCGCCCAGCGCGTCCACCTCCCGCACCAGCGTGCCCTTGGCGGTGCCGCCGATGCTGGGGTTGCAGGGCATATTGCCGATGGCGTCCAGACTCATGGTAAAGACAGCCGTTTTTGCGCCCAGTACAGCAGCTGCGTGGGCGGCTTCGATGCCCGCATGGCCAGCGCCGATGACAATGACATCATAATCTCCTAAGTGGTTCATATACTTTCGGGTTTCCTCTAATCAATGATTTAAAATGCAAATTACCTTGGGGCTGAACTCCCTCAGTCAAAACCTGACGGTTTTGCCAGCTCCCTCGGGGAGGGAGCCTTTGGCATGGCGGGAAAGTTTGCGACTAAACCGCAAAGCTTGCGGGCGTGCCTGCTCCCCCGGGGGGAGCTGTCGCGCAGCGACTGAGGGGCTATAAATGGAGAAGCGAAAAAAGCGTTAAAGCGCTAGCGCCGACTGG
>NZ_JBBMEN010000021.1:0-44656 GCF_040096575.1 Faecalibacterium intestinale
GCCAGTCGGCGCTATCGCTTTAACGCTTTTTTCGCTTCTCCATTTATAGCCCCTCAGTCGCTGCGCGACAGCTCCCCAAGGGGGAGCGGGCACACCCACAGCGCCGCGCTTCCGCAGGAAGCAGGCGCTGTAAATGCCGTTTCCCGCCACGACCCCTCCCGTGAAAAAGTAAATCGGGAAAATCCGCAGATTTTCCCGATTTACAAATCACAAATAATTTTCCGCTGCAACGACGACGACCGCCGCCAGTGGCGGAAACAGGGAGGAGTTGTTGGGGCCGCGGCCAGCAAGACGCAAGTGCCGCCCAAGGCACGATGCGGATGCTGGGTGCCGCAACCCGGAAGACGCGGCGCGCATTCAAATCGTCTTACACCGCACCCAAAATAGTAGCACTGTACGGCGCAAGGGGGACATTGCCGGTAAAAATACGGCTGGGGCCGCGCCACAGGCTGGAGGAGGTGCCGTCGCTCAGCAGCTTCCACTGCCCGGCGGGCAGGGGAACGGTGCAGGCGGTTTCGGTGGGATTATAAAAGACGCACAAAGCGCTCCATGCTGCGCCGTCGCCCCAGACGGCGGGCAGTGTCCAGCCCACCAGCGGCTGCTCCAGCGCAAAGAACTGCAAAGCCTCCGGGGCGTGACGGTCGGTGCTGCCCAGCCGGGGAAAGGCTGCCCGCAGTGCCAGAAGCCCCCGGTAGTAGTCCACAAGGGCGTGGTACTGCTCGGCGCGGTTCCAGTCCAGCCGGTTCAGGGCGGGAGAGGAGCGGTAGCTGTTGCCTACGCCCTTTTTGGTGCGGGCAAACTCTTCGCCCGCCTGCATGAAGGGCAGACCGAAGCTAGTCAGGTAGATGCCCGCCGCCAGCCGGTTCTGCGCCAGCGCCACAGTGTCCCGGGCGGTGAACTCCGGCTTTTCGTAGCGGACGCAGAGCAGCTTGTCCCACAGGGTAAAGTTGTCGTGGGCGGAAACGTAGCTTACGATCTGGCTGGGCGCGTGGGGCGGCAGACGGTCGCTGCGGCACCATGCCGCCACCGCTGCGCCGATATCCCAGAAGCTGCCGGGCTTGCCCTCCACATAGCCCGGTTCCCGGGCATCGAAGCAGCCGCCCTTGATGGCGTCCCGGGTGTCATCGCAGAAGATGCCCACCCGCTCGTTGAGCATGGCAAGGTTCGCTTTGTTGGCTTCGTACCGGTGCAGCTGGCTGGCACCGCCCTGCCACGGCTCGCCGTACAGCAGGATGTCCCGTCCGCCGGGCAGGGCATCCAGTGCGGCACGCACCGCGTTGATGCTCTCGGCGTCGTACAGACCCATCAGATCGAAGCGGAAGCCGTCGATGTGGTACTCCTTTGCCCAATAGAGGATGGAGTCGATGAGGTACCGCCGCGCCATGGGGCGCTCGCTGGCAAACTCGTTGCCGCAGCCGCTGCCGTTGGAAAAGCTGCCGTCCGCATTCTGCCGGAAAAAGTAATAGGGCACGGTATTGTTCAGGGGATTTTCGGTGCGGTAGGTGTGGTTATACACCACGTCCATCACCACCCCGATGCCCGCCGCATGGAGGGCGGCGATCATCTCCCGGCACTCCCGGATGCGCACCTCGCCCCGGGTGGGGTCGGTGGAGTAGCTGCCCTCCGGCACGTTGAAGTTGGTGGGGTCGTAGCCCCAGTTATACTGCCGCAGCAAGGGCTTTGCTTCGTCCACGCTGCCAAAATCGAAAATGGGCATCAGCTGGACGTATTTTACCCCCAGCCGCTTGAGGTAGTTCAGGCAGGTGGGGTGGATGCCGTCGCCGTGCAGGGTAGTGCCCTGCTGGGTAAAGGCCATATATTTGCCCCGCCATGCCGGGCGTACCCCGCTGGCGGCATCCTGCGAGAAGTCCCGCACGCTCACCTCCCACACGGCGCGCTGCGCCGGGGGGATAGCGGGGCGCACATCCCGCTCCCACCCGGAGGGCGCGGTGCGGGCAAGATCTACGATCATGCTGCGGACGCCGTTTACCCCCACCGCCCGGGCGTAGGGGTCGCCGGTCTCGCGGGTGATGCCGTTTACGGTAACGGCAAAGGTGTAGTAGCGGCCGTGCTGCTCCCCGGGCAGCCAGATGCTCCACACGCCCTGTGCCCCGCGCACAAGGGGCTTTGTGCCCAGCACGGCACCGCCGTCTCCCTTATGGTACAAGGTCACGGTGACTGCTTCGGCGGTGGGGGCCCACAGCCGCAGACAGGTGCCGCCGGGGGTGTAGTCCGGCCCAAGGGGGCCGGTGTAGTAGTTTTCGCGGTGGAAGGGTTCGTTTTCAAACAGTGTTTTCCACTGGGCAGGCGTTTTTGCAGCCATGGTCAGCTTCATTCCTTCTTGTAAGATTCATTATATTCAGTGTATCGGACAACAGGCTTTTTTTCAAGAGGGAATCCCTTGCAAAATGCCGCGCAGTTCACTATACTGGAAGAAAAACACCGATGGAGGGCAGCACCATGGCATATACCGATGATTGGGAAAGCTTGATGAACGGCGTGTTCGGCGCGGGCGGCAAACTGAAGTTCGGCGGCGCACAGCCGCAGCCGGAAAAGCCGCAGCCCAAAAAAACGGCGGGCAGCGGCCTGCCTGATCTGAACGCAGCGCTGCTGGAACAGCAAAAGCAGCTGGACGAAATGCTCAAGCAGCAGAACGCCCGGCTGAAAGCGCAGGATGCCGGGGTGCAGACGGCGCTGGAGGACAGCCGCCAAATGCTGCGGGACATGGAAGCGGACGGCCTGCTGGCCAAGGGCACGGCGGACACAAAGCCGGAGCAGCTGGGCAGCTTTGAGGGCCTTGCCGCCGAGGTAAAAAAGACTGTCCTCGGGCAGGATGCCTTTGTGGACAGCGTGGTGCGGGCAATGCGCCGCCCCTTTGTGCTGGGCACCGAGGGCGCAGCCGCCCGCAACGTGATCCTGCTGTGGGGCGCACCGGGCACGGGACGGCACTTTGCGCTGGCAGAGACTGCCCGCATCATGGCGGCGCGGGGGCTTTTGCAGAGCGACCGGATGGCGGTGATGGATCTCGCACTCTACCCCGACCCCGGCGCGGAAAAGCTGTTTTTGCAGGACTTGTACGCTGCGCTGCACGCCCCGGGCGAGATCGTGGTGTTCGAGCACTACGAGAGCTGCCACCCCGGCTTTCTGCGCATCCTCTCCGACCTCGCGGTCAAGGGCAGTGCGCCTTTGTCCAGCCGGTATCTGGTCAACAAGGAGGGCATTCTGGTGGAAGCCGGCACGGCGCTTGCCCCCGGTGCAGTGAGCCGCATCGACCCCTGCGGCAAGTACCTGATCTTCTTCTCCCGCAAGGGACGGGAAGCGCTGGCAGATAAATTCGGCGCGTCCTTTGTGGCGGCGGTAGGGGATGTGTGCCAGACCGCCCCCTTCACCCCGGAAGCACTCGCCGCGCTGGCGGCGCAGCAGCTGAACGCGCTGGCGCAGCGGGTGCACAGCCGTCTGGGGCTGACCCTCACCGCCGGGGCAGAGGTGCGGGACTATGTGGCGGCGCAGTGCTCCAAGGAAAAGGGCGCAGAGGGGCTGGCAGACTGCTGTGAGCGCATTTTCCGCGCCCTGAGCGAGTATTGTTTGCAGACCGATGCAAAGCTGTCCGGCACGGTGGCGCTGACCGCCGCGCCCGAGGGGCTGCAATTTGCGCTGAACGGTGCCGCCCCGGCAGACCTGTTCAGCCTGCTGCCGGCGGCCTACACCGGCGCGGTGGAGCAGATCCGCGCCGAACTGGATGCGCTGGTGGGGCTTGCCCCGGTCAAGGAGTATGTGTTCGGTCTGGCAGACAATTTACAGGTACAGCAGCGCCGCGCGGCGGCGGGCTTCAAGACCGCAAGCCTGTCCATGCACATGATCTTTACCGGCAACCCCGGCACCGGCAAGACCACCATTGCCCGGCTGGTGGCAAAGTACCTCAAGGCCATCGGTGCGCTGGGGGGCGGGCAGCTGGTGGAGGTGACCCGCGCCGACCTTGTGGGGCGCTACACCGGGCACACCGCCCCGCTGACCAACAGCGTCATCGAGAGCGCACTGGGCGGGGTTTTGTTCATTGACGAAGCATACAGTCTGTACCGCGGCGAGCAGGACAGTTTTGGGCTGGAAGCCATCGACACCCTTGTAAAGGGCATGGAGGATCACCGGGACGAGCTGGTGGTCATCCTTGCGGGCTACACCAAGGAGATGGAGGTGTTCCTCACCGCCAACAGCGGCCTTGCCAGCCGCTTCCCCAACAAGATCGAGTTCCCGGACTATACGGCGGACGAGCTGCTGGACATCACCGCCGTGCTGGCAAAGGGCAAGGGCTACCGCCTTGCCGAGAGCTGCACCTTCCCGCTGCTGGGGTACTACAAGCGCCGTCAGGCGCTGGACAGCCGCACCGCCGGCAATGGCCGTCTGGCGCGCAACACGCTGGAAAAGGCCATCTTCAACCAGAGCCGCCGCCTTGTGGCTGAGCCTGCCGCAGAGCTTGACCTCATCCAGCCCAGCGATCTGGAATTTGAAGAATAAAGAAAACATCATGCCGGACAGCCTGCGGGCTGTCCGGCATGATGTTTTTACGGTCAGAACCTTTCGTTCTGCAACCCGTCCAATACTTCGTACAGATCGCGGCACTCGGCGGTGTACAGACGGCGCATCTCGTCATTGGCGGGGGCCATGTCCGGCACCATCACGGTGACAAAGTGCCCGGCGGCACCAGCGCGCACGCCGTTGTAGCTGTCCTCCAGCACAAGGGTGCGGCCGGGCACAGTGCCCAGCGCTTCCGCTGCCCGCAGAAAGATCTCTGGGTCGGGTTTGGAAGCCGAGAACTGCTCGCCGGAGACGATCACCTTAAAATAGTGGGTCAGACCCCAGCCGTCCAAATGGTGCCGGATAGACGCCATCCGGCTGGAGGAAGCCACCGCCATGGGGATGTGCTGCGCGTCCAGCCATGTCAGAATTTCGTCCAGCCCGGGCTTTTTGGGCGGCGGTGCCTGAAACGCCTTTTCCGCCTGTGCGTGCAGCGCCTCGATGATAGCATCCGTGTCGCAGTTTTCCCCGTAGAAGCGGCGCAGCACCGCCCGCATGGTGTCTCCCGCCGTGCCGCGGGCGGCAACGTCCAACCCTTCCTTATAAGAAAGCCCAAGGGTGGCAAGTGCCGGCTCCCACAGGGTCGCCCACACCCGCTCGGTGTCGAACATCAGGCCGTCCATATCAAAAATAACGCTGTCGATCATGGCAGTATGCTCCTTCCATAGAAAAGCGGGGCTGTGCCCCGCAAAAGTGCTTTGTGCCCCTATTGTATCATAGATTTGGCAGTTTGCACACCACTATGCTCATAATTTGGTGCAACTTACCGGGTGGAAAGATGAAACATTTTGTGATTCCTTGCAAAACCGGCTGGGAATATTATAATAGAAACCAACATTTGTGTCATAAAGCGCCGGAAATCGTGCGCACGCGCATAAAAGGAAAGAGGGAAACTCACTATGTTGGATATCAAGATCACCCGCACGGCTGCGCCCAAGGCAAAGCCCACCGATGAGACGAAGCTCGGCTTCGGCAAAAAGTTCTCCGACCATATGTTCGTCATGGATTACACCGAGGGCGAAGGCTGGCACGATGCCCGCATCGTTCCCTACGGCCCCTTTGAGCTGGACCCCGCTACCGTGGTGTTCCACTACGCACAGGAGATCTTTGAGGGCATGAAAGCCTACCGCACCGCTGACGACACCGTGCAGCTGTTCCGCCCGGACTGCAACGCCAAGCGTTTTCAGGATTCTGCCGACCGTCTGTGCATCCCCAAGATCCCGGTAGAGGACTACATTCAGGCTGTCAAGGCTCTGGTGGACGTGGACCGCGACTGGGTGCCCCACACCGATGGCGCTTCTCTGTACATCCGCCCCTTCATCTTTGCCAATGATGTGGGTCTGGGCGTGCACGCTTCCAAGCACTATATCTTCTGCATCATCTGCGCTCCCTCCGGCGCTTACTACGCCGAGGGTATCAACCCCGTGCGCATCTACGTGGAGGACGAGTACATCCGCGCCGCCCCGGGTCTGACCGGCTTTACCAAGTGCGGCGGCAACTACGCCGCTTCCATCAAGGCCGGCGAGCTGGCCGAGGAGCAGGGCTACGCACAGGTGCTGTGGCTGGACGGCGTGGAGAAGAAGTACGTTGAAGAAGTGGGCAGCATGAACATCATGTTCAAGATCGACGGCAAGGTTTACACCGCCGCTACCGTGGGCACCGTGCTGCCCGGCGTTACCCGCCGCAGCTGCATCGAGCTGCTGAAGGACTGGGGCTACGAGGTCGTTGAGGGCAAGATCGCCATTGCCGACATCATGGCTGCTGCCCGTGAAGGCAAGCTGGAAGAGGTGTTCGGCACCGGTACTGCTGCTGTCGTCTCCCCCGTCAAGGAGCTGGTCTGGAAGGGCGAGCACGCCTTCATCGGCGACGGCAAGATCGGCCCTGTCACCCAGAAGCTGTACGACACCATGACCGGTATGCAGTGGGGCAAGCTGCCCGATACCAAGGGCTGGATCGTGCCTGTGGAAAAGAAATATTGAGCCGCCTGTCACCCTACGGCTTTTTAAGGGACTGCTGCATACCGTCTGGGGCAGCAGTCCCTTTTGCATCACCGCAGATGCCGTTTGCCTTTACGACCCCTCCCGTGAAAAGGCAATTCTGGAAAATCCGCGTTTGCGTAGCAATGAAAGCCCCAGTGGGGCTTTTAAGCGGCAGAGCGGTCTGCGTTAGCAGATGGAGGGGCTTTGCCCCGACAAGCTCCGCAGATTTTCCAGAATTGCGAAATTATAAATAATATTTCCGCTGATGATACGCAAAGCGAAGCGGAGCGCATTCTAAATCGTCCCGCCGCGCCTTTGCGCATAAAGATTGCAATTCCCGCCGCATGGTGCTACACTACCTATAAAGGGCGTGGGCTTGCCGCCTGTGCCCTTTGCAGGAAGATTTGAGAGGAAAGAAGCACCATGATCAAAAAATGGAGCATGAGTTACCCGGCGGTCAACGGCACCGAGCAGCGCCGGGCGTATGTCTACCTGCCCACCATGTACGAGGCACAGCCGGAGCGCCGGTTCCCCGTGCTGTATATGTTCGATGGGCAGAACGTGTTTTTCAACGAGGATGCCACCTACGGCAAAAGCTGGGGCGTGGCGGATTATCTGGACTATACCGACACCCCGCTGATCGTGGCGGCCATCGAGTGCAACGCCGGGGCAAACAACGAGCGTCTGGTGGAGTATTCCCCCTACCGTTTCGATGACCCCACCTACGGTCACTTTGACGGCAAGGGACAGGCCACCATGAGCTGGTTCATCCACCGGTTCAAGCCTTTGATCGACCAGAATTTCCGCACCCTGCCGGACAGGGCAAATACCTTTATCGGCGGCAGCAGCATGGGCGGGCTGATGAGCCTGTATGCCCTGCTGCAATATAACGATACTTACAGCCGCGCAGCGGCACTTTCCCCCTCCATCTGGGTGGCGCCGGATAAGCTTTCCGGCCTTGTGGGGCGTGCAAAGCTTGCCCCCGGCACGGTGCTGTACATGGACTACGGCTCCCGGGAGATGGGCAACCACGAGGGCATCCGCCGGGAGTTTTCTGCCTTGAGCGGCAAGCTGATGACCCGGGGCATCCACCTGACCAGCCGCATCGTGCCCGGCGGCACCCACAGCGAGGCCAGCTGGGAAAAACAGCTGCCCTTCGTGTTCCACACCCTGCTGTATGAGGTAGAGGAATAAAAAACGCTTATGGGAAGCGTCCTTGCCCTCTCCGTCAGTTCGCTTTGCTCACTGCCACCTCTCCCAAAGGGAGAGGCCTTGGCAAAGAGATGAAGTTTGCGTGGACTGCCAAGGGCTCCCACTTTGAGGGCCGACTTCCCCCGGCCGGGGGAAGATGTCGCGCAGCGACAAAAGGGGGAATCTGGCATCGCGCAGCGATGACTGAGAGGGCGAGCCCGCTGCCCACTTTTGATAAACCCAAAGGGGTTTTGATTGCACAGACTATCAAAGGAGGAAACACCATGGAGATGCAGTATTTCAAGGAGTACAGCCCGGAACTGGGACGGGATATGGAGTGCAAGCTTTACGGCCACGCCGGCCGCCCGATGCTGTATATCCCCTGTCAGGACGGCCGTTTTTTTGATTTTGAAAACTTCCACATGACCGACACCCTTGCCCCGTGGATCGAGTCCGGGCAGATCATGGTGCTTTCCATCGACACCATGGATCAGGAAACATGGTCGGACGCACAGGGCAACCCCTACTGGCGTATCCGCCGCTATGAGCAGTGGCTGCGCTACATCACCCGCGAGGCCGCCCCGATGCTTCAGCATCTGGCGCAGCAGCGCAACGGCTGGAGCGACCTGCCCGGCGTCATCGCTTTCGGGTGCAGTCTGGGCGCTACCCACGCGGTAAACCTGTACCTGCGCCGCCCGGATATCTTCTGCGGCTGTCTGGCACTCAGCGGCATCTACACTGCCCACTACGGCTTTGGCGACTATATGGACGAGCTGGTGTACATGAACTCCCCCGTGGACTACATGAAGAACTTCCCGGAAGATCACCCCTATATGCAGCTGTTCCGCAATCAGAAGGCGGTCATCTGCTGCGGTCAGGGCGACTGGGAACAGCCGGACACCACATGGCTGCTCAAGCGCATCTTTGAAGCAAAGCATATCCCCATCTGGGTAGACCTGTGGGGTCACGATGTCAACCACGACTGGAACTGGTGGTACAAGCAGGTGGCGTACTATATGCCCTACATTCTGGGCCAGCAGTGACCCATCCCGTGAAAATGGCACAACGGCGCGTCCATGGACGCGCCGTTGTTTCCCAATATTAAAGTCTGTCCCGCCCCGCAGGGGCATTGCAATCATAGAGGTAACGGAAAGAGGAATCAACAAATACTATGCAGAACTTTATTTTTATCTCCCCCAACTTCCCCACGAACTACTGGCAGTTCTGCCGGGAGCTGAAGAACAACGGCCTGAACGTGCTGGGCATCGGCGACCAGCCCTATGAGGAACTGAAGCCCGAACTGAAGGCAAGCCTGAACGAATACTACAAGGTGAACAGTCTGGAAAACTACGACGAGGTGTACCGTGCCGTGGCCTTTTTCACCTTCAAGTATGGCCGCATCGACTGGCTGGAGTCCAACAATGAATACTGGCTGGAACGGGATGCCGCCCTGCGCACCGATTTCCACATTACCAGCGGCTTCCAGACCTCTGATATGCCCCGCATCAAGTACAAGAGCAAGATGAAGGAGTACTATCAGAAGGCCGGGATCGCCACCGCCCGCTACCACATGGTGGATGACCTTGCAGGCTGCAAGGCCTTTGTGGCGCAGGTGGGCTACCCGGTGGTGGTCAAGCCGGACAACGGCGTGGGTGCTTCGGATACCCACCGCCTTTCCACCGACAAGGAACTGGAAGAATTTCTGGCTTACAAGGAGAAGGAGCACCCGGATGTGGCCTACATCATGGAGGAGTTCGTCCGCGCCGAGGTGAACAGCTACGATGCCATCATCGACGCCCATGGCAACCCCATCTTTGAGGCAGGCAATGTGAGCCCGGTGTCCATCATGGACATCGTGAACAACGATGACAACTCCATCTACTACATCATCAAGGATCTGCCGGAGGACACCCGCGCCGCAGGCCGTGCCGCCGTCAAGAGCTTTGGGGTGAAGAGCCGCTTTGTCCACTTCGAGTTCTTCCGCATGACCGAGGATCAGGCCAGCATGGGCAAAAAAGGCCAGATCGTGGCGCTGGAGGTCAATATGCGCCCCTGCGGTGGCTTTACCCCGGACATGATCGACTTTGCCCGTTCCACCAACGTGTACAAGATCTGGGCGGACATGATCGCCTTCGGCGGCACCGATATGCCGGTGGGTGAGCACTACTACTGCGCCTTTGCCGGCCGCCGGGACGGCAAGAGCTTTGTTTACAGCCATGAGCAGCTGATGCAGAAGTATCAGGACAATATGCGCATGGTAGACCGCATCCCCGAGGCACTGTCCGGTGCCATGGGCAACCAGATGTATGTGGCTACCTTCTCCACCCGCGACGAGATGGAAAAGTTCTATTCCGACGTGCTGGCCGTCACCGATGCCACCAACGCGAAGGTGCAGGCTGAGCTGACGAAGGTGCTGGCTCTGGGTGAGCCGGAGACGGTAAAGGCTGAGAAATAATTGGTGTGCTGGAGTGCGCTCCCCCATAAGCGTCCTCGCCCTCTCCGTCACGGCTTGCGCCGTGCCACCTCTCCCAAAGGGAGAGGCTCTGGCGAAACCGCACACTTTGCACTTGAATCGGAAACTGTACCGTTATGCCAAGGGCTCTCCCTTTGAGGAAAGACTTCCCCCGTTCCGGGGGAAGATGTCGCACAGCGACAAAAGGGGGAATCTGTCACCGAAGGTGACTGAGAGGGCGAGCCCGCTGCCCTCCCGTGAAAACACAAGCCCGGAAAGTCCGCAGACTTTCCGGGCTTGTTCTAATTTATTACACTTTTGCAGCGCCACGCTCCAGAATACCGTTGAAGCGGGAGAAGAAGGTGATGGTGGTAATGGTAGCCGCCAGAATATCGCTGACCGGCTCTGCCAGAAAGACGCCGAACACCGGGTTCGGCAGCAGGTGCGGCAGGATGAAGATGAGCGGGATCAGCAGGATGATCTTGCGCAGACAGGCCAGCAGCAGGCTGACCTTGGCCTGTCCCAGCGCCATAAAGCTCTGCTGGCAGGCGATTTGGAAGCCCATGGCAAAGATACCTGCCATATAGATGCGCATGGACCATGTGGTGTAGGAAATAAGGGCGGTATCCGAGGTGAAGATGCCCGCCACAGCCCCCGGCACCAGCATCATGAGCAGCCAGAACAGGCAGGTGTAGCAGCCGCACAGCAGCAGCTGGAAGCGGAACGCCTCCTTGACGCGGGACATTTTGCCCGCGCCGAAGTTGAAGCTCATTACCGGCTGACCGCCCTGACAGATGCCCTGAATGGGCAGGGTGCACAGCTGGGAAGCGCTGGTGATGACGGTCATGGCACCCACAGCCACGTCGCCGCCGTACCGCGCCAGACTGGAGCTGAAGCTGATGGACAGCAGGCTTTCGGTGGACATCATCACAAAGGTGGAGATGCCCAGCGCCATCACCGGCAGGATGACCTGCTTTTCCGGGCGCATATAGTCCTTGCGCAGGCGCAGGATGGTCTTTTTGCCGGTAAGGAAGCGTAGGATCCACACCGCGCCCACCGCCTGACTGAGCACGGTGGCAATGGCAGCGCCCCGCACGCCCAGACCCAGACCAAAGATCAGGATGGGGTCGAGAATAATGTTGATGACCGCACCGATGACGGTGGTAAGCATACTGGTCTTGGCAAAGCCCTGCGTGGTGATGAAGGAGTTCATGCCCAGCACCAGCAGCACGAACACCGAGCCCAGAATGTAGATGCGGCTGTACGCCAGCGCATAGGGCAGGGTGGCGTCACTGGCACCAAAGAGCCGCAGCAGGGTGGGTGCTCCGGCGTAGAACACCACGGTCAGCACCACCGAAAAGAGCAGCAGCATGGTAAAGCTGTTGGAGATGATCTTTTCCGCCTGCTCCTTGTCGCCCTGTCCCAGCGCAATGGCGGTGCGGGGTGCGCCGCCCGCGCCCACCAGCATGGCGAATGCGTTCAGCAGCATAAGGATGGGAGTGAACAGTCCCACGCCGGTCAGCGCTGCCGCGCCGATGCCGGCAATATGTCCGATGTAAATGCGGTCCACAATGTTATACAGCAGGTTGACCACCTGTGCAACGACCGCCGGGATCATGAGCTGCAGCATCAGCTTTTTTACGCTGCCAGAGCCCATATCCTGTTTTGCCTGTGCCATGGATGTGATTCTCCTTTTTATCGCAATTTTCAAGAATAGCGCCTATCAAAACGGCATATTTGCGATATGCAGTTTGCGGATGTTGCCAAGGCATTAAAAACGCAAACTGCTATACTTCAAATTTGAACTATCTCTTCTCTATTATACTCAAAACCCGCAAAAATACCAGTCCCTTTTTGCAAAATTTTCCGTGCTGCGCAAAAAGCTGAAAACCCCGGGACTGCTGCACCGCAGCCCCGGGGTTTGGAATGCGAAAAAGTGTTGACGCCAACAGGCTTTTTTGCTATACTATATAAAGTTTATCATGGAGATGTATCGAAGCGGTCGTAACGAGAACGACTCGAAATCCAAGTGGATGCTTCGCCGGAAATCTCCATATCGCACGAGAGAACGTCGATTTTGATGTCCCGACAGGCTTCAGAACCTGTCTGAACGATGCGTTTTCTAACAATATTCTAACATTAAATTTCTAAGATTCAAGAGGAAATCAGCAATATACAACTTGCAATTTCCTCTCGAAATACAACAAGGAGTAGTACTCAAGTGGTCGAAGAGGCGTGACTCGAAATCTCGTAGGCCCTGCAAGGGACGCCAGGGTTCAAATCCCTGCTACTCCGCCAGAGGCGCAGATTCAAACGAATCTGCGCCTTTTTTGCTGCCAAATCCAACGGTGATGCTGTGACAACAATAGCTAAGATCCTACTTTGAAAGCCCGTTCTCTCCTAAATTCTCTCCAACAGGAACTTTAACAGGCCGCCTGTTGAATCCGTTAGAAATACTACCGTTCGTTGAAACTGCTGTAGAATGCAACGGTCTTTTTACTTTTTCATTTCTAACAGCCCGGCAATGACCCCAGCCGACCCTTCCTTGCTCTTGTAATCGAGATGTGCGTAGATGTCAGCGGTGGTAGAAAAGGTACTGTGCCCCAGCCACTCCTGAACCTGCTTCATGGATACGCCGTTCATCACCATCAGGCTGGCACAGCTGTGGCGCAGATCGTGGAAGCGGATGCGGGGCAAGCTATACTTCCGAAGCAGCCAGTCGAAGTGCTCCGTCACGAAGTTCGGGCGGATCAGCTTGCCTTCCTGATCGGTGCAGACGAAATCCAGATACTCGGTGCTGTAGCTCTTCTTGAACAGCTTGCGGTAAAGCTGCTGCTTTTCCTTCTGCTTCAGAAGTTCTTCTTCCACAGCCGGGATCAGCGGCAGAGTACGGCAGCTGGTCTTGTTCTTCATCACATCGCTGACCACAGGAACGTACTTGCCGTTCACCAACTGTTCCGTTACCTTGTGATTGATGGTGATGGACTTGCGCTCAAAGTCGATAGACGACCACTTCAGCCCAAGCACCTCGCTGCGGCGCAGACCGTAGTAGGCTGTAATGAGGATGCACAGGTGCAGGGGGTCATCCTGCGAGACTTCCAGCAGCTGCTGGACTTCATCCTTGGAGTAGAAGTTGGGACGGAAGCTGTTCTTCTTCGGGCGGTCAACTTTCAGCATCGGGTTGGTTTCCAGATAGTCCTTGCGGACGGCATCCTTGAACGCTTTACCGAAGATGGCGTGGTAGTGAATGACCGTGTTGGTGGTATAGCCCTCCAGCAAGATCTTCTCCTGAAACTCATCCAGCACCTGCGGCGTGACCTCGCACAGCTTCAAGCCCAGCGGCCTGAAGTACTGCGTGATACGTCCCTGAATCATCTGATTATAGCTGATAAAGGTTGCAGGCTGGATGGATGCCTTGTGGACTTGCACCCACTCGTTGAGATAGTCCAGAAACAACATCTCCGACTTGTTGACGGGTTGGAGGGGCAGTGGCAGGGGCTTGGCGGTTTTAGCATCTACTTTTTCGTAGGCTCCGCCCCGCCCTGTGGGCAGCTCCCCGGTCTCATCATAGTGGAGCAATACTTCCCGGAGCATGGATTCCGCCTTGCGCTTGTTGCCCCGGACGGTCAGACCTGTGGAAATCCACTTGATCTTCCGCTTGCCGTTGGCATCATAAAGATTGATCACGAAATAGAAACGTCCATTTTTCTCTTGGACAGACCCTGTAGTTTTCATCATAAACCTCCTTTGGGTCAACAGGCGTGCTGTCCGTTGCTGCACCCACAGCATACCACATCCAGCGGCGGATTTCCAGCCGGGAAGGTGCTCTGTCCGGTGAGCAGGAACTCGATCACGCTCAGCTTCGGGATACGATAGGTGCGGCCGATTTTAAGCGCAAACAGGCGGCGGGAACGGATCAGTTCCCCGACCGTGTGGCGGTTCAGACCAAGCATCTCCGCAGCCTGCTGAAGGCTGACGGCATCGGGGCAACCGGGAAACATCTGGGAATAGGCATCGTTAAATTTCATAGGCACTCCTTCTGCATAAGTAGTTTAAGGTCAAAAAGTGTGTCATCCTTTGCAGCAAGGCTGCGGTTAGGTGATAATGTAAAGAGAACTGGCAGCAATTCCAGCTCTCGCATCGCAGATGGGCTTGCAGCCCATCTGCGTCAATATGATATAGGTCTCCCATATTCGCCCTCGGCACCCTAGGAGTGGGGAATCGTCCGGCAGCGGATTCACACCGCACCATTGGCATTTCAGCCACCCCGTCTTCGTTATGACCGGGCTGCGAGTTACAGAAGTACCTTTTGTGAAGTACCGGACGATTGAACTATTCTGTTTTCAAAGAACGGAGTTTTATAGAAAATCTTCGGAATTTAAAGCTTCTGAAAAATTGTCCCTCTAATTGGTAGCCGATGAAAAAGGGCTTTTTGTTACCAGAAAAAGAAATTTGTTGAAAAGTTCTTGGAAAATATAGTTGATGTGGCTACTCGTTTAAAATAACATCGGTCTGCGGGGCGACCGATGGAGGGTGGAACTTTGCAACCAATGGCAGTGCCTGAAGTTGAAAGTGGTCTTGAAAAAAGATGCCCTCAATAGGTAGCCGACGGGAAAGGCCATTCTGCACCCACAACTTATAACCTGTAACCAAGATGTAATCATTCAAATCGATATTAGCCAGAAAAAGAAGCCTTCATATACGAACCCAGTTGGACGACCAAAATGCACCCGTGTCTCCAAAAGTCAACAAAAAAGTCACAAATAGATATATGGATTCTATTGCCTTATAAGCCAAAAATCAGATTCATTCAACAATCGTGCGCAAATGCTGCCTAACCGTGTTGAGATTTTTGAATTATCCACCGAGCTTTCAGTAAGATGAGAGAAGTGTATTAAGCACTGCCTCATCAAAACATTTTTAATGCGTTTTTCGTCCCGCTGCCAATTTTTCACTGTGTAAGACTACCACTGGTAACCCTTTTTCTGTATAATAGGGTATGAGGAAATAGAATTAGGTGGAGACGCTTTGCTACTTATTTGTTAAAATCTTCCACAAAATATTTTCGGCAAATTTTTCGCTATCAGTAGCATCAAGTGAGTCAGAGTGTACAGACACGGTTGCTTTCAACCATCGCTGTACAGGGAGGTAAAAATGCTAGAGCAGAAAAGGGAACTGGTTCAACAGCACATCAAAACCCATACGGAGCGTTCAGAAGAAGATGTAGCGGCGGTTAATACGCTCAACAGTTTTTTGTACGCGGAAGGAAAAATCAATACAGACTTTTCATCCAACGATAAGTGGCCGAACCATGACGGTACGCTTGAATTTGTGCCGGACCCCGATCTGGATCGCCGCCCGAAGCAATGCTTCTATGTGCAGATAAAAGGAACAAAAAACTATACCCCAAAGGACGGCGCTATAAAATATCTGCTTCCGGATCTGGCCTTTCCCGCATTTATCTGCAACGAGGTAACACGTGACCCCGGCCTTCTTTTTGTGGTATTAAATCCGAAGGAACGAGGAAAAAGACGGGTGTTCTGGCGCTATATGTCCGTTCAGTTCCTTAATTCCATCGATTTTTCAAAGAACAGCTGTACGATAACATTTTCCCCTGAGAGTGAAATTCTGGACACCGATGAAAGCGTCAATGCGTTTTGCCGAGCTTTGGACCACATTGCGGATCATCATGCATATATCAACACGCTGCGGACGGATGATTATACCGTCGAGAATGTCATCCGACTGATAAAAGACTGCGATGAACAGATTGAAGAGTATCTCATAAATTTTTCCCCCCAGAAGCAGACGCGGGACAAACTGTCCATGCGGCTTCTTACACGCATGAATGATTTGAGCGCGGCGGCATTGCTGCTGAACAGCCTGAAACAGACAGCGGGCGCAACAAGCATCCGTCTGGCGTGGGAACAAGCACTTCTGGACCGGAACACAAAATATCTGAGCGATTTTTATCAGGGAATGCAATTGGTGAATCTGCATATCCCAGAAGAAGGCCAGTCAGAACGGCTAATGCTCAAATACTATGATTTTCTGTGGAGCATTCGGGAGTTTTTGCAAAGAGATTACGACCTTTCCGTTCTGAAGGAATTGGAAAAATTTCCGCTGCGAATCAACACGTTAGATCAAGAATATTATGCCATGGCCGCCGCTACGGTTCAGCAGAGCGATGATGCCAAGAGTTCGTGGAGCAATGTGCGGTACTATGTGCAAAAGCAGGAACCGTTTTATGTGGAAGGAAAGCGTTACTATGAGGTGACGCTGCAATTGACCGGTATCTATGCAACCAAATACAATCGTGTTACAGTTTATACCAGAGAGCGCATCACAACGTATTATTCCGTACAGATTAAGTACATCAATACTTTTCTCACCCTGTGGGATGTGACATCGCCCATCAAGGTAGTCACCCAATGGAAAGTATCCATCGATCCGCGCTGCCTGAACCGACTAGCGGCGATTCTGAAAATGCCGGCAAAGCTGAGTTCAAACTATGGTGAATACCGCGAACTAATGGATTTTCTGACGAAAACTGGTCTTAGCCTGCTGGATCTGATTGACCTGAAGGAGATTAATTTTTCTGAACTGCTGGACAAGGTTTATGAAAAAACTAATACCCATATATTCCGGGAAATCATTACCAGACTACACGATGACTATCGGCGGGAAACCGCGAAGCCGGGCGGGAATGTGATTCGCTATCTCCTGCTGCATCTGCGGGAGGAAACATTGGAGGCAGTCTACCCTGTTTACCATAACAATACCTGGGCAGCCTGTCCGGAACTTCTGCTCTCCAAAAAGTGCGCACCGTTTGACAAGAGCCCATTTATATCTAATTTGGTGGGCAGTAAAACAAACGCACTAGGCCTTACCAGCGTACTGACCCGTGCCGTCGGAAGGGAACGCTGCCACAAAGCGTGGCCTTATCTGTACCTGAAACAGCAGATTGTACGCACCGGGGAGCTGTATTTCCCGGCGGGAACTGAGGCCTTTCCGCAGAGAGTGGCGGAATATAATGAAAGTCTAGATGAATGGGAGCAAAATCAGGGATACGAGATTCGAAAAAACAAGGACGGACTGTATTATATCGACGCCTATGAAAAATCAACGCTCAGTATTCTTAAAAGACTTTTATCCGTATCGCAGTGCAAGAACAATGGTCAGGAAGCGTTCAATGCATACTTTCTGCGCGAGAATGAAGCCTCTTTTACCGATCCACTCAAGGTAAAAGCAGTGAAGAATGCCTTTGTGCAGTCGCGGCTGTTGCTAATCTATGGTGCGGCAGGAACCGGAAAAACCACCCTGATGAATTACCTTTCGGATCTGATGAGCACAAAGAATAAACTATTTCTGGCCAAAACGCATACAGCGCTGCAAAACCTGAAACGAAGGATCAACAATCCGGGCGCAGGAGCGGTGTTCAGCAGCATTGACCGCTTTGCGCGGCAGAGAGAGCAGCCGGACTATGACATCATTTTTGTGGATGAATGCAGCACCATCGATAACCGTACAATGGAGCTGTTTCTTCAAAAAATAAAGCCAGATACGTTTCTGGTGCTGGCAGGAGATATTTATCAGATCGAAGCAATCGAGTTTGGAAACTGGTTTTTTTATGCAAAGGACATCATCCAGACCGATGGTGCAATGGTTGAACTTCTGGATACTTGGCGCACAAAAGACGCAACCCTCAAGGATCTCTGGAGCGAGGTGCGGAACCGGAGAACATTCATTACCGAAAAACTTGTGATTAACGGCCCGTTCTCGGAGGACCTTGGCGAGAATGTTTTCACACAGCTGGCGGAGGACGAAGTAGTCCTCTGCTTGAACTATGATGGAAAATTTGGTCTGAATAATATGAACAATTATTTCCAGAGTGCCAATCCCAACAACCCTGCCTATATCTGGCAGGAATGGCGCTATAAGGTTGGCGATCCGGTGCTGTTCAATGAGACCCGACGGTTCCCCTCTCTGTACAACAACCTGAAAGGCCGCATCGCTGCAATCCAGAAAGAGGCTGACCGGATTCTCTTTACAATGGACGTAGAGCGCTTTCTGACCGAAAACGACTGCCGGAATGAAGAAATTGAGTTTGTTCAAAGCACTCCAACAGGCACACGGATACGTTTTTCTGTTTATGCCTACGAGGATAGCAAAACGGAGGACAACGAAGAACTGCGCAAAAAGACGGTGGTACCGTTTCAGCTTGCCTATGCCATTTCTATCCACAAGGCGCAAGGTTTGGAATATGATGCTGTAAAGATAATTATTCCTAGCAGCAATGCAGAAAAAATAACGCACGGGATTTTTTATACAGCAATCACCCGTGCAAAGAAGATTTTGAAATTATATTGGAGTTCAGAAACGATGCAAGCGGTCATAGCAGGCTTTTCAGAGCAGCGCGCAACGCCAAGAAGTCTTGAATATATCAAGCAGGAACTGGGAGTCTAGTAATTTCAAACGTAAAGGTACTGTCTGGGTAAAGATGCTGTACATATTTACCCAGACAGTTTCCACTATACCACCATAAAGAAAGCTGGATTTCTCCAGCCTTCAAAACATATGTATCAACGGTTACTGCTCAAAATCTTCTCAAGCCCATCTGCAAACTTGACATCTTGCTCCTTCGTTCGCTTTGCGCTCCCTTTGGGATGCTTCCCGGCACGAAGGAGTTTTTTGTTTTCGTATCGCCGCAGCATGAGCGCGTCAATGTTGTCGACTGTGTATTTCAGACCATTCTGATTCAGCACTCGTGCGCATTTAGCAAGGCACATACTCGCCAGCCCGTAGTCCTGCGTTACGACAATATCACCCGGCTTTACCCGGTTGACCAGCGCAAAGTCCACGCTGTCAGCTCCTTTATCGAACACCAGCGTCTGCGCACCTTCACGTTCAATCTGGTGAGAGGTGTCGCACAGGATGATGACCGAGATGCCGAACCGCTTTGCAATCTGCAACGTCAGATCGACGACCGGGCAGCCGTCTGCATCGATCAAAATATTCATCGGCTTTCCTCCATCGTCTACCGAAAGACTTTCGCGGTACGCAAATCAGCGTCCTTAAAGTGCCCGCCGCTGTTCCATTCAAGCGTGCAGTCTGTGCCACGCTCTGCAAGTCGGCTGTGCAAGGTGCGGATGTTATCACCTACCACAGCCATGACGGCGTTTTTCGTGCGTTCCTCCTTGTCGCCAAGGCTCAGATAAATGTGCTGCGTCTGTATCGGGTGCTGTTGTTCAAACTCTATCCAGCCCGGAAACCACACCGAGGGCGAAGCAGCGGCGACACCGTAGAACGAATCGGTCTGGGTGGATGCCCACAGTGCAAACAGTCCGGCCAGCGAGTAGCCACCCAGAATGATTTTGGTGTTTTCCGGGAGTTCAAACTGTTGTTTCAGCACTGGAATGACCTGTTCTGTCAGAAAGCGCAGGGTGTCCGCAGCCTTGCCGCTGAAACCTTGTTTCCCCCACACGGCAGGAGACTTCCACGGAGAAAGTGCATCATTCCAGCTTTCCACGGGTACGGCCGCAAACAGAAAGTTCCGGCCGCTTTGTGCAATAGCAGCCACTTCATGGTCTATGCTCTGCAACTCGTGTTCGCCTGTCATTTGGAGCAGCAGGTATTCTGCATTAGCCCTGCCGTAAATACGGCAAGGTCTGTTCCCGATTTGCATTGTCTGTGCGGTCACTGCGGCGTCCTCCCGAAAAAATTTTGGTAAGCCCAGTATAGCAACTGAAACATCATTTTGCAATTCAAAAGGCGTTCGCATTCGCGGCAAGCAGTGCAAGTTGGTACCAACTTGCGATTTTTGAATTGGATTTTTCAAAATCCAAATTCAAAATGCTTGCTGGGAAATCCCAAACCCTTGAACTGCATCGTGCCGATGCAGGCTGCACGTTTTTGTAAAACGCTTTTCCGGTGCGCCGTAGAAGCGCCTCAACGATGATCCTTCCTTGTTTTTGTAATCGAAGTGTGCGTAGATGCCAGCAGTGGTAGAAAATGTGCTGTGTCCCAACCACTTCAGAACCTGCTTTATGGGAACGACGTTTATCACTACCAGATTGGCGTAAATCGTGGAATTTGAATTTTACAAGAAGCTGCAATTTACGCTTATGAAAAAAGAAGACTGGATTTCTCCAGCCTTCAAAAATATACTGCGGAAGTATTATCCGCTTTGACGATTTAGACATTGTGGTGAGTGTTAGAATTCCACTCTGCATCATGTTGTTTCTAACCGGGTAAATTCTTTTACAATTCTGTCTGTCATTTCATATTGCTCAGCCTCCGTGTAGATGTAGGAAACACGAATGACCATCGTTCCAACGATGGCATAAGAACCAGTATACAGAATGGTATTATCGAAGCCGTGCAGATACTGACACCGGGCTTCTGCATCCCCCAGTGTCCCATATACCTCAATGGCACCACCGCCATCCGAACCCTTGGAAACCGGAGAGGTTCCCTCCACATTGATACCAGTAGCTGTGAAATAAATGCAGGCGGTATAGCCGCCGTTTTCCTTGTTCAGCAATCCGTTTGGATCGTTGTCGGGCGTAACTGCCTGAATCTCAAGAACATCGTCCACGTTTCTGAGCCGGTTCATGACCCATTCTCCAGAAGGAGCGGTGATCTGCTTCAGGATGCGGCCGTTCTCTTCCAGATAGCCAGAAAGTTCCCGAATAGTCTGAATGTCTGTTTGTGTCTTTTTGGCGGAGTTTCCGTTAAAAAACGAGTGGACAACTGCGGACAAATTTGCATCTACCGTGCTTAGCTTGTCAGCAGAAGATGGAAAGCCATCAAGATTTGCAACAGAAGTGGTTCCAATCAGTGCATTGTAAGCATCGGCATGCACATTGTATTCTGAGACAGCCATGTTATAGGCATTGGTCGCTTTCTGCAAGGGCAAAACCGCAAGTGCAAAGGTCAATCCTACGCAAAACAGGAGTACAACCATAATGCCTGCTGCGATCCATACCATTGGCAGCTTTTTCTTAGTAGATTCCATATTCTGCATTAGTTTACAAGCTCCGTTATTCTTTGAATGATTCTTTCGGCGGTATGCTGCTTGAATAGGCCTTCTTTTGCGTAGGTTGCCAGATACAGGGTTTTATCCAGCAGAAGCACAGCGGCAACGCCCTCATTCATGCTGGTGGGCGATGCCGAGAGCGCAGCAATGACCGAGTGTGCGGTTTCGTCTGTTTCAAGAACACGTCCGTTTTCTGAGAGCAGACGGCATAATTTCACAAACGAAAGCGCATCAACGGGAATTTTTGAATACTGAATTTTGCTTTCCTTCACGTTTGGAAACTGTGCAAGAAGGTTGAGCAGATAGCGTTTTTCCTCCATGTGAATTCCTCTTTTCCTCAGTGTATGTATACGATTTCCTGCAGGGATGTTTTCATTTCGGTGCGTACCTCATCTTCTGTCGGAAGTGTAATCTTGGCGCGTGCCCGAACCGTTTCCTCAAAAAGCGGTTCCATTAGATTCGAAGCAAAGGCCGTGCGGTCTTCACTGGAATACATTTCTTTTAGGGTGTCTCCGGTCAGGGCACGCTGAAGTTGTTGTGTAATTGCAGTTCCTTCGGCTTCATTGATGAGATAATCCGTGCTCAGGACCCGGAATTGCTCAGAAATAATATCGTACATCTGCTGGGCATCGCCAGCATAGATCTTGCTGAGAAGTGCATTGCTCACATAGCCGGATGCCGCACCTCCGGCCATGCCTCCCACAAAAGTGCCTACAGTGGTTCCGACACCGGGCAAAAGCGCAGAGCCGACCACACCACCGGCGATGCCGCCGGCTGTTGTGCCCGCCACAGATGCAATGGTGACGACCAGATTTTTCAAAAGCTGTTCCTTGGAGATTCGGCCATGGAACAAGTCCATAATATCGCCAACGGACAGCGCAACAACGATAACGCCGGATGTAATGATCTGATTTTGAAGAATATTTGCAACATGCGTTGTGATCTGACTTGCGGTAAGCGCGGAGGTGTTCTCGCCGAACGCATTGAGAATCGCAGTAGAGACCCCTTTGCCCAGAGATTTTGCAATAGCTTCTGTGGTAGGCTGAAGTGCAGATTTCAGACCGCTTTTGGCAAGCTGGCTAGAGATCACATAGGTGGCAAAAACAAAGCCACCAGCTTTGAGACCATTCAGCGCCGCATTTTTTGTGGCATCCTTAAAGTTTTCTCCGTTCATTTTGCAGGAAACAAAGTCCAGTGCAAAGCTAATGCCAAAAGCTCCTGCTGCTGTGATCACTCCATTTGTGGCATCGTACTTCAAAGAGTCGATGTTTCCGGCTTTAACAAGGTTCTGCGCTTGCTTGTAGGTGTATTTCCCCTTCCGTACAAAATTCACTGCTTCGGACGGGTCAGTCACACCCGGAACCTTGCCGTCGCTGATTTTCTTTTGCATCAGGCGGAGCGCGTCATCGTACTGGTCGTAGGGAACCTCCAACCACATCGCCGTTCCGTCGGACGTGAGATACCGGTAATCTCCAGTAACACTGTCAAAGGCGGCATTCACAGAGCCGCTGGCAGTGGAATAGTACTTGTCCTGAATATAAGTTGTTGTTCCGTCACGGTTGAGGATCTTACGGTCTGCGCCATTTTTGGCGTTGTTATCTCCGATAACAACCGCCTTTTCGCCCCGAAGAACATCTGAAAGGTTGTTTGCTTGCTCTGCTGCAAAACCGTGTCCCTGTGCGGCTGTGAACTTCCTTTCCGCATAGGTCTTTTCAATGGTCTGCAAAGCACCTTGTAAATAGCCACCCATTTCACCGATGGTTGGGCGCTGCTCTTTACTGGCGTATCCGCGCAGTGCAGAAAATGGTAACAGTCCTATCAGCAAACTAACACAGAGCAAGGCAGTAATAAACCGTTGCGATACAGATGTGGTTTTTTCCATTTTTTACCTCAATTGTATTTTAAAACATCGAGAGTGTCTTCTGATAAAACTATACTGCTAAAAGCGAAAAAACGCAACGCTTTTTCAGTGCTCCGTAGGAAGACGCCGACATCACGCATTGTGATGATTACAGGATTTGAAATCCCCCAACAAGTGCGCAGATGTATATACGTCTGCATTGCTTAAGAAAAAAACCAAATCTCAAGCAGTACAGGATGTACGGTAAGATTTGGCTTTTTAACATCAACTGGTTTTCTAATTTTCATTCATGATCCTTCTGGCTCGTCCTCGCGTGGTATCCTCAAAGGTTTCATCCTCGCTGAATCGCAGCCAATAGGGGTCTTCCATTAGGCAGGCGTTGGTGCGTTTGACGATTTCCCAAGCATTGTAATCAGGCAGGCCCATCATTTTCAGGATTTCCTTGCAGTCCATCCGATTTTTCGGAAAAATACGCTTCTTTGCCCAAACCACCACATCGACCAATGGAACTTCACGTTTGTCACCGATGAAAAGGTTCAGTGGAAGGCTGTACTGCGGCACGCCCTTATTTGCGCAAAGAGACTGCCCATCTTCGCTTAGGTGTGCAATTTCTTTTTCATCCATCATCAATTTCAGATAGGCCATTTTATCACCCCATGGCAGCTTTCAGATAGTGCAGACGGTATTTCAGGTACTGACGGATCGCAGATGCTCTTTTTTCGCTCAACAATGCAAGAATAGGCGAAATAGCCTGAATGATTTCTGTATACAGCGTATCCAGATCACCCACAGGCAGCACAGGCTCGTCGATCAGCTTGATCTGCTGGGCGTGGTGGCTGCGGAACGGTTTGGCTTTGTCGAACTGATAACGGAGCTTCGTGTCGGTCAATTCTTCATCCGTTGCCCACGCAAGCAGACTACCGCCATTGTCGTAAATAGGCGGAGCATAATTTTTTCCATCCCGGACGATCACATCAAAATTGTTTTCGTGGCGGTCTTCGTTGCCGATAAAGGCGTCAAATGCCAGCATTTGATAAAGCCACTTCTTACCATATAGTTCTATCGCATACTGGAACAATGCTTCCGGTGAAGCGGCTCGACCGCTGGCAAGGAAATGGGCATCAGCCAAGTCTGCAAAATGATACAGCTGTTCATCGTCCGTTGTGAACTTGGGGCAGACGCTGACCACATCGCAGGAATAGGTCTGAATGTCGGGAAAGAGTTTGGCAGGCATCAGGGCGTATTCCACATGAGACAGACCCAGAACCTGCGCAATCAGCGATGCCATCACCTCAGAATATGGCTCATATCCAGCCGTTCCAGCCTCTGTGATAGAGTTGCCTTTGACCATAACAAGCTGGTCATCCACGCGATACCAGCCCTTTGAGAGCATTCCACGGCTTGTGCGTGTTTCACGTTTTTCGACCAACTGGATTTTTGCAGGGACTTCGATTGGGCTCATGGTATCACGCTCCTTTGTTCCATTATATCATGTTTGGATGGATAGACAAGATGAATCGTGGTTTCATTCTGCATACACGATCTCCCTCACCACCGCCTCCTCCTGCGCTTTCAGCCCATTCATGTGCGCCACCCAGAGAAGCTGTGCGCGCTCTTTGTCCGGCGCGGGGTACTTGTCTAACAGAGTGGTCATCGTGCGTTCCAGCCACGCGCAGGCCGTTTTCTGGACATCCTGCAAATGCGGCCAGAGCGTACCGTTCAGCAGCATCTGGTTGTACAGCATGGGGCGCTGGGTTTTGAGGTAGGCCAGCCGCATCCGGCCATATTTGCCCAGCGGTTCGGAATCATCGGTCTGCGGCAGGGTGAGCAGGGGCAGCTGATACTCCCCGACCGGGGCGTAATGGATCTCGGTGCGGACGGCGTTCGTGTTCTTCATGGAAATTCTCCTTTGCATTTTCAACAGGTGTTGCGTTCTTTGTGGAAAACGGCGCTTACTTCTTCCGATTCTGTGCGGTCAGCCAGTTGCCCTGCGCCTGATAGTAGTGCTCCATCGTGGTGGGGGCGTTCAGGATGGTGGTGCGCAGATAGGCCATGATGTTCTTGATGGGCTGGGTGGTGTTGGACATCACATCGAAGATGTACTCAATGTGTTGGCTGGTCAGCTTGTCCAGCCGCAGCCGAATGGCCTTGGTGGTCTGCGGCTGTTTGCCGACATACTGGGTCTGCCGAGGACAGCAGTACATCTCCACAATGTTGTCCAGCAGTTCCTCCAGCTTGTCGGGGTCGTACCGCTGGGCAAGGGTGTCAATCTCCAGCCGTTCCCGAAACTTCTCCCGTACCTGTGCTTCCATCTGGTCAAAATCTGCGGATTCGTCTGTCTGCCCTGATAGATTAGTACTTTGTCTTTTAGTATTTTGTTTATTAGTATTTTGTTGTGTTGGATTCTCCAACGTTGGAAAACCCGACATTGGATTTTCCGATGATGGTGAATTTGGCACTGGAGCAGGGCGTTTTTCAATCCGTTCTTTCTGCGGCAGTTCAAAGACTTCATAGTTGTAGTCAATAATGCGGCCACGGGCATCACGGACTTTGCTCCGACACAGATACCCGCCATCTTCCAGTTCGTGAACCGCACTTCTCACACTGTCGATGCCATCCCTGCACCCGGTTGTCAGCCCTTTCAGGCTATAATCCCAATCGTCCGGCAGGGAGAGCATATAGGACAGCAGTCCCTTGGCCTTCAGGGACAGTCTCTTATCCTGCAGGTGGTGGTTGCTCATGACGGTGTAGTTGACATTTTTATTGACGCGGAATGTTGACATGGCGGCTTCCCTTTCAGCCCAATGCGGGCAAGAGAAAACGCAGCATCTCCCGGCTTTCGGGAAACGCTGCGTTCAGACAGGGAAGCCTGCTGTGAGCTGGCACAGCAACGGCAGCACTGCATATTTCAATCGCAAGTTTAACGGCAGCTTTCAATCCAAACAGCTTATTTGCGATATACAATTCGCAGTTGTTGCCAACGAATCAAAATGCGAATTGTAATAACGGACATTTAACAAAACTACACCTGAAATGCAGCCGTTGACGGCCCGTGTAAAAAAAGCTTTTTCTAACGTCATTTCGCAAAAAGCGGCTGATTTTTGCCTGCAAATTGCGGTGTGACGTGCCTTTTTGGAGGTTGCAAAAAGGCCCTCAGCTGCCAATGACAGCCGCGAGGAACCAGCTTCATCCAACAATTTCAAAGACTCGAAATCGTTTTGTCCTTAACCGGGCACGTGGGTTCGAATCCCACCATCTCCGCCAACAAAAAGCATCAGCTCAGGCTGGTGCTTTTTTTGCGGCAAAGATGGTGAGGATGAGAACAGGGCGGCGGTCCGCAGACCGCAAGCAATCAGCCCTGTGCAACGACGACGACCGCTGCCTGTGGCAGAAACAGGGAGGAGTTGTTGGGGCAGCGTTCTGATTTTTCAAAGCCCTGCCAAGGGGCTGCGGAAAAATCAGCAAACGCAACCCGTTGCTGTTGCTTAGCCCGCGGGAGAATATCCACCATCTCCGCCAACAAAAAGCATCAGCTCAGGCTGGTGCTTTTTTTGCGGCAAAGATGGTGAGGATGAGAACAGGGCGGCGGTCCGCAGACCGCAAGCAATCAGCCCTGTGCAACGACGACGACCGCTGCCTGTGGCAGAAACAGGGAGGAGTTGTTGGGGCAGCGTTCTGATTTTTCAAAGCCCTGCCAAGGGGCTGCGGAAAAATCAGCAAACGCAACCCGTTGCTGTTGCTTAGCCCGCGGGAGAATATCCACCATCTCCGCCAACAAAAGGCGTCAGCTCAGGCTGGTGCCTTTTTATGTTCTCCAGCCATTAAAAAGAATGTATCAATATTTTTTGCTCAGAATCTTCTCAAGCGTATCTGCAAACCTGACATCCTGCTCCTTCGTCCGCTTTGGGCTCCCCTTGGGGTGCTTTCCGGCACGGAGGAGCTTTTTGTTTTCATACCGCCGCAGCATAAGAGCGTCTATGTTGTCGGCGGTGTATTCCAGACCATTCTGGTTCAGCACCCGGGCGCACTTGGCAAGACACATACTCGCCAGCCCGTAGTCCTGTGTCACGACCACATCCCCCGGTTTTACCCGGTTGACAAGCGCAAAGTCCACGCTGTCTGCTCCTTTATCGAACACCAGCGTCTGCGCACCTTCCCGCTCGATTTGGTGAGCTGTGTCGCACAGGATGATGATCGGAACGCCAAACTGTTTTGCAATCTGCAATGTCAGGTCGACCACCGGACAGCCGTCTGCATCGATCAAAATATTCATCGGCTTTCCTCCATCGCCCACCTAAATGCCTTTGCTGTGCGCAGGTCAGCGTCTTTGAAATGCCCGCCGCTGTTCCATTCAAGGGTGCAGTCTGCGCCACGCGCGGTAAGCCGACTGTGCAGGGTGCGGATATTATCGCCCACCGCAGCCATGACGGTGTTTTTCGTGCGTTCCTCCTTGTCGCCAAGGCTCAGATAAACGCGCTGTGCCTGTATCGGGTGCTGTTGTTCAAACTCCATCCAGCCCGGAAACCACACCGAGGAGGATGCAGCGGCGACACCGTAGAACAAATCGGTCTGGGTGGATGCCCACAGCGCAAACAATCCCGCCAGCGAGTAGCCGCCCAGAATGATTTTGACGTTTTCCGGGAGATTGAACTGTTGTTTCAGTGACGGAATGACCTGTTCTGTCAGAAAGCGCAGGGTGTCCGCAGCATTGCCACCGAAACCCTGCTTTCCCCAAACAGCAGGGGCTTCCCACGGGGAAAGTGCATCGTTCCAGCTTTCCACCGGAATGGCCGCAAACAGAAAGTGGTGCGCACTCTGTGCAATAGCGGTAATCTCGCTTTCCATGCTTTGCTGCTCGTGTTCACCGGTCATTTGGAGCAGTAGGTATTCTGCATGGGCTTCGCCGTAAATGCGGCAAGGTCTGCTCCCGATTTGCATTGTCTGTACAGTCACTGCGGCGTCCTCCCGAAAAAAATTTTGGTAAGCCCAGTATAGCAACTGAAAAATCATTTTGCAATTCAAAAGGCGTTCGCATTCGCTGCAAGCAGTGCAAGTTGGTCAGAACGTTTCCCATATCAAATACACTACTTCCTCACCTGCGCTTCGATCTCTCCGGTAAACTGAAACCATCCATCCTCATAGTCCATAACAAAGTCTGCGTGATACTTGTTCAGAATAAGTTTTATATTGGAAAGCCCGAATCCATGAAGACTTGCATTCGGTTTTGTCGTCTGGATCGTATCATTTTTTATTTCGACCGGAAGGGTCGTATTCCGAACAGAAAACAAAAAGCTTTGTTTTAACACTGCAGAAACCCGAATCACCCGATCGCTCTCGATTTTTTCGCAGGCTTCAATGGCGTTATCCAGCAGATTGGAAAACAGGACGACCATATCCGATACATCAAAAGGCAGAGCCGATAAATCGTTCAGCTCGAAATCAATGTCGATCCCCTTCTGGATCGCTTCCGTTGCTTTCGTATTGAACAGTGCATCCAAGATCGCATGGTGAGAGTTGACGAGGAACGATCGGTCTGTCTGTTCCTTGGATACAGAATTCAAATATTGCTCTGCCGCATCATATTCCTGATTTTGCAAAAGATCTTGAAGTGTATTGAGATATGCCTGAAAGTCATGTACCTTATGGCGCTGAGCCGTATAGAGCTGACTTGCGGCTTCCATATTTTTAGCCTGAAACTGGAGCTGCTGTTCCAGCGCCAAAACTCTTTCCTGATTTTCAACGGTCTTTTCCATTCGTTCCAAAAGATACAGCACTGCCACATTTGCGGCAAAAATCAAACCGCATACCGCAGCAATCACCATTTCGCTTGCGCTTTTACCAGTCGTCATGTACAGCAAAAGCACCAGCATCACAAAAGATGTTCCCGGAAACAAAAAATAAAGACCTGATTTTACGCCCGTCAGCTTGTTGGGGGTTCTCAAGCTCCTTCTTCTCCGCATAAGCTTTCGAAATGTGTATGCCAGAAAAAGCTCTGCCGAATAGTTGATAACTCCATAGCTTATCATAAGCGGAAAACTTGTTTGAAAGGACGCTCCGTCCATTCCGCAGATAAAAGCACCTGCCATGCCAAGCCCAAAAGACAAACAATAGGTTATGAGATATTCTATACAGACTAAGAGCAGCAGCATTCCGCTGGAGATCTCTCTATACAATGCTCTTGCGCTCAATGTGTACGACAAAAGGATCATGCCGATCTTTATAGCCGGATCTCGGCCAAAGAAAACAAGCGGAACTTGCAGGATCCAGAAATTCAGAGCAACAAGGCACCCGATGCCCAACGTAAACTTCCAATTATCCCATCGTCTTTGGGCAAATGCATCCAAAAAGAAGATCAAAGACAGTGTATCGACCACCGTATAAAGAAAGCTCAAGAGATCGCCCATCGATTTTTCCCTCTCCACTTCAAGTAATGCTGTTTTAATTCCTTGTGGCTTTTAGCGCTTGAGGGCAAAACGATCCCTCCGCGTAAGTGCACCTTTTCATACTGCATCTGTTCGATGTACTCCATATTTACCAGAAAGGACTTTTGGATACGCAGAAACCCAAGGTCTTCCAACTTTTCCGATAAATCTGTCATATTTCCATAAAACCGATATTCGGTCCGTTCGTCGTGGATCAGGTGCATGATAACGATCCTCAGATTTGACTCCAGATAGAGAATATGATTTACCGGAATATCGATCAATTCCGAATTGACGGAGATCGTAATGATTTGTTTTTTTCGGACCACTTCTTTGACTGCATCCTCAAAATAGGGTACCAGTCTTTCCTGCATATTGGTTTTCAAAAGATACCGAAACGCCTGTACTTCAAACCCTTCCGGCGCATACTGGATGAAGTTGGTCAGAAAAATGATCACGATCCCCGGTTTTTCTTTCCGAAGTCTCCACGCCAGATCGATGCCGCTGAAGTCTCCCATATCGATATCCAGAATCGCGATATCGTACCCCGCAAGGTCTTTGATCGCACAGGGATCATCAAACAGGTGAAACCGCACCTGCATTCCATTTTCTGCGCAATGCTTTTGGAGCAGCTCTGAAACCTGCTCTGTAACACGCCACTCATCATCACAGATCAATACATTCATCTGAAATTTCCCCCAAGATAAACGAATCGGCTTTTGGTTATTCAAAATATCTCATCCGCTCTCACAGCGATTATAATACGATTAGGTTGAAATCGCAAATAGTGCACTCTATAGGACAGAGCCGTGCCTTTTCATGACAGAAAAACCGTTTTTCGTTACCATAATGTGGATTTTTTCGTGGTATGAGCGTAAAACAAAACCGCCTTCCCGCATTATAAAATACCAAGGAGTGTCGTCATGAAAGCACCGCAATATAACAGCAGTTTGCGCAAGAGGTTCCTCACTTTCGCAGCTGCTCTTGTCCTTCTTTTCGCTCTTGTGTTTGAACTTTATCCAAGAAGCTCTCAGATCATCGATCTCTCCACCGGTTCCGGGCTTTCCAGAATGCTCCGATACGATGACGCGCAGGTCTATATCTTTGGCGAGATTCATCGAAAAGTAGAATACCAAAAGTTCCGCAATGTGCTATTCAAGTATCTTGTGGAGAAAAAAGGTGTGCGTGTCCTTTTGATGGAGCATGGCTATGCAAGCGGCTTTATCGAAAACGAAACGATACAGAACCGGATGACCTTTTCCGATGCGTTCGATCAGTTTACGATATCCCAAGAGGACTACGAATTATTCCGGTGGATGTCGGAATTCAACCGAAACAGACCGGACAATGATAAGATCTCCATCGTTGGCGCAGATATCACGGATTCGATTGAGATGCTCTGCACCTTCTGCAAGTATCTTCTGAAAGATTGTGATTTTTCAGCAGCAGACAGAGAGACACAGATGCTTTTGATCGGCATCCAGAAATGCCGGTTGCAGCAGCGTTTTCAAAACAGTCTGCTGCCACAGCTGATCGAGCAGATGCAGACTCGGCCGGAACAGCTCGAATTAGTGCTGGGCGATAAGATGATCCATCTGGAGCGTGCTCTTCTGGGCTGGCAACAGGAGCTGACGTGCAATGAACTGAACGATTATCAGGCAGAGCTTCAACATGGCGGCAAGGCTATGGCTTATCGGGAGGATGCCCTGTATGCAAATCTCCAGCGAATCTATCAGGAAAATCCAACTGCAAAGTATTTCGGTTCGTTCGGGGCAGCACACGTCCAAATGACACGCTATGTTGGCGATGGAACGGTTTATTGGATCGATGATTGTTTCGTTTCACGGATGGCTGGTGAAGAAAGCTTCCTTGACGGCAAACTGACCGTCATTGACGGCATCGTGACCCATGAGATCGGAGATCTGGGCGAATCTGATACGAACCATATCATCTTGTATAATACCGCCCGCGCAAAGAACCCCGCCGCTGAAAACGGAAAGTTCTTTGCGGAAGCCCCTGACATCCCGGATGAAAAAATTGCGCAGTATGCAATATTGTTTGAGCACCCGGATCAGATCACAAGCAGCGAGGAGCATCCGGGCTGGTATTGGCTCAGCCATAGGTAAAATTTTCCCAAAGCAAAATTTGGTATTGGCAAATCCCAAATCCGTGCTTTAATATAGGCAAATTCAATACACTAAACCGTTGAAGCAGAGATAACGGCGAACCATGCCTGTACAGAGAGCCTGCGCAGCTGAGAAGCAGACCGGAAACAGTTCGTCAAGGAAAAGGCGGCCTTGCGTCGCTTTTTCCTGAAATGGACCGCTGAGGGTGCAGGGAACTGCGGTGCTTTTGCCGCACAGTATTCTGCAACGTAGGGCATACGTCAGTTGCCGGGGATGTGTTGGCATCCCGCCAAGTGCATGGGGTCGTTCCCATGAAGTCAGGGTGGCACCGCGGATCAAAGGCCAAGCTTTATTCGTCCTTGACAGAAGAAGGTTTCTTCTGTCAGGGGCGTTTTTCTTTTACACTCCTCCGGCAGAAGCGCCGGGCTTTTTGTATATCGTGTCCAGCCTTGGCGTCACCGGCACCCGCAGTGAGATCAAAACCGACCTTGCCGCCATTGTAAAGGTGGTGCGGGAGAACACCAAGACGCCCTGCGCCATCGGTTTTGGCATCTCCACCCCGGAGCAGGCCGCAAAGATGGCAGGCATCGCCGATGGTGCCATCGTCGGCTCGGCCATCATCAAGCTGCTGGAGCAGTACGGCACTGCCGCACCGGAGCAAATCGGTGCCTACGTCAAACGCATGAAGGACGCCGTGCGTGGATGACCGCGCACAAACAAAGAACATAAATAAAAGCATCGGCAGCTTCCGCTTCTGAACCTCAGAAAACCAGCGGAGTCTGCCGATGCTTTTTGTTCTTTTTTGCAGCTTGCTCAGACGATGCGGTTGCCGTCCAGCACGGCCTGCTTCAGGGTGTCGCCGTCATACACCAGCTTGAGGGAAAAGTAGGGATGCTCTTCCTCCAGCAGACGGAAAAAGAGCTTATCTCCCTCCCAGATGGGCAGCGTTTGCACCTCAGACTTCTGCACCCACTGCAGTTCGCCCTCGGCGCAGGCATCACCCCGGATCATCTCGCCCTCCCACCGGTCGGCGGTGTACAGATGGATGAACTCGGTCATGTTGCCCCACACAAAGGTCAGCAGTCCCCGGGCGCGGTAGCGCGTCAGGGTAAGGCCGGTCTCCTCCCGCACCTCCCGCACAAGGCAGTCCTCCGGGCTTTCAAACCGTTCAAATTTGCCGCCCACGCCCACCCATTTGTCGTGGTTGTAGTCATCCTGCTTTTTGATGCGGTGCAGCATCAGGTAAGCGTCCTCCCGCTCCAGATAGCAAAGGGTGGTGCTGAAGATGGGAAATTCCGGGTCCATAAATGCGCCTAAGTTCATGTGGAGTTCTCCTTTTTTGTCCGATGTTTTTTCGCCAGTATGTTCGCCCTCTCCGTCTGCTCACTGCGTTCGCATCCACACTCCCCCTTTTGTCGCTGCGCGACATCTTCCCCCGGTGCGGGGGAAGTCTTTCCTCAAAGGGAGAGGCCTTGGCAAAGAGATGAAGTTTGTGTGGACTGCCAAGGGCTCCCACTTTGGGGGAGCTGGCATCGCGTAGCGATGACTGAGAGGGCGAGACCGCTGACCGTATCTCTTTTCATAAGAAAGGGCTGCTGCATGAAACGCTGTGCAGCAGCCCTTTGGGAAGTGTCTCCGCTGCGGATGCCCACAAAGCAGCGGATGCGCTTTTGTTCGTTATGCCTTGCGTCCGGTGCGTCCCTTGCCTGCGCTGTTCAGCTTGCGCACCAAATCGTTCTGGTGCTTGCGCTGGCTGGGGGTGGGCTGGGGGTCTTTGGCTTCCCCGGCACGCTTGCCGGCCTGGGCAGCGTCGGGGTCGATGCGCTCCAGCGTCCACTCCTGATTGCCGCCCGCCACATAGTTCCAGATCTGCGCCTGCGCGCCGTTGGCAGTGTTCATGCCCACAAGGTCGATGTACTTATCCGACAGCACATTGCGGATGCGGGTGCGTCCGCTGCGGGTAGGTTCCAGTGCCCAGCACTGGCTCAGCCCGCTGGTGCGGCTCCACTGGTGCAGCCATGTGCCCTCCACCACGCCGCCAAGTGCCAGATCGATCATCTTGCCGGTAAAGCGGTTCTGGATGCGCCAGCGTCCCTCGCCCGCGTCCACAAACTGCCACTGCTGCCACGGATGCCCCGCATAGCTCCACAGCTGGATGCCGGCGCCGTTCTCCGTGTTGAAATCCTTTACTTCCAGTACCTTCCCGTTGGGGGACTTGATGATGTAGTATTCCCCTTCCATAATGACGACCTGCGATGCCTTTGCCATAGAGCACAACTCCTTTCCGCTATGGTAGCCCTATTATACCCGATTTGCCCGCTGGCAACAAGAATGCTTTTCCATAATCTTTCTTTTATTTTTTGTGCATTCTGTCGTGTTTTTGCAGCGCAAACGTTTTCGGAAGCCAGCAATGTTTTTTACCGGCGGGCACTTTGCACTCCGGCGCAGGTTGTGGTACAATAAAGCCATCCACTATTAAGGAGGGGATCTTTCATGACCAACGAGACTTTACAAACCATTCACAGCCGCCGCAGCTGCCGCGCCTACAAGCCCCAGCAGATCACGGATGCAGAGCTTGACGCCGTGCTGGAGGCCGGCACCTACGCTGCCAGCGCTATGGGACGCCAGAGCGCTAAGATCGTGGTCGTGCAGGATGCCGCTACCCGCGCCCAACTGACCCGGATGAACGCCGCCGTCATGGGTGCCGACAGCGACCCCATGTACGGCGCACCCACCATTCTGGTGGTGCTGGCCGATGCCCACGCAAACTGCGCCGTGCAGGACGGCAGCCTTGTCATGGGCAACCTGATGCTGGCTGCCGCATCGCTGGGGCTGGGCAGCTGCTGGATCAATCGTGCCCGGGAGGAGTTCGACTCCGCCGAGGGCAAGGCACTGCTGAAAAAGTGGGGCATCGAGGGGGACTGGATCGGCGTAGGCCACTGCATTCTGGGCTACCCCGCCGCCGAACCCAAGCCCGCCGCGCCCCGCAAACCGGATTACATCGTAAGAGTATAAGGAGTTTTATGAAGCCTGATTACAAGCTGGTCGCAAAGGCCAAATACATCCACAATACTGCCGACCTTGCCAGCGAGCTGTGGCACGAGGTCTACAAGCGCTACTACCCCGCAAAGCAGCTGGACACTCTTGTGGAGGAGCTGCAGAGCGCCGACGCCATTGAAGAGGACATCGACAACGATGTGAACTATTTTCTGGTGTTTCTGGGGGGCAAGCTCATCGGCTACTTTGCGTGGAAGATGGAGAACACCGCCCTGCACCTGATGCACCTGTACCTCAAGCCGGAATACCGCGGCAAAGCCATCGGCAGGGACATCGTGCAGACCTGCGAGCGGCTGGCCAAGGGCGAGGGCAAAGGCCGGGTGTGGTGCACCATCCACGCCAAGGCGCTGCCGGTGCAGCAGTTCTTCAAGGCGCTGCGCTACCGCGAGCTGCGCCCCGCCGAGCAGGAGACCGGCACCGTACCCCGCAACGAGCTGGTGTATGAGCATACCCTGAGCTGATTTCCGAAAAATCACAAAATAGCCATTGAAATTTATCCGCGTTTGTACTACACTGATGTAGTGTAATAAAGCCGCTGTCTGCGGGCATTCTGTGCAAAAAAGGAGACTATCATGGCGAAAGATCATCCCACCGGCAACTCCGGACTGTACCGGGCTTTTCTGCAGCTCAAGACCCCGGAGGAATGCTATCGTTTTCTACAGGACGTGTGCAGCTATTCGGAGCTCAGCGCAATGGAGCAGCGCTACAACATTGCCGAACTGTTGGCCGACAAGTGCATCTACACCGAGATCATGGACAGGACCGGTGCGTCCAGCGCCATCATCAGCCGGGTCAGCCGGGTGCTGAGCGCGGACGACAGTGTGCTGCGTGCGCTGCTGGAAGCTGAAAAAAAGGCCGCTGACTGATCCAAAGGCCGCGTACCGCCAAAAGGGCTGTTGCCCAAAGCTGCGGCACGCGGCTTTTCTTTTTGATATTTGATATGGGAGGTTATTCTTATGGCAAAAGCTGTTGTATTTTTTGCGGAGGGCACCGAGGAGTGCGAAGCTCTGCTGGTGGTAGATCTGCTCCGCCGCGCCAAGGTGGAGGTGCTGGTTGCCAGCGCTTCCGGCAGCCGGGAGATCCTGAGCAGCCATAAGGTGCATATCACCGCCGATGCACTGGCGGAGGAAGTCGATTATTCCGACGTGGATCTGGTGGTGCTGCCCGGCGGCATTCCCGGTACGCCGAACCTTGCCGCCAACAAGACGGTGACCGACACCTGCGTTGCCTTTGCAAAGGCAGGCAAAAAGGTAGCCGCCATCTGTGCTGCGCCCAGCGTGCTGGCAGCACTGGGTCTGCTGGAGGGCAAAAACGCCACCGCTCACGCTGCATTTCAGGACAAGCTGGCGGGTGCCCATGTGCTGGACACCGAGGTGGTCGTGGATGGCAACATCACCACCAGCTACGGTCTGGGCGGCGCTATCCCCTTTGCGCTGGAGCTGGTGCGCCAGCTGGCCGGAGAAGCGGAAGCCGACCGCATCCGCAGCGCCATCGCCTACCGGCACTGAGAGGAGGGGCACTGTATGCGTTTTGTCACCTGCCGCCTGCCGGACGGTGTGGAGGACCCCGCCATCCTCTCGCAGGACGGCACACAGGTCTGGCCGCTGAGCTGGCTGGGGCTCTCCTACGAGACCCTGTCCGACGCCATCCCCTTTCTCACCCCGCAGGTGCGGTTCGGTTTGCAGCTGGCCATCAGCGGCATCCCCGCGCTGCCGGTGGAAGCCGTCACCCTGCAAAGCCCCATCCCCAGCCCTGCACAGGACGTAGTCTGTCTGGGCATCAACTACATGGCACACTCGGACGAAGCCGAAAAGTATTCTGCAGACGCCTTTGCCACCCAGCATCAGGACGCCATCTACTTCTCCAAGCGGGTCAGCCGCGCGGTACCGGACGGCGGCTTCATCGAGGCACACACCGACCTTGTGCAGAAGCTGGACTACGAGTGTGAGCTGGCGGTGGTGCTGGGCAAGGACGCCAAGGATGTGCCCGCCGGGCAGACCAAAGACTATGTGTTCGGCTACACCATCCTGAACGATGTCTCTGCCCGGGACGTACAGACCGCCCACAAGCAGTGGTACTTCGGCAAAAGTCTGGACGGCTTTACCCCCATGGGGCCCTGCATCGTCACCGCCGACGAATTTGACGCCTACCCGCCCGCGCTGCCCATCCGCAGCCGGGTGAACGGCGAACTGCGGCAGGATTCCAACACCAAGCTGCAAATTTTTGATATCGACCATGTCATCCACGAGCTTTCGCAGGGCATGACCCTGAAAGCCGGTACCATCATTGCCACCGGCACCCCTGCCGGGGTGGGCATGGGCATGGACCCGCCGCAGTTTTTGCACCCGGGCGACACCGTGCAGTGCGAGATCGAGGGAATCGGCACGCTGACCAACACCGTGCGCTGAATCTACTTGTGGAACTGCCCAAAATTTTACATGGATTTCAGTCCGATTGCACGAAATGCCGCCGCAGCACTGCTCTTTTGCGGAAAAATATGGTATACTATAAAATACTGATAAAAAATGCGGCGCATCCGCATCAAAGGGGTAAATGACATGAAGGAATACGCATTTGGCATCGATCTGGGCGGCACTACTGCCAAGGTCGGCCTGTTCACCACCAGCGGCAAGCTGCTGGAAAAGTGGGAGGTAAGCACCGATACTTCCAATAATGGTGCTCACATTCTGGAAAATCTGGCTGCTGCCGTGCAGCAGAAGATGCAGGAAAAGGGTCTGTCCGCAGACGAGGTCGAGGGTGTCGGTCTGGGCGTGCCCGGCCCGGTGCTGGATTCCAGCATCGTGCCCATCGTGTGTGCAAACCTTGGCGGCTGGGGCAACCGCAACGTGTCCATTGAGCTCAGCGAGCTGCTGGGCGGCATCCGGGTGCTGGTGGGTAACGACGCCAACGTGGCTGCGCTGGGCGAGATCTGGATGGGCGCGGCACAGGGCTGCCGCAGCGCCGTCATGGTCACGCTGGGCACCGGCGTGGGCGGCGGCGTCATCGTGAACGGCAAGGTCATCGATGGCGCTCACGGTGCCGGCGGCGAGATCGGCCACATCACCGTCAACCCCCACGAGACCGCCGTCTGCGGCTGCGGCAAGCGCGGCTGTCTGGAGCAGTATTCCAGCGCCACCGGCGTTGTGCGTTGCATGAAGAAGCTGCTGGACGCAAACCCGGACACCGCCTGCACCCTGCGCGGCAAGGACTTTGAAGCCAAGGACGTGTTCGACGCCGCCCGCGCCGGGGACGCACTGGCCGCCCGCGAGGTGGACGAGATGGCTTCTACGCTGGGCATGGCACTGGCCAACATTGCCGCCACCACCGACCCCGAAATGTTCATGATCGGCGGCGGCGTGGCCCGCGCCGGGGAGATTCTGTTCAACCCGCTGGTGCGCCACTACAAGGAGTACGCCTTCCAGTCCTGTAAGGAGACTCCCATCAAGGCCGCCAGCCTTGGCAACGACGCCGGCATCTACGGTGCCGTGCGCCTGATCGTGGGTGCCTGATAAGGAAAATAGCCCGCCTTCACCGTACCGATCGGGCAGAAGGCTGAAAACATAAGATCAAAGCAAAAAGAGATAGGCAACCCCTTTCGGGGAAACCTATCTCTTTTTTTGTTGGTGCTGTTTTGCAAAAGCCCTTAGTTGAACTTGAAGATCTTGCGCAGCTGGCGGTAGGTGGAAATGACCACCTTGTCGCCGCCGGGGAAGCGCAGGTCGGTCAGGCCGCCAAGGTTCACGCGTACGGCGCGGTAAACGCCGGGGGTGACGTGATCCTTGAGGTACTGCCACAGCTCTGCCTTTTTGGCGTGTGCTTCGGCGCTGCCGTCCAGCAGCAGGAAGATGTCGCTGACCGCCATCATCACAGAGAGGTAGTGCACCATGTAGGCGCGCAGACGCTTCTGGTCTTTCAGCGCGTCCAGATCCTGACAGTCGATCATGTGCTTTGTGACCCGCAGCTGCTGGTCCACACGGCCGATCATCACGCTTTCGTTCACGCTCTGGTCTGCGCGGCCGATGAAGTAGCGGTACAGATCCAGATCCATATAGTACATACTCTTGACGTAGGGCAGGGGCTGGTACACAAAGATGTTGTCCACATAGAAGGTGTGCTTGGGCAGCACCATGCCGCACTGGCGCAGCACCTCGGTGCGGTACATGACCGAGTGCATCAGCAGGTTCTGATCCGGGCGGAAGTGCCGGACGTGCACCCAGTCGAACAGGCGGTTCTGCGGGAACACGTTGGTGTAGCGCACGGTATGGCTGGTGCCGTCCTCCACGTGCTCGTACACATAGTTGCAGATCATCAGATCCGGCGCGGTGCCGCGGGCTACCAGCGTGGTCAGGCGCTCCAGCACCTTTTTCAGGGCGTCGGTGTCCAGCCAGTCGTCGCTGTCCACTACCTTGTAGTACAGGCCGGTGGCGTTGCGGATGCCCTGATTGACGCCCTCGCCGTGACCGCCGTTCTCCTGATGGATGGCCTTGACGATGGTGGGGTACTTTGCGGCGTACTCGTCGCAGATGGCGGGGGTGTCATCCTTGACGGAACCATCGTCCACCAGAATGATCTCGGCCTGCTCGCCTGCGCTCAGCAGCGTTTCGATGCAGTGACGCATATAGGCTGCCGAGTTGTAGCAGGGCACGGCAAAGGTGATAAGTTTCTGCTGCATATTATAAATGCTCCTTTTTACATTGCATGATCCATGCCGGGCAGTCTGCGGGGGTGGCATGGAGATATGTGTTCTCATTATAGCATTTTCGCGCCTGAAAAGCTATCCTTCCCGGGCAGAAAGAGTGGATATCGCACATTTTTGCGCAAAGTGACGCTTTTTTCTGCCAAAAGTATCGGTTTTGTGGTATACTGATAAGGTTTTGAGCGATCGGCGCGTCAGCGCACCTACTTATATAACGGAGGAGACCATGGAAAACCCGCACAGTATCCTGAAAAAAGTTTTCGGCTACGACAGCTTCCGCCCCGGGCAGGAGGAGATCGTCAGCCGCCTGCTGGCCGGGCAGGATGTGCTGGCGGTCATGCCCACCGGCGCGGGCAAATCCATCTGCTATCAGGTGCCGGCACTGCTGCTGCCGGGCATTACCATCGTGGTGTCCCCGCTGGTCAGCCTGATGAAGGATCAGGTGGGAGCGCTGGTGCAGGCGGGCGTGGCGGCGGCTTTTCTGAATAACAGCCTGACCGATAACCAGAAGGCGCTGATGCTGCACCGCGCCCGGGAGGGCTGGTATAAGATCATCTATGTGGCTCCGGAGCGGCTGGAGATGCCGGGCTTCCAACGGTTTGCGCAGGAGCAGAAAATCAGCATGGTCACGGTGGACGAGGCGCACTGCATCAGCCAGTGGGGACAGGACTTCCGCCCCAGCTATCTGCGCATCAAGGCGTTTGTGGACAGCCTGCCCGCCCGCCCGGTCATAGGCGCATTCACCGCCACCGCCACCGCCCATGTGCGGGAGGATATCCGCACCCATCTGGCGCTGCGAGATCCTTACGAGGTGACCACCAGCTTCGACCGCCCCAACCTGTACTTCGAGACCCGGCGGGCGCTGCCCAGCCAGAAGCCCAAGGAGCTGCTGGAGCTGGTGCTCAAGGAGGGCAATCATGCGGGCATCGTGTATTGCAGCACCACCCGGCAGGTGGACGAGACGGTGCAGCTGCTGCAAAGCCGCAGCATCCGGGCGGCAGCCTACCACGCCAAGCTGGATGCAGACACCCGGCGGCAGAATCAGGACGATTTCCTCTACGACCGGGTGCAGGTGATGGTTGCCACCAATGCTTTCGGCATGGGCATCGACAAGCCCAACGTGCGGTTCGTCATCCATTATAATATGCCCAAGGATCTGGAAAGCTATTATCAGGAGGCTGGACGCGCCGGGCGCGATGGTCAGCCCGCCCGGTGTACCCTGCTGTATTCCGGCACAGATGTGCGCACCATCCGCTTTTTTATCGACAAGGAGCGGGAAGCCGACAACGGTCTGCCCGCCGATGTAAAGGCCGAAGCCGCCCGCAAGGCAGAGGAGCGGCTCAAGTACATGACCTTCTACTCCACCACCCAGCACTGCCTGCGCGGCTTTCTGCTGCAATACTTCGGGGAAGCAGCGCCCCAAAAGTGCGGCAACTGCTCCTGCTGCCTTGCCGCCGAGCAGGAAGCGCAGCTGCAGGTGGAATACGCCCGCCGCCGTGCCGCCCAGAGCGCCGACCGGCTGGAAAAGCCCCGCCGCGCAAAGCCCGCCGCAGCCGGCAGCCTGAGCGAAGCGGACGAAAAGCTGCTCAACGCCCTGTATGCGGTGCGCAAGCGCCTTGCGGGCAAGCAGAACCTGCCCGCCTTTATGGTGTTCAACGATGCCACCCTGCGGGAGATGGCAGAGAAAAAGCCCATGAGCATCGACGAGCTGCTGAACATCAGCGGCGTGGGCGAAAAGAAAGCTGCCCGCTACGGCAACGCCTTTCTGCGCGTCATCGAGGACGCCGTGGGCAGCCGGGAGTAAAAAAAGAAAGAAGCCGCTGCACAGACCGTGCAGCGGCTTCTTTTGATGTTCACGGGAGGGATTCAATACGGTTTACCGTTCCATGGTATGGGTGGCGAACACCTTTTCGTCCTCCCACCACACGGGCTGCCCGGCGGCAAGGGACTTGGGGACGTCCAGCAGACGCTGGTTGCGGCTGCCGCGGAAGCGCAGGGAGATGTCGTGTTCGGCCTGCACGAATCTGCCGTCCACCAGCACATCCAGCAGTGCCAGCAGCTCGTCGGTCACCTCGCACCGCGCGGGACTGGGCTCTTTGCCGGTAAGCTGTTCCCAAGTGTAGCCGGAATAGCACCACACCGTTTTGGCAGGGTACAGCGCCTTGAAGTTGCGCACAAAGGGCAGCAGCTCCCGCTGGTTCTCCGGCTCAAAGGGTTCGCCGCCCAGCAGGGAGAGCCCGGCGATATAGTCCGGCTGGCAGGAGGCAAATACCTCGTTGCGCACGGTCTTATCAAAGGGCTGACCGTAGGCAAAGTCCCATGCCACGGCGTTGAAGCAGCCCGGGCAGTGGTGGCGGCAGCCGGATACAAAAACGCTGGTGCGCACCCCGGGGCCGTTGGCGATATCGTAATACTTGATGTTTGCGTAGTTCATGCTAATGTTCCTGTCGTTTGCTGAAAAGATGTTTGGAGCGGCCGAAAGACCGCTCCAAACATCAAATCAAAAATAAAGTTTTGCTGTTTTTACAGATGCAGCACGCGGTCCTTGATCTCCTGCGTGCGGCCCTGATTCCAGAACTGGGTGCCGATATAACCGCAGGTGCGGCGGGCAACATTCAGCTTGTTCTGGTCGCGGTTGCCGCACTTGGGGCACTCCCACACCAGCTTGCCGTCGTCCTCTACGATCTTGATCTCGCCATCATAGCCGCACACCTGACAGTAGTCGGACTTGGTGTTCAACTCGGCATACATGATGTTGTCGTAGATGAACTGCAGCACGCTCATGACGGCTTCCAGATTGTCCTGCATATTGGGCACTTCCACATAGCTGATGGCACCGCCCGGGGACAGGCGCTGGAAGTCGGCCTCAAACTTCAGCTTGGTAAAGGCGTCGATGGGTTCAGAGACATGGACATGGTAGCTGTTGGTGATATAGTTCTTGTCCGTGATGCCCTCCACGATGCCAAAGCGCTTTTGCAGGCACTTGGCAAACTTGTAGGTGGTGGATTCCAGCGGGGTGCCGTAGAGGGAGTAGTCCATGTTCTCGGCCTTCTTCCACTCGTTGCACTTGTCGTTCATGTGCTGCATCACGCTCAGGGCAAAGGGCTTGGCACCGGCGTCGGTGTGGCTCTTCCCGGTCATATACTTCACGCACTCGTACAGGCCGGCATAGCCCAGACTGATGGTGGAGTAGCCGCCGAAGAGCAGCTTGTCGATCTTTTCGCCCTTCTTCAGGCGTGCCAGCGCGCCGTACTGCCACAGAATGGGAGCAGCGTCGCTGGGGGTGCCCAGCAGCCGCTTATGGCGTGCCTGCAAAGCCCGGTGGCACAGATCCAGACGCTCGTCAAAGATCTTCCAGAACTTTTCAAAGTTGCCGCCGGAGCTCAGGGCAACGTCCACCAGATTGATGGTGACCACGCCCTGATTAAAGCGGCCATAGTACTTGGGCTTGCCGGTCTCGGGGTCCACATAGGGAGTCAGGAAGCTACGGCAGCCCATGCAGGTGTAGCAGTGGCCCTCGCCATTCTTGTCCACCTTGAGTTCCAGCATCTTCTTTTCCGAGATATAGTCCGGCACCATGCGCTTAGCGGTGCACTTGGCGGCCAGCTCGGTCAGGTAGTAGTAGGGAGCGCCGGGGCGGATGTTGTCCTCTTCCAGCACATAGATCAGCTTGGGGAAGGCGGGGGTGATCCACACACCGGCCTCATTCTTCACGCCCTGATAGCGCTGGCGGATGGTCTCCTCGATGATGATGGCAAGGTCGGCCTTTTCCTGCGGGTTGCGGGCTTCGCCCAGATACATGAACACGGTAATAAAGGGTGCCTGACCGTTGGTGGTCATCAGGGTGACCACCTGATACTGGATGGTCTGCACGCCGCGGTTGATCTCGTTGCGCAGACGGCGCTCCACGATCTCCTTTTTGCGCTCGGCAGAGACGTCCAGACCTTCCATCTCCAGCTCCACCTCAGCGGCGATCTTCTTGCGGGAGACGTCCACAAAGGGTGCCAGATGGGTCAGGCTGATGCTCTGGCCGCCGTACTGGTTGGAAGCTACCTGCGCAATGATCTGGGTGGCAATGTTGCAGGCGGTGGAGAAGCTGTGCGGCTTTTCGATATAGGTGCCGGAAATAACGGTACCGTTCTGCAGCATATCCTCAAGGTTCACCAGATCGCAGTTGTGCATATGCTGGGCGAAGTAGTCGGAATCGTGGAAGTGGATCAGACCCTCCTGATGTGCCTTTACGATCTCCGGGTCCAGCAGCAGACGGGCGGTCAGATCCTTGGAGATCTCGCCGGCCATATAGTCGCGCTGCACGCTGTTGACGGTGGGGTTCTTGTTGGCGTTCTCCTGCTTGACCTCTTCGTTCTGGCACTCGATCAGGCTCAGAATACGCTCGTCGGTGGTGTTGGTCTGGCGCTTCAGGCTCTGGACGTAGCGGTAGGTGATATAGTGGCGTGCTACATCGTGCGCCTGAATGTCCATCAGCTGGTTCTCCACCAGATCCTGTACTTCTTCCACGCTGACCGCGCGGTTGAGCTGCTGGCACTGGTCGGTAACAGCTGCGGCGATCTGGGTGATCTGCTCCCGGCTCAGGCGAGCCTGACCGCCCACAGAATCGCTGGCTTTGGTAACGGCGGTGATGATCTTGGTAATATCAAAAGGAACTTCTGCACCGTTTCGTTTGATGATCTTCATCGGTTCTCCTCCTTCTATATAGGCGCATTGTGAACGGGTATCCCTTACCCTAAGAGATACCCGTTTGCGCACAATGATATCCAACAAACTGAATGTAGCTCTATTTTATCATTATCTAGTGGCAAGTCAAGCAAAATACCACTATATTTTGCGTTTTGTAGCAATCGCCAAAAATCGCAGATATTTTTCGGGACAAAATTTTGCACGGAAAGTCTTGACAGCGCAGTACGCTTTCTGGCGGGTAATATAAGCCGCTGTCTATACCCGTTTGTGCATCACGCTGCCTATATAATGTAATAATATAGGGCGGGAGACACCGCCGCTGCTGGAGACGTCAAAACACCCGGCGGTTCCCGGCGGAAAACTGGCGATAGTTCACAAAGCGCAAAAAAAGGCGAAAAAAATGTAAAAAAGGCTTGCAAAAGCGGTTGCGGTATGGTACTATATGTGAGCGCCAAGCGCTGAGACAAAAGAATGACTTCTGAAGTCCCAGCAGGAAGCCCTTGAAAAGAACCAATAGACGCTGAAAAACACCAGTTGACACTGAGATGTACGAAGCGCTCCAAG
>NZ_JBBMEN010000022.1:0-42398 GCF_040096575.1 Faecalibacterium intestinale
GATTTTCTACCGCTTTATCGGCCCATTGGATGCCATCGAGTAACAAAGTCAGAAAAGTCACCTCCGAGAACTATCCTGCAGAAATGGGTTCCATGGCAGACACCAGATGGACACCGTTCTTTTCCAACTGGTGCTTGTAGTTCACGGCATCGTAGCGATTTCGGGCAAAGCGGTCGAGCTTCCAGACCAGAACAATGTCAAACAGCTTCTTGTCGCTGTCTTTTATCATCTGCTGGAACTCCGGGCGATTGTCCGTCTTGGCAGAGATGGCACGGTCAATATAGTGCTTGACGATGGTGATGCCATTCTTTTCCGCATAGGCCGTACACTCGCGAATCTGGCCTTCGATAGATTCTTCACGCTGGCTGTCAGAAGAATAGCGGGCATAGATCACAGCGGTCATGGCAGGCACCTCACTTTACACATCATTAAACGGCGAACGGTTCTTTCAAAATGTAGTTTCGTATAATATATATACCATGTTTTACAACGGTTTGCAATGGGAAAATCAGCGAACAGCATTTAATTCTTTTCGTAAATCAGATACCCACCGACCTATGGTTTTTGCCATAAGCTGGTGGACATCTGTTGTTCTGGTTTATAATTCACTGATGGTTGCAGTAATGGGCTGCATGAGGATTCGCCTGACCGGGTTATATACTGCCAGCACCACAGCCGCCAGCACGACTACGACAATCACGGCAAGACAGCCCCACGGCACCTGCCACGCTGCACCGAAATAATGGGTGATGAGCAGGATATACAGCTTCCGATTCAGCACAAGACCCAGCGCAATGCCCACCACAAGACCGGACACCGCATAGGTGCCAGCTTCGGCAGAGATCATGCGTTTCAGCTGTGCATCATCCATCCCGATGGCACGCAGGATGCCATACTGCTTCATTCGTGCCGACACGCTCATGGAAATGCTGTTGACGATGTTCAGAATGGTGATTCCTGCAATCACGATGAGAAACGCATAGACCACCAGATGGAACGCCCAGTAGGTGCTTTGTATCATCCGATTTCCTTCGATTCGGTTGGAAAAAACAACCTGCTTGTTTAACGTGTCGCTCAGCAGGGTGTGTATTTGTGCAATAGCTGCGTCTGCTGTGGTATCTTTTAGTTGAATATCGATCACCGCATAGCGGTTTTGCCCGGTCAGCTGATGGAAGGTTTCTTCGGTGCAGATAACAATCGGGGAATCGGTACTACTGAACGGGCTGTCGTTCAATACACCCACGACTGTGAGCTTTGCATCCTCCATCTGAATGGTATCACCCACGGTCAGGGAGTTGCTTTTGTCGAATACCGTCAGCACAGGGTATGTGCCATCCTCCGGCTCCTGCGGAAGGGTTCCGCCAATCAGGTCTTTTTTCGCCCAGCCAAACTGTATAGTATCGTATGAAATCAGGTCGATGGACCCCTGTTTTCCCTGATATTCCGCCGGGAGCGGGCAATACATCCGCCCGAATGCGTGTTTGACTTCCGGCAGAGCTTCCAGCTGCTCCACCAGCACCGGGTCAAGGACATTTTGCCCGGATGTTTCAGCCACCGATAAGTCCGGTGTGTAGGGCTGCAACGGATTCAGCGCAAATCCAACCCATCGAAGCAAAACCGAAAAGCTCAAAAACAGGAGAATGCTTAACGCAAAGGAACCTGTCATCAGAAGCAAGTTCTTTTTGGACGAGGTTGCATGGCTCACGCCCAAAGAAAGCTCTGCACGACTTCCAAACAACCGAGCATGACACGAAGAATCCGCTGCATTTTCTACCGCATTCCCAGTTGCTGCTGTGATCGGAGAAGCTTTTGCCGCCCGCCGTGCCGGAGAAGATGCCGCGAACCAAACCGTGATAAGTCCCAGCGCGGAACCACAGATAATACCGACCGGGCTGATGCCAAGCACTGGTAAAGAACTGAACTCCTCGCCGATAAATCTACGCAGAAAGGAACACAATCCCCATGTGGAAACGATTCCCAGCACACATCCTGCTGGAACAGCAGTTTTACACCAGAAAAGGGCTTCCAGCCGGACAAGCATCCGAACCTGATTTTTTCCTGCCCCAAGACAACGCAGCATTCCATAATAGCTGGTACGCTGCGCTACATTGCTGTTGATGCTGCCTGTGATCATAAAAATTCCGGCAAGGACGACCATGCCAGCCAACACAGCCGCTACCGCATATAAGCCTACAATATAATCGTTGTTGCTGCTTGCGTTCAACGCCATCAGGTAAGTATTTTCGGAGATTTTTTCTTCTGAAATTCCGTACTTGTTTTCGATGTTCACAATGGACTGTCGCAAATTGGTACCTGGCTTGAACTGGATGAAATACTGTGTTTCAAAGGATTCTTCTACCTGTGCGGCAATCTGAGAAAATGTACTGCGGTTCATCACCAGCACAACAGCATCATACTGGTTCGCATCGGAGGTATCCTCATTGAAACCTGCGACAGTAAGCGAAATGGTCTGTCCATCCGGGAGCGTCAGCGGAATCGCTGTACCGACCGTAACATCCAGCCAATCCCGAATGTTTGCTGTCACGAGCACTTCGCCATCCGCCGGGGCAGTGCTACACTGCATTCCCGGAAAGATTTGAAGGATCGCATCATCTGCTCCTACCAGTGCGGCACGTTTATCTCCGGCAAAGTAGTTTTCCTTAAGGGAAGCGTTGATGTCGCTATACGCCGAAAATGCAGCAACATCCTCCTGTGCGGCAAGCTCTGCGGCTGTTTCAGGGGAGATGTCCTTTACCATGATATGCCAGTTTCCGTTTTTGTTCAGCTGGTTTGAGGTTTCCATCCGAATCGCCATATCTGCCATACTGAACACCGCCGTGACCAGAAACACCGCAAGGACGATGCACAAAATCGTCATGCGGTTCTGCCGTCTGCGCACCTTGGCAGAAATCGGGATCAGGCTCAGATAGCTTTTCATTTCTGTGCTACTCATTCCCGGCACCTCCCAAAATCGGTCAGGCAGCCGTCCGATACCTGCAACACCCGGTCTGCCGTCTGCGCAATGCTGCGGTTGTGGGTGATCATCAGAATGGTCTGCTCGTATTTCCGGGATGTTTCTTTTAGCAGGGCAATGACCTCGCTGGTGTTCTGGGTGTCCAGATTGCCGGTCGGCTCATCCGCCAAAATCAGGGAAGGGCGGGTCATCAGGGCGCGGCCAATGGCTACCCGTTGCTGCTGCCCACCGGAAAGCTGACTTGGCAGATGCTTCCGACGGTCTTTCAGATTCAGCACGGTCAGCAGTTCTTCCAGATATGCCCTGTCCGGCTTTTGGTAGTCCAGCAGCACCGGGAACAGGATATTCTGTTCTACGGTCAGTTCCGGGATGAGGTTGAATGCCTGAAAGATAAAACCGATATTGCGGCGGCGGAAGATCGTCAGCTCCCGGTCTTTCATGGCAAAAACATCCTTGCCATCAATCAGCACCTTGCCGGAAGTCGGCGTATCCAGTCCGCCAATCAGGTTGAGCAGGGTGCTTTTGCCGGAGCCGGATTCGCCAACGACCGCCACATATTCGCCTTTTGGCACTGAAAAGCTAACATCTTTCAGCGCATGGACAGCGGTTTCTCCGCTGCCGTAGGTCTTGCAGAGATGGTTGACTTCTAATAGTTCCATAGTGTATCCCTCACTTTGCAGGTTCCTTCGATTCAGACGGATGATCTCTGTCTGTGCAGAAAAGGATAACACGTCAACCTTACTGCAAGCCTACACGCAGCCTACAATTTTGTAGGAATCGGAAAATTCAGCGTAAAGGTCGTGCCCTTTCCCAGCTCGCTGTCTACTTCAATGGTGCCGTGATGGGCTTCCACAACGGCTTTTGCCAGCGGCAGACCCAGCCCGATGCCCTGTGTATCCTGTGAAAAGCGGCTGCGATAAAACCGTTTGAAGATATGGTACAAATCTTCCGGGTGGATGCCGCTGCCGTTGTCGCGCACTTTGATCTGAACCATGGACGGCAGTGCATTCCACTCTACCTGAATCGTATCTCCGCTCTTTGTGTGGTCAAGGGCATTCTTTACAAGATTGTCCACAGCTTCCTGCATCCAGTCACGGTCGCACCAAAGTGTAACCGCCTCTGAGCCGGACAGAACGAGCTTTTTCTGTTCCTGCTTGGCACGATAGTGATACTGCCGCGCGATGTCCTGCACCATTTCAGCAACATTTTCGTTTTTCTTCTCCAAGACGACCGAACCGGCATCCAGCCGGGTGATTTTGAGCAGATTCTGCACCAGCGTTTCGATGCGGTCCAACTCCTGTTCGGACAGGTCTGCAAACTCTTTGACCTCCGACGGCGAAACAACTTCGTCCTGAAGCAGACCGTTGTAGATATTCAACGCCGCCAGCGGTGTTTTGAGCTGGTGCGAAATATCTGCAATGGTATTTTTCAAAAAACGCTTCTCCCGTTGCTCGTTGTCTGCGTGTGCGCTCAGAACTGCCGCCAATGCATTAACGGAGTGAAACAGACGGTAAAATTCTCCCTCCCGGTCGCAGTCCAGTCGTGCATCCGGGTTGCCATCCAGACAGCTTTGGATTTGCTGGACTGCCTGTTCCAGAAGCGCGCTCTGCCTTTGGAAATAGCGAAAAAGCACGCCCCAGAGACAGCCGCCCAGAAGCAGAAAAACCAACAGTAATGCGAAAGAGAATGCGTGCGTCGTATGCCATACGATGCCCTGCGTGAGAGCCAATGCCACCGCCCAGACCGCCAGCACGGCTTGGAACAAATTTCGGGTCTCCCGGTTTGCGAATACTTTCATACGGCACCTTTACCCATTCCATTTATAGCCCATGCCGCGGACAGTCAGCAACATCTGCGGTTTGCCGGGGTCGTCCTCAATCTTCATCCGCAGCCGCCGGATGTACACTGTTAAGGCACTGCTGTCAATGTAATCCCCATCGCAGTCCCACAGTGCATCCAGAATTTGTTCCTTGGATAGCACGGCATTCGGATGCTGCATAAAGAAGCAGAGCAGTTTGTACTCTGCGCCGGTCAGTTCCAGCAATACTCCGTTTTTGTATGCCTGCCCCTGCAACAGCCGGACGGTGATGCTACCCGATTCCAGTACGGGTTCTCCTGCGCTGGACGCATTTGCACGGCGAAGCAGTGCATTGACCCGCGACAACAGGACACCCAGCTTAAACGGCTTGGTCAGGTAATCATCCCCGCCCAGTTCCAGTCCCATGATGATATTCATTTCCTCATCCGAAGCAGTCAGGAACAGAATCGGCACGTTGGATGTGCGCCGCACCTTCTGGCAAAAATCGAAGCCAGAGCCATCCGGCAGGGAAACATCCAGCACCAGCAGGTCATATTTTCTGTCTGACCACAGCACCTCGGCTTCTGCCAGCGTCCGGGCTGTATCCAGTGCAAAGCCCTGTTTCTTGAATGCAAAGGTCAGCCCACTGATCAGGCTCAGATCATCTTCCAAAAGGAACAGTTTTCTCATGATTCCCTCTCTTTTCCGCGTTTTGTGTGTCCTACAGGTTCAAAAGCATTATAAGTTTTTTCTGCGAACATTACAATGTGCGAAACGGAAATTGTTTCTTGCCGGGTGTTAAATATAAGTCCTACTATCACTGCTTTACTGCAATAAAATTTGCAAAACCATCTTGACGTGCCCTGCGATCCGTGATACCCTCTATCGCAAATCCCACCGAGCTTGTCGGGGCAAAGCCCCTCCATCTTGCTGCGCAAGACCGCTCTGCCGCTTAAAAGCCCCACTGGGGCTTTCATTGCTACGCAAACGCGGTCCAGCCCAAAACCCTGCTCATGGTTCGCACCTGACGGTGCGAACAGCAACGGCGTGTCGTGCTTACATAACTTCACCGAGGAGTTATCGAACAGACAGGAGGTACAATGACCAAAACGAATGTTCAACCGACCCCTAGCAATTCCCAGCACCACGACACGCCGAACAACAAAACAAGAATAGAGTAGACCGTTCTTCTTTTACACATCCCTCAAATAATTTTTCTGAATCTGCTTGACGAATATTACGGTTAGTGATATATTTATTACGGTAACCGTAATAAGGAGGTCAAACCATGCGAGATAATACAAAAGGTGGTGCGCTTACAGAAGTCACCTTTTATATTTTGCTCTCTCTTTATACGCCAAAACACGGATACGCCGTCATGCAATTTATTGAAGAAAAAACAGGCGGACGGCTTTCCCTAGGCGCAGGCACTTTATATGGAGCATTAAACTCTTTGCAGGACAAGAAGTGGATTGAACCTTATGGAGATAGTGAGGGAAGAAAAAAAGAATACCACATTACATCACAGGGAAAAGAAATTGCAGAAAAAGAGCTTGCAAGACTAAACGAACTTGTATGCGTCGCAAGTGAAATTATTGGAGAGGTACAGTATGAGTAAAAAATGCTATCGCTTCTTTGGTGGATTGCTAAATGCACAGGCAAACTGGTTAAATCAAATGTCTCAAAAAGGCTATCGACTTGTCCGGACAGGAAGAATGCTCTATGAATTCGAAAAATGTAATCCCGACGAAGTGACCTATTGTGTAGAGTTTATCGGAGAAAAATCAAAAGATAACGCAACAGACTATGCTAACTTTTTGGAGGATATGGGTTACAAGGTGTTTTTCAAGAATATCAATCTAAACTATTCTGTCGGAAAAGTTCGATTGCGTCCATGGGCGGAAATGGGCGGTTATATTGCAACAAACGCAACAACTTTTAACCGAGAACTATTGATTGTAGAAAAAGCAAACGACGGAAAGCCTTTTGAACTTCATACCTCTTATGCCGATAAAGAAAAATACTACCGCACTTTGCGTAACCCATGGCTATTCCTGCTGCTTCTATTTGCACTGTTTGCCATTATTAAGCATTCTATTGCCTTGGGTATTTTTTCATTGGTTTCAGCAATTCCCAGCATTCTGTACCAGCTCCAAATTATAAATGTCCGACAAAAAGCCAAAACGTGGGAAAAATAAATAACAATCAAGAGGGTGACAACAAAAGCTGTCGCCCTCTTGATTGTTATTTATAGGAATACAAAAAGATTGCTCTGCAGTCTTTGAGGAGCAGCATCGTGCAGAGCTGACAGCGTACCGGACAGCAGCAGCCTATTTTAAGGCAAACAACATCACCAAGCTGCCCAGCCCGAAAAAGCTGGAAGCCGAGTACGCGCAGCTGGCATCCGAAAAGGCAAAGTTCTACGAGCAGTACAAGGAAGCTAAAGAGGAACTGCTCAAACTGAAAACCGCAAAGCAGAATGTTGCGTCCTTTTTCCGGGAGGAAGAACAGACGCAGCAGGAGAGATAAAGGAGTGTGCGTATGATCAACCTGAAAATCGATCCGGAGTTCCAGTCCCAGATTCCGCCGTTGACTGATGATGAATTTAAGCAGCTTGAAGAAAACATCTTGAAAGAAGGCAAGCTGATTTCTCCTTTGATCGTGTGGAACAACACACTTGTTGACGGACACAATCGTTATGCAATCCTCCAAAAGCATCCAGAGATTTATTTCTCCACCATGCCGCTCCCGTTTGAAAGCCGGGAAGAAGTTCTCGCTTGGATTTGCAAAAATCAGCTGGGACGGCGCAACCTCACACCGGAGCAGAAGAAGTTCCTCATTGGAAAACAGTACAGTATGGAGCATCGAAAGCCCGGTGGAAACGGCAACAACCAGCACACGGCTGCTGCCAAGAAAACCGCCCCGGAGGAATTGTGTCAAATTGACACAATTCCTCCCACCTCTGCGGAAGCGAGCATCCGCAAGCAGATTGCAGAGCGGAACAATGTCAGCGAATCCTACGTTGCCCGTTCTGAAAAGTTCATGCACGGCGTAGAGATCATGGAACAGATGGTGCCCGGTATACAGGAAAAAATCCTGTCCGGGCAGTTCAAAGTCCGTGATGCCGATATGCACCGCCTTGCCAAAGCTGATTTTCCGAACCACAAGCAGATCGTGCACGAGATTCTGCATCCGGAGGGCCGCCCCGCTCCGCAGTCGAGCTACTCACACTACTCTGGAATCAACTACTCCGCGCTGGAAGTCGCTGTCCGGCGGATTCAGCAGGACTTTGATTTTTTGATGAGATACTTGCCTAAGCTGCCGGACGATTCCTACGCCAAAACTGAAACGCTAAAAATCCTCAAGCAGCACAAGGCGTATATGGCACAGTTTGAAGAAATGCTGAACGATAAAGAAATCGCATAACGATAGGCACTTGTAAGCCATCAACGAGCCACCAACCGCAAGTGCAGGGCGGAAAGCATCCGCGCCCTTGCGCCTGATAGAAACTAGAACTTTGATTTTCTCGCCCGACTTTGCTGCGGTGGGACGATCAAAGGAGCGTGCGTTTGAACAAAAAGAAAAAGTCCACAAATACTTCCTCTTATCCCGATGAAGTCATTGACCGTCTGGCGCGGGCATTCTACCCGGCCATCCTTGCCTGCTGGAACAGCGAGGAAGGCCAGAGGGAGTTTGCCGCGTGGCAGGCGGAGCAGGCTCATCACGCAAACAAAAAAGAAATCCAGGAAGTTCCCGCTGGGGAACTCCCTGGTATACATATCGCTATTGTCTGTGGTCTTTGGCAGGGTGCGTCCGGGTGGGCGCACCCTGTTTTTGTTTTATGCAGCAAGGTTATAACCTACAAGATTTTTTTCTATAACTCCAAGCATATATAACTTTTGGATTCCCTCGATAATTTCTTGTTCAGTAAACCTCTTTGCCTTTTCCTCAGACCAATTCTTAAATCCGGAAACAATTCCTTCTGCTGTTAAGCCTCCTGAATTTTCAATTAGAAAACAAATTGTTGCCAAACATTCTAGTTCATGATCAGTTTCAATAGAGTTTACAAAATCACAAGACTTTATGATCCAAGGGAGCAATGCTTGTAAAGTATTATTTACCGACTCACTCGTAAGTTTATTAAATAGAATTTTCTCAGCTTCTTTTGTAGAAGATGTTCCATGAAACTGCTGAAATTCACGAATTCCCTTACTAACTATATCAATGGAATGATCATAAGGACCGTATTTATGAGGAACAAAACGAAAATATTTTTTTGAGGAAAACAAATCCATGAAATACGCCGCTTTTTGCAAACGAAGACTGTTAAACTTTTTTAAATGCCCCTTTAATTCCATTAACACGAGTGCTGATGTGCTCAGTTTTGGCTCCTGCGTTGGCGTTGTGGCAAAGTTTCGAGAAGGCTCATAAATATAAATCGCTACCTGTTTGGCTATGTCCTCTAGTTTTTTTGCCAAAACTTGCTTAACGTCATTCCAAATAAGACCACCATTACCACTTCCCAACGGTGGAATAGCTATACTCTTTATGTTGAGTTCTTTTATTAGTAAAACAAGCGCATCCAACCCGTCCTCAATATATTCCATTCGTGATTTTTCACGCCATTTATCTTTGGTCGGGAAATTAATGATGATTTTTTCACTTTCCTTATAAATATGAAGTTTTCCGGGACGTAGTGTACCATTTTTACACGCCTTAACATAGTCTTTGTTGTTGTTTGGAAATTTAAGTTTAAATTGATAGGCGATTCCCTTTCCCATATAACCTTCACAGTTTACTGTGTTGACAAGAGCTTCCGCATCGGACTGGAGCAAATCTCCTGTTGTATAGAAAAACACTTGAATCACCTCCCAATTTAATTATCGACTTATGGGAAACATACTAGGCATAACCTGTATCCTATCCTTAATAGCTACGGCATTTTCCATTTTTAAAATCTTTTCTTTTGCCCTTTCACTATAAAGATAAATATATGCAAAATCTGATACCGGAACACATCCCTTCACAACACATTCTGCCATACATGCTTTCCGGATCTCTGCATTTTTATAATCGCGATGCTCTCTATCGTCTAATATATTCCATCGAACCTTCTTGAAACCTTCTCCATAAGAATAAAGATCTGGAGCATCACTATCCAATGGATGTGATGGAATTATTTGATAATTATTATGTTCACAAATACTTCTCCAAACAGCGATGATTGCCATATTTTCTGATCCATACTTTTCGCACACTGCACCATCAAATGGATTTTTTGCAAAAAAATGAAATAAGACATATTGTGAAAGAGCTTCCTTATATCGCTCACGTTTACTTAAGATTTCTGGATCGGCAATATCAGTAAAGTGTATGTCGTGGTTTTGTAATATGCATTTTCGAGAGAGCAGACCAAACTTTAAAATCGAAGGAAGATTATCTATAGATGTTATATGATAGATTAGTTTTCCCATGCTTGGCGCAGTAGCCATGATTTCACCTCCGCACATCATCAAATCACGATATATTTACCCATATTGATTATATCATAAAAAGAAAGGCTTTTCAACATAGACCAGAAATTTTCTAACAAGGCGAAATTCCCAAACAAGCAAAAGGCAGGATACCACCGTCATAGTGATACCCTGCCTTTGCTCGTTTACCGTTCCGAGTAGTCCTTCCGCAGAACCTCCGATAAATAAAAAACGTACCCGAACCCTTTTTCGTAAAGAATCGGGTTCGAGTACGAACTGTATGGTGGACGGTACAGGACTCGAACCTGTGACCTCCTGCACGTCAAGCAGATGCTCTACCAGCTGAGCTAACCGTCCATGTCATATCGACTTGGATAGTTTACCACAGCTTTTTGCAAAAAGCAAGACCTTTTGTGCTTTTTTATGTGTTCTTTTTTACTTTTCCGGCGAGAGCGCCCGGCGGATGATGTCGTACAGTACCGGCTTCATGGCGTCGATGTTGTCCGGCTTGCCCTCCAGAATGCTGGAATAGCACACCGACATACACATACTGCCAAGGGCGGTGATGCGCTGATAGACCTCCCGCTCGGTGCGGCCGGCCATCTCCGGGCTGGAAAGCACGATGGCCAGCAGCTTGCGCATCAGGGGCTCGGCTTCCCTGCTGGCTTCGATCTGGTCCAGCCCGGGCCAGACGAAGTTGCGCTCCAGAAACCGCAACACCAGCACATCCTGCCGCAGCGCCTCGATGATATGGTCGATGACGAACACTACCTGCGCGGTAAAGTCGGGCAGCTCGGGGTGCTGCTCGACTGCAAGGCAGGCATCGCTCAGCAGCTGGTAGCTCACCCTGCCCAGCAGCGCCTGCATCACCGCGCCCTTATCCTGAAAATACAGATAAAACGTGCCTTTGCCCACCTTTGCCCGGCTGGTGATATCCTCCACGCTGGTCTTGGCGGTGCCCCGCTCCAGAAACAGCTCGTAGGCTGCATCCAGCAGGGCGCGGCGCTTTTCCTGTTTCTTACCTTCCACGGTGCTCATGCTCTGGGTAGATTCCTCTTTTCTCTGAATTTAGACGCAGGTATGTGCTGCGTCCGGCCTGTGCTACTTAGTTTAGCAGTCCTTTGCCGTTTGTGCAAGCCTGATTTCTTATACAATTTTTTGCAGGTGATAAAAAAACTGACTTTCAGTCACTTTTTCTGCTTGACACTCTGCCCGGGGTGGATATAATAGTGTTTGCCCGGAAGATGACCGGCGGTCAGTTTCGCGGGCTTTCCCAATCAACTTTCTATTCTGGAGGGTTCTCATGAAAAAGATCGCACAAGGCATCGTGCGTCTGCGCAAGCTGATCTTAACAGTGGCCGTGCTGCTGTTGATCCCTTCCGCGATCGGCGCCATTGCCACCCGCATCAATTATGACATCCTCACCTACCTGCCGCAGGATCTGGACTCCATGATCGGCGAGGTAGCCCTTGAGGACGATTTCCATCTGGCCTCCACCGGTATGATCACGGTAGAGGGCCTGCCAACCAATGAACTCATCGCTATGAAAAAGGAGATCGAAGCCGTGCCCGGCGTCACCCAGACCTTCTGGCTCAGCGATGTGATCGACCCCAGCATCCCCACCGCCATGCTGCCTGCCGATGTACAGCAGTTCATGTTCGGCAAAAACGATTCCACCATGCTGATCGTCCGCTTTGACGCCCCCAGCGCCAGCGACGAGACCATGGAAGCCGTCAAGCAGATCGAAAAGCTGCTGCGTAAGGACTGCTTCTTCGGCGGTATGAGCGTCATTCTGCAGGACACCAAGGCGCTGGTCAATCAGGAAATGCCCCTGTACATCCTGATCGCCGTGGGTGCCAGCCTGCTGGTGCTGTTCCTCTCGCTGGAAAGCACCCTCACCCCGCTGCTGTTCATGCTGGGTCTGCTGTTCCCCATCGCGTACAACTTCGGCACCAACATCTTTTTGGGGCAGATCAGCTACATCACCGAGGCGCTTGCCACTGTGCTGCAGCTGGGCGTTACGATGGACTTTTCTATCTTCCTACTGCACCGCTATCAGGAAGAAAAGGAGCTGCGCTCCACCAATGAGGAGGCCATGACCAGCGCTATCTGCAAGACCATGACCTCCATCTCCGCTTCCAGCCTGACCACCATTGCAGGCTTCCTTGCACTGTGCGCCATGCGTCTGACGCTGGGCCGCGATATCGGCCTTGTCATGGCTAAGGGCGTGGCACTGGGCGTCATTTGCACCGTGGTCATTCTGCCCTCCCTGATCCTTACCTTTGATAAGTGGGTGGAAAAATACAAGCACCGCACCGTTATCCCCCGGCTGACCAAGCTGAGCTACTTTGTTTCCAAGCATTCCGTGCCCATCGTGGTCGTCTTTATCCTCATCCTCATCCCCTTTGCCATTGCGCAGAACAAGACCAGCGTGTACTACACCCTGTTCGATTCCCTGCCCCAGGACCTGACCGGCATTGTGGGCACCAACAAGCTGGGCGAGGACTTCGGTATGACCACCAGCCACTTCATTTTGGTGCATGACGATCTGACCGCTACGCAGGTGTCCGACCTGTGCGACGAGTTGAAGGACGTGGATGGTATCACGCAGGTGGTAAGTCTGGACTCCATTACCGGCCCCGGCTTTGACACCGAGCTGCTGCCCGACAGCGTGATGGAGATCCTGCAGTCCGGCGGCTACAAGCTGATCCTTGCCAACAGCTCCTACAAGACCGGCACGGACGCCATCAACAGCCAGCTGGACGAAATGATCGGCCTGATCAAAAACGTAGACCCCGAGGGCGTCATCACCGGTGAAGGCGCTATGACCAAAGACCTGATCGAGGTGGCAGACGTGGACTTCAAGAACGTCAACGTCTGGTCGATCATGGCCGTTCTGGTCATCATCGCCATCTCCTTCAAGAGCATTTCCATCCCGGTGCTGCTGGTTGCCAGCATCGAAGCCGCTATCGCCATCAATATGGGCATCCCGTACTTTACCGGTACGCAGCTGCCCTTTATCGCCAGCATCGTCATCGGCACCATCCAGCTGGGCGCTACCGTGGACTACTCCATCCTGATGACCACCCGTTATCACGAGGAGCGCGCCTTTGGCCGCACCCCCAAGGAAGCTGCCCAGCAGTCGCTGGAACACTGCAGCCAGTCCATCCTGACCAGCGGCCTGACCTTCTTCGCCGCTACGGTCGGCGTGGCAGCCATCAGTAAGATGGAGCTGCTGCGGAGCATCTGCCTGCTGATCTCCCGCGGCGCGCTGATCAGTATGCTGGTCATTCTGGTGGTGCTGCCCGCCGCCCTGATGCTGTGTGACTGGCTCATCCGCCACACCACCCTGAAGTGGATGGTACCTGAATCTGCCAACGCCAAGAAGTCTGAAAAGGAGTAATGCGTTATGAAAAAATCGCTTCGTTTCGCCAGTGCGGCGCTGGCAGTTGCCCTTGCCGCCAGCTGTGCAGCCCCGGCTTTTGCCGCAGGCGGCAGCAGCTTTACCAAGTCTGAGACCGTGTACGCTGTGATGAACGCCGATGGCTCCATCCAGAGCACCACCGTCAGCGAGCACGTTTACAGCGCCTCCGGTCTGTCCAATGTGACCGACCAGAGCACCCTGACCAATATCCAGAACACCGAGAGCAGCGCCGAGTTCACACAGGACGGCGAAAAGCTGGTGTGGAACACCGACGATACCGATGTGTATTATAAAGGTGACACCGACCGCGCCCTGCCCATTCAGGCTACCGTTACCTACGCGCTGGACGGTCAGGAAGCCGCACTGGAAGATCTGATCGGCAAGAGCGGTCATCTGACCATGACTATTGCCCTGAAGAACAACGAGACCGGCACCGTGAACGTGAACGGTACTGACCGCACCATCGTTACCCCGCTGGTCACCGCTGTGGGCGTGATCTTCGGACAGGATGCCACCAACGTGGTGGCTGCCCACGGTCTGGTGGAAAGCGCCGCCAAGAGCAATGTGGCTGCCTTTGTCACCCTGCCGGGCGTGAAGGATTCCCTGTCCGGTCTGCTGCCGGACGAACTGGACACCATTGAGGACTATCTGCAGGACACCATCACGGTGGAAGCAGATGTCACCGGGCTGACCTGCCCGCAGGTGATGATGGCCTGCGCCACCAGCGCTGCGGCTCTGGGCACCGACAATGTGTTTGACCTGAGCAGCATCAACGACCTGACCGATGGCATCAACCAGCTGAACGATGCCATGAGCCAGCTGCTGGACGGCGCTTCTCAGCTGGAAGATGGTACCACCCAGTTGGCCAGCGGCGTGCTGGCACTGCTGGACGGTGCCAACACCCTGAACAATGGTGCAGCCGCACTGGACGAGGGTCTGGGGCAGCTGACCACCGGTCTGGACACCCTGAGCGCCAACAACAGCGCCCTGAACAGCGGTGCACAGCAGGTGGCTGACGGCGTGCTGGCTTCTGCCAACAAGACCCTGAAAGAGGGCGGTCTGATCGACACCGACATGACTTGGGACAACTACGCCGCCGTCATCGACAACATCCTGACCATGAACGACAAGACGCTGGCTGCCGGCCGCCGCAAGATGGTGCGCACCATCTGGGAACAGGCTCCCAGCTTCAAGGACAGCCAGCTGGATCTGGCGCTGTACCTTTCCGCTACCAAGACGAACCATGATCTGGAGGCTGCTCTGCACCTGATGCAGAACTACGATCCCTCCATGCTGTGCGGCCTGGTGCAGCTGCTGACCAGTCAGGAGGCTAAGGACACCGCCAAGGCAGAGCTGAAGTATCAGGTAGAGAACAGTCAGGATATCGCGGATGTACGTGCCCTGAAGGACAGCCTTTCCAAGATCCAGCTCTTCGTTTCCAGCGTGGGCCAGTACACCGCCGGTGTGCAGACCGCCGCAGACGGTGCCCACTCTGCCAAGGACGGCAGCGCAAAGCTGGCCGCCGGTACCAAGACCCTGTACGATGGCGTGAACACCCTGAGCGATGGCGCAAGCCAGCTGAATGACGGCACCCACCAGCTGAACGATGGTCTGAACCAGTTCAACGAGGAGGGCATCTCCAAGCTGACCGGCGCACTGGATCAGGATCAGCTGCACGGCCTCAAGACCGTGCTGGACGAGATGACCGACCGGCTGGAAAACTACACCAGCTTTGCCGGTGCACCCGAGGACGCCGAGAGCAGTGTGAAGTTTGTCTACAAGACCGCCGAGACCGTGGCCGCTGCCGACAATGTTGTGGCTGAGACCGAGACGGTGAAGGAGGGCAACATCTTCACCCGCCTGTGGCAGCGCATCGTGGACCTGTTCAAGTTCTGATAATGCCAACATCCTTCCAGAATCGTATATAGATGCACAAGGAGCGCCCCGCAGCCATTCGGCTGCGGGGCGCTCTTTGTCTCTGCGGGAATATTTCAGGATGAAAGGCATACAATAAAAAGAAAGCATCTTGATTGCATTTTGCTTTCTCTTGTGGTAAAATCAAAGAAAGAAGGAGGTGCTGGATATGGCACAGATCAGTGTACGCGTAGATGATGCCGTGAAGCATGAAGCGGAGCAGACCTTTGACGAGATCGGTCTGAGCATGAACACGGCCATCACCATCTTTCTCAAGGCCTGCGCCCGGGAAAAACGTATTCCGTTCGAGCTGACCGCAGACCCCTTTTATTCCTCTGCCAATCAGCGTTATCTGGAAGGCATCATGCGGGATGTGCGCAGCGGCAAGGCGCATTTTGCCCCGCATGATCTCATCGAGGAAGCCTGATGCGGCTGCTGTGGGAAGATCGCGCATGGGAGGATTATCTTTATTGGCAGATGCAGGACAAAAAGACATTGAAACGCATCAACGCGCTGATCAAAGATATCGCCCGCAACGCCTTTGACGGCATCGGCAAGCCGGAACCGCTGCGCGGTACGCTCAGCGGCTGGTGGAGCCGCCGTATCGACGATGTGAACCGCATCGTTTACTACGAAGAAAACGGCATTGTGTTTATCGTTTCCTGCCGCGGACATTACGATGACACCTGACAGCAGCTGCTGTATCTTCACGATCTACCTAAAAAAGGACACCGGACAGCCCGCAGGCTGTCCGGTGTCGCTTTATCTTTTATTTACCGCTTACTGGTCCTTTTCCACCATCATCTTGCTGGCTTTATAGATATCGCCGCAGCCGAGGGTGATGACCAGATCGCCGGGCTGGGCGTTCTGCTTTACCCAGTCGGCGGCTTCCTGCAGGCTGTTCACCAGCACGGAGCCGGGGATCTGTGCTGCCAGCTTTGCGCTGGTAATGGTGGGGTCGTTGGGCTCGCGGCTGCCCATGATGGGGGTCAGCACCGTGATGTCCGGGATCTTGAGCACATCCACAAAGTCGTTGAACAGCATCTTGGTGCGGCTGTATGTAAACGGCTGGTGGACGGCGATCAGGCGCTTGTAGCCCATCTCCTTGGCGGTGTTCAGGGTGGCGCGCAGCTCGGTGGGGTGGTGGGCGTAGTCGTCGATGACCAGCGCACCGTTGCACTCACCGTACACCTCAAAGCGGCGGCCTGCGCCCTTGAAGTTCAGGGCAGCCTCGGCGCACTGCTCTGCGCTCAGGCCCACAAAGCGGCACACGGCGCACATGGCCAGTGCATTATAAATATTGTGGCGGCCGGGCACGGACAGGCGGATGCGGGTGGTGTCGGTCGTATTCCACTCCTTCAGGTCGAACTCGAAGAAGCCGGGCTTATACTCGTTGACATTGACAGCGCGGTAATCGGCGTGGTTGTCGATGGCAAAGGTGCGCACCCGGCGGTCCAGTGTGTACATCACGTCCATGGTGTTCTTGTCATCGGCGTTGGCAAAGATCATGAACTGGGTCATCAGGGCAAAGCGCTTGAAGGCGAACTTCAGCTCACCCATGCTGCCGTAGTAGTCCAGATGGTCGTTGTCGATGTTCAGCACCACGGACAGGTAGGGGGTCAGCTTCAGGAAGGTTTCGGCAAACTCGCAGGCCTCGATAACGATATCATCGCCCTTGCCGGCCTTGCCGTAGCCGTTGATGAGGGGCAGCTTACCGCCGATGACGGCAGAGGGGTCGCGCCCTGCCAGTTCCAGCGCAGTGGTGATCATGGAGGTGGTAGTGGTCTTGCCGTGGGTGCCGGACACGCAGATGCTCTGCTTGTACAGACGGCTCACATAGCCCAGCAGCACGCTGCGCTCCACGGTGGGGATGCCGTAGGAGGCGGCTGCGTTCAGCTCCACGTTGTCCTTGGAGATGGCGGCAGAGTACACCACCATGTCCGCACCGACAACGTTATCCGCATTGTGGCCAAGGCTGACCTTTACGCCCATCTCCCGCTCGTAGCGGATGATGCTGCCGTCCAGCACATCGCTGCCGGACAGCTCGTAGCCCTTGGCGGCAAGGATCTGGATCAGCGGGTACATTCCGCTGCCGCCGCAGCCGATAAAATGGATCTTCTTTACATGGTCCAGCAGATGCTGGCTATAATCCGAGTACATGAACATAGTAAGGCTCTCCTCCAAATATTAACGGCTGCAGCGCAGACCGATTCCTTCCAAATATGGGGACACACCCTTATTATATAATTTTTGCAGCATAAAATAAACAGGTAAGGCCGAATTTTCGGAAAGAACCATAAATCTTTTGTGGATTTTGTGATATGTGTACAACAAAATCCCGGCAGTATTACTTTTTTGCCCGCCGCCGCAGGATCTCGTCCAGAATGGCATCGGCCACGTCTGCCTTGCTCATCAAAGGCAGCTCCCGGGTGCCGTCCGGGGTGATGAAGGTGACCACGTTGGTGTCTACGCCAAAGCCTGCACCGGCCACCTTAAGGTTGTTGGCCACCACCATGTCCAGATTTTTCTTGGCAAGCTTTGCGGAAGAGTTTTCCACAAGATCCCGGGTCTCCATGGAAAAGCCGCACAGGAACTGGTGGGTCTTGCGGGGGCCGATGGTGCCAAGGATGTCCTCGGTGCGCTCCACCGGGATGGAGAGGTCGCCTTCCTTCTTTTTGATCTTGTCGTCCGCCACGGTGGCGGGGCGGTAGTCCGCCACGGCAGCTGCCATGATGAGCACATCGGTGGCGTCAAAGCGGCTGGTCACCGCCTCGTACATCTGCCGGGCACTTGTCACCGGCACATCGGTGGTGAATTTGACCGGCGGCAGCGCGGTCTGCCCGTGGATCAGGGTCACCTCTGCGCCCCGCATGGCGGCGGCGCGGGCAAGGGCGTAGCCCATCTTGCCGGTGGAGTGGTTGGTCAGGTAGCGCACCGGGTCCAGCGCTTCCTGCGTGGGGCCGGCGGTCACCGCAATGCGCAGCCCTGCCAGATCCTTCGGGCGGGCAATGGTGTGCAGGATGTACTCCAGCAGCACTTCCTCCTTGGGCAGGCGTCCGCTGCCCACATCCTTGCAGGCCAGCACGCCGCTTTCCGAGGGGATGACGGTAAAGCCGTACCGCTCCAGCGTGGCAAGGTTATCCTGCGTGATGGGGTTTTCCAGCATGCCGGTGTTCATGGCGGGGGACACAAGCTTTGGACACTTGGCAGCCAGCACCACGGTGGTAAGCATATCGTCTGCAATGCCGTGGGCCATTTTGGCAATGACGTTGGCGGTGGCGGGGGCGACTAAGATCACATCTGCCTTTTTTGCCAGCGAGATGTGGGTGACCTCAAACTTGAAATCCCGGTCAAAGGTGTCCACCATGCACTTGTGGCCGGTCAGGGTCTCAAAGGTGAGAGGGGTGATGAACTGGGTGGCGTTTTTGGTCATGATGACCTCCACATCCGCCCCCAGCTTGCGCAGTGCACTGGCCACATTGGCCATCTTATAGGCGGCAATGCCGCCGCTCACGCCCAGCAGGACGCACTTGCCGTTCAGATCCATGGTTCGTTTACCTCCCGGAAAAACAGTTCTTTTCCACATATCTTACCTTAGTATAATGCAAAACTTCCACCAGCACAACAAAATCTTTGCCGGGAACTTGTATCCGGAGCAAAAATGCGGTAAAATACGCTTGACAAAGAGCAAACCGGTTCTTTTCTTTTACTTTGAAAAGGAAAACAGAATTATGATCTTAGCCATTGATATAGGCAACACCACCGTCGCCCTTGGGGGCATCCGGGACGGACGTGTATGCTTTGTGGCGCGCATGGACACGGTGCGCACCCGCACGGCTGCGGAATATCGTGCCGAAATGGATAAAATTTTTGCGCACCGCCGCCACCCGGAGCGCCCCATGCGCTTTGAGGGTGCGGTGCTTACCAGCGTAGTGCCCCAGATCACCGGGGCACTGGCGGAGTGTGCCCGTCACTACACCGGCAAAAAGCCGGTCATTGTTTCGCCGGACATCCGCACCGGGCTGACCATGGGGGTGGACGAGCCCCGCGCCGTGGGCAAGGACCGGCTGGTGGATGCCGCCTACGCGGCGGCAAACTTTCCGCTGCCGGTCGTCACGGTAGACCTTGGCACCGCCACCACCTTTAATGTGGTGGATAAAGACCGGGTGTTCCGGGGCGGCGTGATCTGTCCCGGCCTTTCCACCGGGCTGCGCGCATTGGGCGAGCGCTGCGCCCAGCTGCCGCAGGTGCATCTGGGCTCCCCGAAAAAAGCCATCGGCACCAATACCGAAAGCTGTATGCTGTCCGGCTCGGTGCTGGGCACCGCCGTGCTCATTGACGGCATGGTGCAGCGCATCGAAGAGGAGCTGGGCAGCCCGGCTACGCTGGTGGTCACCGGCGGGCTGGCAAAATACGTCACCCCGCTGTGCCGCCACCCCCTGGCCTATGACCCGGAGCTGCTGATGAAGGGGCTGGCATTGCTGTACCAGCTGAACGCCCCGCAGGAGCACGGCCGCAGCCATGGCGGCGGCAGACACTACGGTCAACAGGGACGCCCCCGGGCAAAGCACCCGCACCCCAACCGCCGCACCCGCCGCGAGCCGGAGACGCTGGTAGGCTGAGGGGACAAGAGGATAAGGGAGAGCATTATGAAACTGGGCATTCTTGGCACGGGTAAGATCGTGCAGGAATTTTTGCCATGGCTTGTGGAGCACACGCCGTTTACTGTGCAGGCGGTGTGCAGCACCCCACGCTCGGCGGCAAAAGCCGCAGAGCTGTGTGCGCAATATCAGATCCCACAGCACACCACCAATTATTTTGAGCTGCTGCAATGGGTAGACGTGGTCTACATCGCCGTGCCCAATTTGCAGCACGCCCGCTACGCCCGGGTGGCGCTGGAGGCGGGCAAGCACGTCATTGTGGAAAAGCCCATGGCGGTGACCGCCGCCGAGACCGAGGAACTGGCAGCGCTGGCACAGCGCAAGCGGCTGTTCCTCTTTGAGGCGATGACCACCCAGTACCAGCCCAACTACGCAAAGCTCCGGGAGCTGCTGCCCCGGGTGGGCACGGTGCGTATGGTGCAGTGCAGCTTCAGCCAGTATTCCAGCCGGTACGACGCCTTTTGCGCCGGGCAGACCCCGCCGGTGTTCGACCCGCTGTGCGCGGGCGGCGCACTGATGGATTTGGGCGTGTACAACGTCAGCTACATCGTGGGTCTGTTCGGTGAGCCCAACAAGGCAGTGTATGCCGCCAACATGGAGCGCAACATCGACACCAGCGGTGTGCTGATGATGGATTACAGCGGCTTCAAGGCGGTAAGCCTTGCCGCCAAGGACTGCGCAGCCCCTGCCCGCTGCATCATTCAGGGCACAAAGGGCTACATTTTGCAAAAATCCACCCCGAACTACTGCGGCGGCGTGACCTTCCATCCCAACGAGGGCAAGGAGGAGCACTACAACCTGAACGGGGATCGTCCCCGGCAGGCGGCAGAGTTCGAGACCTTTTACCGCGCCATGACCACCGGAGATCAGGAGCTGTGCGCCCGGATGCTGGACACCAGCATCGCGGTGAGCCGGGTGCTCACGGTGGCGCGCCGCAGCGCCGGGGTGCGCTTCCCCGGTGACAGATTTTAACGCATTTTTCTCTGGAACACGCCCTGACAACCACGCGCTTCCAAAGATTTGAATATTCACCTTAAACCCGCACAGAGCGGGCAGGTTTGCGCCGTATCCGACAAAAAGGGCGGAACGGCAGCAGGAGGAAAACTGAATTATGAAGAATACCAATACGAAGACTCTGACTCGTGTGGCCCTGCTGGTGGCCATTGAAGTGGTGATGAAGCTTGTCGGTCTGGGCAGTGTGCCCATGGGCCCGCTGTACATGAGCTTCCTCACCCTTCCCATCGCCGTGGGCGCTATCACCATGGGTCCCGCCGTGGGTGCCCTGCTGGGCGGCGTGTTCGGCGCTGTGAGCTTCTACGATGCCATCACCGGCGCATCTGCCATGACCGGCGCACTGTTTCAGGTCAGCCCGCTGAACACCTTTATCCTGTGCGTGGGTATGCGTGTGCTCATGGGTCTGTGCTGCGGCCTGATCTTCAAGGGCCTGCAGAAGCTGGATAAGTCCCGCACCTGGAGCTACATCGTCAGCGCCATGACCGCACCCGCCCTGAACACCCTGTTCTTCATGGGCTACATCGTGCTGGCCTTCTACGGCTGCGATTACGTGCAGAAGCTGGTGTCCGTCAAGGGCGCTGCCAACCCCTTCATGTTCGTAGTGCTGCTGGTTGGCGTGCAGGGCGTAGCCGAGTTTCTGGTGTCCGGCATTCTGGGCGGCATCGTTGCCCGCGCCGTGGCAAAGTTCCTGAAGTAAGACCGGCTGCGCACCATGTCAGGGCGGCGCATCCGTGTTTAGAATAGAAAAATGAATGCTCCTCCGGCAACCCGCCGGGGGAGTTTTTTGTTGGTAGACTTAGAAAGAACCCCCTCAGGCTCACTGCGTTCGCCAGATTCCCTCTTTTGTCACCGCAGGTGACAAAAGAGGGAATCTGGCATCGCCGCAGGCGATGACGGAAGGGGTGCCCCGCAACGCGGAGCGCATTCAAAATTGTCCCCCTCACGCATTTTCATCTTCCTGCATAGGATGGCGCACAGCGGAAAAGGGGAGATGACGGCATGAGACAGACAAAGCGGTTTGCGGTGGTGGGCAGCGATGCCCGGCAGGCGGCGGCAGGGCGTGCACTGGCGCGGGCAGGGTATACGGTGGGCGGCGTGCAGCAGCTGCCGCAGGCAGACTGCATCCTGCTGCCGCTCCCGCTGGAACAGGCTGATTTGCCGCTGGCGCAGCTGCTGGGTACGGCAAAGCCCGGTGCGCTGGCGCTGGGCGGTAAGGTGACGGAGAGCGCGTTGTCCATCGCCCGGGCGGCGGGGGTGGAGCTGGTGGATTATTTTGCCCGCCCGGAGCTGACTGTGTATAACGCCATCCCCACCGCCGAGGGCTGCATCGGCATTTTGCTGGAGCGGCGCAGCCGCACCCTGTGGGGCGCGGCGGTGCTGGTGCTGGGCTTTGGCCCGGTGGGGCGGGCGCTGGCGGTGCGTCTGGCGGCGCTGGGTGCGCGGGTGACCGTGGCGGCACGCCGCCCGGTGCAGCGGGCAATGGCAGAGGAGCTGGGTCTGCGGGCGGTGCCGCTGACAGAGCTTGTCGCAGAAGCTGCCGCCTTTGATACGGTGGTCAACACCATCCCCGCGCCGGTGCTGACGGCACAGGTGCTGGCGGCGCTGCCAAAGAAAAGTCTGATCGTAGATCTGGCTTCCAAGCCCGGCGGCACAGACTTTGCCGCAGCCCGGCGGCTGGGACACACAGCGCTGCACGCGCTGAGCCTGCCGACGGTCTGGGCACCGGAAACGGCAGGGGAGGCGCTGGCACGCACGGTGCAAGCCATTTTGCAGGAGCGGGAGGGAACGGTATGACCATAGAGAAAAAGGGCTGTCTTGCGTTTGCGGTGTGCGGCAGCTTTTGTACGCTGGAGGATGCCTTGGGTGCGGCGCAGGCACTGACGGCACAGGGCTGGACGCTGCTGCCCATTATGAGCTTTGCTGCGCAGCAGGATACCCGATTCGGCACCGGGGAAAGCTGGCGGCAGCGCCTGCAGGCCGTTGCCGGGCAACCGGTGCTGGACACCCTGCAGGCGGTGGAGCCGCTGGGACCCCGGCGGCTGGTGCAGGCGCTGGTGGTCGCCCCCTGCACCGGCGCAACGCTGGCGCGGCTGGCGGCAGGGCTTTCGGATACGCCGGTGACCCTTGCTGCCAAAAGCCTGCTGCGGGTGGGCAGCCCGGTGGTGCTGGCAGTCTCCACCAACGACGGCCTTGGCGCTTCCGGCGAAAACATGGCGCGGCTGTGCCAGCGTAAGCACTATTATTTTGTGCCCTACGGGCAGGATGACCCCTTTGCCAAGCCCCAGAGCCTGAAGGCAGATCTTGCCCTGCTGCCCGCCGCCGTGGACGCTGCTTTGCGGGGTGAGCAGCTGCAGCCGGTGCTGCTGGGACAAAGGATGAAGATGTAGCTTTTGGTTGGCAGAAAAAGGCTTCCCCCGGTCGGGGGAAGCTGTCACCGCAGGTGACTGATGAGGGCGCAGACAGGCCGCTGCTTGCGGGAAATTACCCCTCATCCGGCGCTGCGCGCCACCTTCCCCCCAAGGGGTGAAGGCTATTTGCGCTTGGTGGGGCTGTGGAAGCTGATTCCTGTGAAGGAATGCGTAAATCCCTTTTCAGAGGGGAAAAAATGTGGTATACTCCAAATGATGCCTTACTGGCATAAAACTGACAAGCGGAGTATACCAGATGAAAAAATTTACCGCAGCACTGTGCACTGTGCTGCTTTTGATAGGCACTGTGCTGGTGCCCGGCGCGGCAGCAGCCGGCCCGGCGCTGGCCAATACCCGGGCATACTGCATTATGGACGCAGACACCGGCCTTGTGCTGGCGCAGCAGAATATGGACGAAGAGCTGCACCCGGCCTCCATTACCAAGGTGATGACCCTTGGTCTTGCCTGCGAAAAGGCGCAGGGAGACTGGGATGACGTAAAGCTGACCGTGAGCCACGAGGATGTCTATTCGCTGGCGGGCACGGATTCCAGCCATATCGCCCTGCGGGAAGGGGAGGAAGTCCCCTTGGTGGATGCGCTGTACGCTACCCAGATGGCCAGCGCCAACGATGGTGCCAACCTGCTGGCAGAGTATTTTGGCGGCGGCACCATCGCGGACGGCGTGGCGGCCATGAATGCACAGGTGGAGGAGCTTGGTCTTGCCCACACCCACTTTTCAAACCCCCACGGCATCAGCGATGAGGATCACTACACCAGCTGCTATGATATGGCACAGATTTTGCGCTGGGCGCTGCAGCAGCCGGGGTTTGAGGATGTGTTCACCCGCAACAAGATGTACACCATGCAGTCCACCAACATCCAGCCAGTGATCCGTTACTTCTCCCAGCAGGATAAGATCCGCATCGGCTCCAGCCGCTACCACATCGGCAGCGTGCTGGGCTCTAAGCTGGGCTACACCAACACCGCCCGGTACAGCTATGTCTGTCTGGCGGAGCAGGACGGGGTGCGGCTGATCTGTGTGACGATGCAAAGCCAGCTGAGCACCGACAAATATAATGATGTGCGCACCCTGCTGGACTACGCCTTTGCCACCTACAAAAACTACACCCAGCTGCCCGGCGGCAGCGTCACCGCACAGCTGGCAGTGGCGGGCGGCGGGCAGAGCCTTGGTACGGTCACCGTGGCCGACCCCGGGGTGAAGCTGCTGCTGGCCGAGGGCTTATCCGCGCAGGATGTGACCGTGGATTTGGAACTGCCGGAGCAGTATCTGCTGGGCGCAGAACCCGCCGTGTATGCGGTGTATACCCTGAACGGCGGCGCAAAGCAGGAGAGTACCAGCGTGCGGGTGAAGGCCGAGATCACCGGTCTTGCTGAGCTGCTGGAACAGAGCGCCGGCAAAAAGCTGGATACTGCCAAGGACGTGGAGCCGGGCAGCAGCGCATGGCTGCTGGCGGGCATCTCGGTGGGGTGTACCATAGGCGCAGCCGTGGTCACGGTGCTGGTGCTGCGGCTGCACGCCCGCCTGAAAAAGCGCCGCAAAACGGCAAAGCACCATAACAAAGCGTAAAAGCCTGTTTAAAACCAGACTTTTCCAGATAAAGAAAAAACTTTCAGAAAAAAAGAGAGGTACAATATCATGGGCAAGTTTATTTTTACGCAGACCGAGATCCTCGGCGTGGTGGTCATTGAGCCGCAGGTGTTCGGCGATGACCGCGGCTATTTTATGGAGACCTACCAGAAGGACCAGTTCGCAGAGGCCGGCATCGACAAGGAATTCGTGCAGGATAACCAGAGCCGCTCCACCCGGGGCGTGCTGCGCGGGCTGCACTTCCAGAAGAACCATACCCAGGGCAAACTGGTGCGCGTGACCAAGGGTGAGGTGTATGACGTAGCTGTGGACTGCCGTCCCCACAGCGCTACCTTTGGCAAGTGGGTGGGCGTCACCCTCTCCGAGGACAACAAGAAGATGTTCTATATCCCGGAGGGCTTTGCCCATGGTTTTCTGGTGCTGAGCGATGTGGCAGAGTTCTGCTACAAGTGCACCGATGTCTACGACCCCACCAGCGAGGGCGGCATCCCCTACGACGACCCCACCGTCAACGTGCAGTGGCCGGACTGCGGCTGCGAGCACAAGACCAGCGCAAAGGACAAGCTGCACGAGCCCTTTGCCGCCCAGAAGTTCGAGTATTTTGAAAAGTGGTGATCGCCCGTGGCAAAACTCAAAGGGATGTGGAACGGCTTCTGGCGCTACCGCTATCTGCTGTGGAACCTTGTAAGCCGTGATTTCAAGCTGAAATACCGCCGCAGCGTGCTGGGCGTGGTGTGGAGCGTTTTGAACCCGCTGCTGATGTGCCTTGTGTACTGGGCGGTGTTCAGCAGCCTGATGGATATGCGGGGCAGCGGCATCGACAACTTTGCCGTCTTTCTGATGTGCGGTCAGCTGCTGTTCAACTTCTTCAACGAAGCTACCTCCACCAGCATGAGCAGCGTACTCAGCGCCGCCCCGCTGCTGAAAAAGGTGTATATCCCCAAGTATATCTTCCCGCTGGAAAAATGCTGTTTTGCCATGGTGAACTGTGTGTTCAGCTTTGTGGCGCTGCTGCTGGTCATGATCTTTACCGGCGCGCCCTTCCATCTGACTATTTTTGAAGCGCTGTATCCGCTGGTGACCTTGTTCTTCTTCAGTCTCGGGGTCAGTATGTTCTTAGCGGCGGCTACCGTGTTCTTCCGGGATATCATGCACATCTGGAGCGTGTTCATCACCGCGCTGCTGTATTTCTCTGCCATCTTCTACGACCCCACCCAGATGACCTTTTCCATCGGCGGCTTCAATATGCAGCAGATCATCAAGCTGAACCCCATGTACTGGTATATCACGGGCTTCCGCCGTACGGTGATGTGGGGCATTCCGCTGGACGGGAATATGTTCCTTGTCTGCGGTATCTGCGCGGTAGTGTCCATGGTAGTGGGGCTGTGGGTGTTCCGCAAAACGCAGGACCGCTTTGTGCTGCACATTTAAGGAGGGGTGAACAATGGAACCGATCATCAAAGTGGACAATGTTTCCATGTGCTTCAACCTTTCCAAGGAAAAGCATGAGAGCCTGAAGGAATACTTTCTGGCCATGGTGCAGGGACGGCTGCAGTACGACGAGTTCTACGCTTTAAAGGACGTCAGTCTGGACATTATGCCCGGCGATTTTTACGGCCTTGTGGGCTTGAACGGCTCGGGCAAATCCACCCTGCTCAAGACCATTGCCGGGGTGTACAAGCCCAGCAAGGGCAAGGTGACCGTAAACGGCACCATCGCCCCGCTCATTGAGCTGGGTGCGGGCTTTGATATGGACCTGACCGCCCGCGAGAACATCTACCTCAACGGCACGGTGCTGGGCTTTTCGCCCAAGTATCTGGACGAAAAATTTGACGAGATCGTGGAATTCAGCGAGCTGGAAAACTTTCTGGATGTGCCGCTGAAAAACTACTCCTCCGGCATGGTGGCGCGCATTGGTTTTGCCATTGCCACCATCACCAAGCCCGATATCCTCATTGCGGACGAGGTGCTGTCGGTGGGCGATTTCCTGTTCCAGCAGAAGTGCGAAAAGCGGATGCAGGAGCTGATGGCGGGCGGCACCACGGTCATTCTGGTGTCCCACTCTATCGAGCAGATCGAGCGGATGTGCACCAAGGTGGCATGGCTGAGCCACGGCCACCTGAAAATGAACGGGGATACCGCAACAGTCTGCGCCGCCTACAAGGCGACCCAGCGCGGCGAGGTCTGATATGAATGTACGGTTGAAACGCGCCAAGGAGCTTGTCGGCTATGCCGTGCAGCTGACAAAGGACGAGGGTCTGCCCACCATGGTCATGCGCGGTGCGGGCTTTGTTAAACGCCGCTGCTTTGGCAAACGCGCACGCTACCTGCCCGCCAAAAAGGTGCTGGAAGCGCAGCGTGCAGAGATGGCAGGCAAAACGGCGGCAGACTGCGGTCTGCCTACCATCTCGGTGCTGACCCCGCTGTATAATACCCCTGAAAAATACCTGCGGGAGTTTCTGGATTCCTTTGCGGGGCAGACTGCGCCCAACGGGCAGCTCTGCCTTGCCGATGCTTCGGACGCCGCCCACGGGGACGTGGAACGAATCGTAAAGGAATATCAGCAAAAAAATCAACGAATCGTATACAAAAAGATCGAAAATAAGGGCATTGCCGCCAACACCAATGCCGCCGCGCAGCTGGCAACAGGGGAATATCTGGCGCTGGCAGACCACGACGATATTCTGGCACCCCATGCTCTGTATACCATGGGCAAGGCCATCCTGCAGCTGCGGCAGCGCGGAGAACCGGACGGTTTTCTGTACAGCGACGAAGCGCTGTTCACCAAGAGCATCCGCCGCCCCATGGTGGCGCACTTCAAGCCGGACTACGCCCCGGACTACCTACTGTGCTGCAACTACATCTGCCATCTGGCGGTGTTTAAAAAGACACTGTGGGAGCAGCTGGGCGGCGAACGCCCGGAATGCGACGGCAGTCAGGATCATGACCTGTTCCTGCGGTTGCTGGAAAAGACCGGCGGTGCCGCCCATGTGCCGCAGGTGCTCTACTACTGGCGGGTGCACGCGGGGTCTACCTCCGGTGGTGCCGATGCCAAGCCCTATGTGGCGGCAGCGGCTAAAAAGGCGCTGGCAGACCACCTGACCCGCACCGGGCACACCGGCACGGTGGAGGACGGTCTGTTCCCCAGCACCTACCGGGTGAAGTGGGATATTGTGGGCGAACCGAAGGTGAGCATCCTCATCCCCAACAAGGACCACACCGAGGACTTGGAAAAGTGCCTGCACAGCATCTGGACAAAGACCGAATGGGAGCACTTTGAGGTCATCGTGGTGGAGAACAACTCCACCGACCCCGCTACCTTTGCCTACTATAAAAAGGCGCAGCAGCGCTACGACGGATTGCGGGTGGTCACCTACCCGAAAAAGGGCTTCAACTTTTCCGGCATCAACAACTTTGGCCGCAAGTACGCCACGGGCGAGTATCTGCTGCTGCTGAACAACGATGTGGAAGTGCGCAGCAGCGACTGGCTCACTGAACTTCTGCGCCAATGCGCCCACCCCGGCGGGGCGGCAGTGTGCGGTGCCATGCTCTTTTACCCGGACGAGACCATCCAGCACGCGGGCGTCATTACCGGGCTGGGGGGCTACGCGGGACACAGCCACAAGTACAAAAAGGCTGGCGGCAGCGGCTATCTGTTCCGCACCGCCACGGTGCAGGACTTTTCTGCCGTTACTGGTGCCTGCCTGCTGGTAAAGACCAGCGTGTGGGACAAGGTAAAGGGGCTGGACGAAGCCTTTGCGGTGGCCTTCAACGATGTGGACTTCTGTCTGCGGGTGCGGGATGCGGGCTATCGCATTGCGTGGACGCCCTACGCCCAGCTGACCCACTACGAGAGCAAGAGCCGCGGCGGGGACGAAAAAGACCCGGTAAAGGCACGGCGCTTTGCCGCCGAGCAGCAGCGCCTGTACGATGTGCACGGCAAGGCGAACATCCTGCATGACCCCTACTACAACCCCAATCTGACCATGGACCGGGAGGATTTTTCCGAAAGCGATGATCTGCGCGGGCTGAAAGAGGGACGCATTACGGTGCAGTGGAGGGAATAACAGCATGAACATCAAAGGCCATTTCGAGACCATCACCCGGCACAAGCTGCTGGTGATGAAATACTGCTTTGAATGCGGGCTGTATGAACAGGGGCTTGCCCACGACCTGAGCAAATACAGCCCCACCGAGTTCATCCCCGGGTGCATCTACTATCAGGGCGACCACAGCCCCAACGAGGCCGAGCGCGCAGCCAAGGGCTACACCTCGGCGTGGCTGCACCACAAGGGGCGCAACAAGCATCATCTGGAATACTGGATCGATTACAGCACCACCAAGACCGGCCTGACCGGCATGAAGATCCCCCTGCGGTACGTCTGCGAGATGGTGTGCGACCGGGTGGCGGCAAGCCAGATCTATCTGGGCGATAAGTACACCGATGCCTCCGCGTGGGAGTACTACCAGCGCAGCAAGGATCACTACCTGATGCACCCGGAGACCCGGGCGCTGCTGGAAAAGCTGCTGTGCATGGTGCGGGACCTCGGGCGGGAGCGCACCTTTGCCTACATCAAATTCCTGCTTGGCTGCGAGACGGATTACTGAGTATTTTTGCGCAAACGCCGCTGACGAAAAGTCGGCGGCGTTTTTGTGTGGTCTGCCGGACAACGCAAAAACACCCCGGCCGGGCGGTTTTACTGCCTGACCGGGGTGTTATTTTTGCAAGAAAAATATTACTGCTCGTTTTCGTAGATCTTGATATAGCGCGGAGCGCTTTTATCCTGCCAGAACAGCAGAATAGCGGTCAGGGCGACAGCCAGAGTGGTGAGGACGGCGAGCAGAGCTTTGAGAACTTTCATGGTTTGGTGCCTCCTTGTGAAGTTCGGGAGCGGAGCGGGGGACGTTCCGCCTGTCATGTTAGGTATAGTATAGCATATTCCCGCAGCAAAGGCAAACGGCAGAGAGGGGAGAACAAAAAGAAAAATACGGTGGTTAGTTAAAACTAATTGTCGAAAACGAATAAGAAAGTTCAGGAAAATTCATCATTTGGGGCGTGATGTCGTTGACTTCCCGCGCCAAAATGATACAATAAGTGTGTTAAGCAGCTGCTGTCCCTGTACCAGTGCGCCTGCATGGGCGAGGGGATGGCAATTCAAGCAGAATGGGGGATTTGAAATCCATGTTGAACAAGCTGAAACGTGCGGCGCTTGGCGCGCATACGCCGCATGACAAGGCAACTGCTGCAAGCAAACCTGTCCCGATGCCTCTGCCCGCGCAGGTACGCATCCTTATGAGCCAGCACATTGGCGCACCCGCCAAGGCACTGGTGAAAAAAGGCGATGAAGTGTTCGTCGGCACCAAGATCGGTGAGGCGGGCGGCTTTGTCTCCGCAAACATCCACTCCAGCGTTTCCGGTACGGTAGCTGCAGTGGAAGCTTTCCGTCTGTCCAATGGCCGTATGTGCGATTCTGTTGTCATCAAGACCGATGGCAAGCAGACCGTAGACCCGGCTGTCAAGGCACCGGAAGTCACCGATAAGGCCAGCTTCCTTGCCGCCGTGCGCGAGTGCGGTCTGGTCGGTCTGGGCGGCGCAGGCTTCCCCACCGATGTGAAACTGCAGCCCAAGCAGAAGGTGGATACCCTACTGATCAACGCCTCCGAGTGCGAGGTGTGGCTGACCAGCGACACGCAGGAGATGCTGGAGTGCAGCGATGATATCATCCGCGGCATCAAGGCTGTGCTGCAGTATACCGGCATCCCGAAGTGTATCATCGGCATTGAGAACAACAAGCCCGAGTGCATCGACCTGCTGTGCAAAAAGACCAAGGACGACAGCACCATCGAGGTAAAGCCCCTGCCCAGTGTTTACGGCACCGGCGCAGAGCTGATCCTGATCGAGAAGTGCCTCGGCCGCGAGGTGCCCCACGGCGGTCTGCCCGCCGATGCAGGCGCCATCGTGATGAACGTGACCAGTGTTTCCACGCTGGGCAAGTATCTGGCTACCGGTATGCCGGTGGTCCAGCGTACCATCACCGTGGACGGCGATGCCTGCGCAAAGCCCCAGAACGTTGTTGTGCCCGTGGGTACTGCTTATCAGGATATTCTGGACTATGTGGGCGTCAAGGGCGAGCTGGGCAAGGTGGTTGCCGGCGGTGCCATGATGGGCCCTGCTGTGGAGAACCTTTCCTACCCCACCACCAAGACCACTTCCGGTCTGATCCTGCTGAGCAAGGCGGCTGCACAGCCCGCACAGGTCAACCCCTGCATCCGCTGCGGCCGCTGCGTGGAGTACTGCCCCATGGGTCTGGAGCCCGTGGAGGTCAATCAGGCCTACGCCGCCCGCGATGTGCAGGAGCTGGGCAAGCTGCACGCTGACTACTGCTTCAACTGCGGCAGCTGCTCCTTCGTCTGCCCGGCAAAGCGCCCGGTCACCCAGATGATGAGTCTGGCCAAGGCCTTCTATCTTGGCGAAATCAAAAAAGGAGGCAATAAGTAATGGATACGAAGCTTATTGTTTCGGCTTCCCCGCACGTCCGCAGTGACGAGACCACCCAGAGCCTGATGGCTAACGTGATCGTTGCACTGTGCCCCTGCGTGGTTGCCTCTGCAATCATTTTCGGCGTGCGCGCCCTGCTGGTCACCGCCGTTTCCGTGGTGGCCTGTGTGGCTTTTGAGTGGCTGTACTGCAAGCTGCTGAAGCGTGCAAACCCCATCAGTGACCTGTCCGCTGTGGTCACCGGCATCATTCTGGCCATGAACGTGCCCGTGGGGATGCCCATCGGTCAGCTGATCATCGGCGATCTGGTGGCTATCATCGTTGTCAAGCAGCTGTTCGGCGGCATTGGCATGAACTTTGCAAACCCCGCTCTGGTGGGCCGTATCGTGCTGTTCATCAGCTTTGCCGGTTCCATGAATAAGTGGGTGTTCCCGGATGCAGCGGTGGATCAGCTGTCCAAGGCTACCCCGCTGGCTGTGGCAGATCCTTCCAAGCTGAGCCTGCTGGATCTGTTCATGGGCATCCACGGCGGTGTGCTGGGCGAGACCTGCGCACTGGCTATCGTGCTGGGTCTGATCTATCTGGTGGCTACCAAGACCATCAGCATCGCCATTCCGGCTTCCTACGTTGGCAGCGTGTTCGTGTTCTACCTGATCGCTACCAAGGATCTGCACAGCGCACTGGTTGCCGTGCTGAGCGGCGGCCTGCTGTTCGGCGCTGTGTTCATGGCTACCGACTACGTTACCAGCCCCTTTACCCTGAAGGGTAAGCTGGTGTACGGCGTGTGCCTTGGCATCGTTACCTTTGCCATCCGCTACTGGGGCAGCTACACCGAGGGCGTGTCCTTCGCACTGCTGTTCATGAACCTGTGGGTTCCGTACATCAATGATCTGACCCGTCAGACCCCGTATGGCTATGTGAAGCCTGCAAAGAAAGCGAAGGAGGGTGCTGGCAAATGAGTAAGACTGCAAATTCCAGCTGGGAAACCACCGGTAAGCCGATCGTTGTGCTGACCGTTATCTCTCTGATCGTCAGCCTGCTGCTGGCTCTGGTGAACGGCATGACCGCTCCCGTTATCAAGGAGAACACCCGCCGCACCACGCTGGCTGCTTATGTCAGCGTGATGCCCTCTGTTTCGGACGCAGCTACGCTGGAGGAAGTGACCGACTACACCACCGCCAATGTTACCGGCGTGGTAAAGGCTCCGGATGGCGGCATTGCCATCAAGGCTGAGGAAAAGGGCTTTGACGGCGGCATCCTGACCGTCATCATGGGCTTCGACGCCAACGGCGCCGAGACCGGCATTTGGGTGGACGCTTCTACCCAGACCAAGGGCATTGGCTCCAATGTGTCCACCGAGGACTTCCTGGCACAGTTCAACGGCATGGACGGCACCAAGAACATTGTGATGAATCAGGATTTCGATGCGTACAGTGGCGCAACCATTTCGTCCACCGCTCTGTTTGCTGCCATCAATGATTGTATCAACTGCTTCAACGAGCTGGCATAAAAGGAGGTTGGTAAGAAATGGCACAAGAAAATAAGTCCAAGGTAAGCATCCTTACCAACGGCATCATCAAAGAAAACCCTGTTCTGCGTCTGGTTCTGGGCACCTGCTCCATTCTGGCCGTTACCACGGCAGTTTCCAGCGCACTGGGCATGGGCGCCGCCTTCACCTTCGTGCTGGTGTGCTCCAATATCATGATCTCCCTGCTGCGGAAAGTCATCCCCGGCAAGGTGCATCTGCCCTGCTACATCGTTATCATTGCAGGCTTTGTGACCATCGTGCAGATGTTCATGCAGGCCTACATGGAAAGCCTGTACAACGCACTGGGCGTGTTCCTGCCCCTGATCGTTGTCAACTGTATCATTCTGGGCCGTGCCGAGATGTTCGCCTGCAAGAACAATGTGGTGGATTCCGCACTGGACGGCGTGGGCATGGGCCTCGGCTACACCCTCACCGCTACCCTGATGGCCTCCATCCGTGAGATCCTGGGCAGCGGCACCTGGCTGGGCTTCCAGATCATTCCGGAAAGCGTTGCCAAGGTCTCCATCATGACGCAGGCTCCCGGTGCATTCTTCTGCTTTGGCCTGTTGATGGCCGGCTGTGTGTGGCTGGAAGGCAAGCTGGACGCTCGCATCGAGCGCAAGAGCTGCTGTGATCTTGACAATCTGAAGAAGGAGGCGGAATAAGATGCTCGTCAAACTCGCTGCGATCTTCTTCAGCATGATCCTTGTCAACAACTATGTGCTGGTGAAGTTCTACGGTATCTGCCCGTTCCTGGGCGTTTCCAAAAAGCTGGATTCCGCTGTTGGTATGTCCGGTGCTGTCATCTTCGTCATGTTCATGGCAACGGCTGTTACCTTCCCCATCCAGATCTTCATTCTGGACCAGGCTGGTCTGAGCTACCTGCAGACCATCGTGTTCATTCTGGTCATCGCTGTGCTGGTGCAGTTCATCGAGATCTTCCTCAAGAAGTACGTCGTTGCACTGTATAACTCACTGGGCGTTTATCTGCCCCTGATCACCACCAACTGCTGCGTGCTGGCTGTGACCATTCTGGTCGTGGGCGACTACGGCGCAGATGTGGCTGCACACGGCTTCGGCTACGCCTACATCGAGGCTCTGATCTGCGCCATCGGCGCAGGCTGCGGCTTTATGCTGGCCATGGTCATGTTCAGCGGCGTGCGTAAGCGCGTGGAAGCCTGCGATCCCCCGGCACCCTTCAAGGGCCTGCCCATCACCCTGATCGCAGCTGCAATCACCAGCCTGTCCTTCATGGGCTTCGGCGGCATCGTCGAAAACCTGTTCAATGTTACGCTGTAAGGGAGGAACAGGACTATGAATATTGTATCTGCTGTTATCCTGTGCACCATCGTGGGCGCTGTGGGTGCTATCGTTCTGGTGGCTGCCGCAAAGTTCATGGCGGTGGAGGAAGACCCCCGCATTGAGGAAGTTTCTGCCTGTCTGGCCGGCGCAAACTGCGGCGGCTGCGGCTACGCCGGCTGTGCAGACTACGCCAAGGCTGTCGTTCTGGACGGCGTGCCCTGCGACAAGTGCGCACCCGGCGGCCCCAAGGCTGCCGCTGCCATTGCCAAGATCATGGGCGGCGAAGCAAGCGCCGTAGAGAAGAAGGCTGTTGTGCAGTGTCAGGGCAGCTCCGAGCACTGCAAGCCTGCCTACGACTACAAGGGCATCCAGACCTGCGCTGCTGCGGCAGCTCTGTACGGCGGCCCCAAGACCTGCTCCTTCGCCTGCATCGGTCTGGGCGACTGCACCAAGGTGTGTAAGTTCGACGCCATCCACATTGTGGACGGTGTGGCCAAGGTGGACAAGGACAAGTGCACCGGCTGTGGTGCCTGCGCCAACATCTGCCCCAAGCAGGTGATCATGATCGACGCTGCCGGCCCCCGCAAGCCGGTGGTCATGTGCTCCAACAAGGACAAGGGTGCTGTGGCAAACAAGCTGTGCACCACCTCCTGCATCGCCTGCGGTATGTGCGAGCGCACCTGTAAGTTTGACGCCATCCACGTTGTGGACGGTGTGGCACGCGTTGATTACGACAAGTGCAAGGGCTGCGGTATGTGCGCCCAGAAGTGCCCCAAGCACATCATCCTGTTCCCGCTGAAGGACGACCCCAATCCCCCGAAGCCCGTGGTGAAGCCCGCCGCTCCTGCTGCTGCACCCGCAGCAAAGCCGGAAGCCAAGGCTGAGGCAAAGCCTGAGACCAAGGCAGAATAAACTGTAAACCAAAGCCCGCCGTGCAGCAATGCCCGGCGGGCTTTTTGTATAGAAAATGATTGGGAATGCCCTCCGCTTGCGCTCTGGGCATCTTCAGCGGAAAAATCATTTTTAATTTCGCGTTTGTCGCGCTCTGCGGAGCGCTCCAAACGCTTTTTTCACGAGAGGGGCTGTGACGGAAAAATGCATTTTGTCTCTGCGACCCTTCTTGTGAAAATGGCAGAACGGAACGCCCGCAGGCGTTCCGTTCTGTCGAGATATAAAATATTCTTTCCTTAAATTATGCCCAGAGCGCAAGCGGAGGGCATTTTAAATCGTCCGAACCCGGCGGGCTTTTTGCAACTTTTTGTAAGAAAATCCGGTTGCAAAGCCGCGAAAATATGGTTAAATAGAAAAAGGATATTTCCACAAAGAGAGGAACAACATGGAACAACAGAACACACGCCTGCGCAATGCGGGCTTTGCAACCTTTTTCTTCAGCGGCATCTGCGCTATCAGCGCAGGTGTGGTGGTCAGTCTGCTGCAGGAGCGCTACGGCTTTGCCTACGGTATGACCGGTACGCTGCTCTCCCTGATGAGCGTGGGCAACCTGCTGGCAGGTCTGCTGATGGGGATGCTGCCCAGTGCGCTGGGCATGAAGCGCAGCGTGCTGCTGCTGACCATCGGCTACGCGGTGGGCTACGCCGTCATGGGGCTGACCGGCGCAGTGGCGCTGCTGGCGGTGGCTTTTTTTGTGGTGGGCATCGCCAAGGGCAGCGTGATCAATACCTGCACCATTCTGGTCAGCGACAACTCCGCCGACCGCACCCGGGGCATGAATCTGATGCACAGCTGCTACGCCTGCGGTGCGCTGCTGTGCCCCTTCCTTATCGCGGCAGCAGCCCGGGTAAGCACCGAACTGGCCGTGTTTCTGCTGGCAGCCATGGGTCTTGTGCTCTGGCTGGTATACGTTTTTACCCCGCTGCACGGCGGTAAGAGCAAAAGCAGCACAGAGAAGGAAACCATCGACTGGAGCTTTCTGCGGTCTGCCCGCTTCTGGCTGCTGACCGGTCTGCTGTTCTTCCAGAATGCCGCCGAGCAGAGCGTCAACGGCTGGATGGTGACCTACTTCAAGGGCAGCGGCATCATTGCGGGCACGCTGGCTGCCTACACCGTCACCGTGATGTGGGGCGCTACGCTGGTGGGACGGCTGCTCATCGCCTTTGTATTCCCCTTTAAAAAGCCCCGCAAGGCCATGGTGGGTATGAGCGTGCTGTGCACTGTGTTCTATGTGCTGCTGGTGATGGCGCACACGCAGGGCGCAGCCATCGCGCTGCTGTTCGCCTTTGCCATCTCAATGTCCGGCCTGAACCCCACTGCCGTGGCCAGTGCGGGCCGCATGACCAGCGTGACCAGCATGGGTATCATGCTGCCGGTGGCTTCCAGCGGCGCCATCCTGATGCCGTGGATCATCGGCATGGTGGCCGAGCGCGCTGGCCTTGCCGCCGGTATGGTGTCCAACATCGTGCCCTGCGTGGGGCTGGTGGTCTTTGCCATTCTGGTGGCAAAGCTGCCGGAGGAATAAACAAAAAGCCCATCCGCACACTTTGCCGTGCGGATGGGCTTTCTTTGCGTTATCCCTCGATACCTCTTGCCTTTGCGCTGAACTCGCAGCCGCAGTAGTCCTGCCGGTACAGACCGTACTGCTCCGAAAGCTGCAGGCTGCGCAGATAGCCGTTGTGCTTTTTGAAGTCCGAGGGCAAATGCTTGACCCCGAATTCTGTCTCCAGTTCCTGCCCGATGGCGTTGATGCGCGCAGCGTCCTTGTGGGGGCTGATGGACAGGGTAGTGGTGAACCAGTCAAAGCCGTTGTCCCGGGCGTACTGCGCTGCACGGCGCATCCGCAGCCGGTAGCAGACGGTGCAGCGGCTGCCGCGCTCCGGCTCATTTTCCAGCCCGGCGACAGCGGTGTAGAACTGCTGCGGGTCGTAAGTGTCCTCCACCACGGTCACGCCAAGCGGGTGCGCTGCCGCCACGAACTTCTGCAGTTCCTCGCCCCGGCGGTGGTATTCTGCTGCCGGCCATGTGTTGGGGTTGTAGTACAGCACCGTGATCTCAAAATACCGGCACAGCTGCTCCAGCACGGCACTGGAGCAGGGGCCGCAGCAGGCGTGGAGCAAAAGGCGCGGGCGGGCATCGCCAAGACCCGCCAGCACGGCGTCCATCTGCTGGGCATAGTTGCGTTGTGTTGCCATTGGTATCATCCTTTGCTATAATGGTCTTGCCTACATTATAACATATTTTACGATGAAATACAGGAGGTTCCCTTATGACGGAAGAAAAGATCGCCCGCATCAATGCGCTGGCCAAAAAAAGCAAGACCACCGGTCTGACCGAGACCGAAAAGGCTGAACAGCAGGCACTGCGGCAGGAGTATTTGGCCGACATCAAGGCCAGCCTGCGCAGCCAGCTGGAGCGCACGTCCATTCAGGAGCCGGACGGCACCATCCATAAGGTGACCCGCCGCACCGACCTGACCGGGGAACGCAGCTGAAAGCAGGACGATTTAGAGTGCGCTCTGCGTATGCGCAGCAGAAAGATTATTTTGATTTCGGGGTTCGGGAACGCCTGCGGGCATTTCTGGACCCTATTTTCACAGCAGGAGTCGTTGTTGCTGTTCAAGTCCTTTTATCCGCTGTTGCTGCTAAAGAGAAATTGCCGTATAAAACAAAAAAGACAGCTATCAAAAGCTGTCTCTCTTGTGGTGCAGTAAAGCAATCCAAATCCGAACCATTTTCCTTTGATGCGGCTTGGGCCGCTTCCTCAAACGTGATGGTCTGTGTACCTTCTTTATAGTTAAAGGTTATCAAAACCTTATCATCGTACAGATAAATCGAATTGATGAACGTATCCACCAACGCTTGCCTCTGGTCTTTCAGGCTCATGTCCAGTTTACGGAAGCGCATCAGCCAGAAACGGATAAATTCCTCTTTGATTTTTGGCTTTGCCAGCTTTTCTTCCGCAATGCGGGCTTCAAGCTCACGCTTGGTTTCTTCGAGCTGTTCCAACCGTTCCTTGGTGGAACTGGTGAGGATTCCGGCTTGAATTGCGTTGAGCATATTCTGGATACCCGATTCTGCATCCCGGAGCTGTTTCTCATAGAGAGGAAGGTTGGTGTTCTCTCGGTCTTGCAGCTCCATGACCTTGGCGATAATGGATTCCATGGCGGCATCGTCCCGGACAAGCTGCATGGTCTGGTTCACCACCAGATCTTCCAGCCACTGTTTGCGGACAGTTTTCTTCTTGCAGCCCTTCTTCTTTTTGGCCGTGGCACATTTATAGTAGCGGTGGACTTCTCCCGTCCGGCTTGTGCCGCTTTCGCCAAACATCAGCGCACCGCAGCAACCACAGTGCAGCTTGGTTGTCAGCAGGTAATCGTCCTCTGCCTTTCTTCGGGCAGGGGCTTTCTTGTTTTTGGCAATCTTTTCCTGCACATCATCGAACAGTTCCAGTGGCACGATGGGCGGGATCGCATCCGGCACGACCACATCCCGGAATTTCAACTCCCCGATGTACCGCCGATTCTTGAGCATATGTTCGACACTGTTATAGGTGAACGCACCGCCGACCGGGTTCTTGATGCCATTTTCGTTCAGCCAGTCCCGAATCTCTTTCATCGTGAGGCCATCCCGATACTTCGTGAACGATTCCAGCACGAAAGGGGAGGCAAGCGGGTCGATGTGAAATTTCCGCTCGGAATCCAGCGTATATCCAAACGTTCCACGACCACCGTTGCAGCGGCCTTTCAGGATGTTCTCTGTCTGTCCACGGACAACCTTTTCGGCAAGGTCGGCAGAGTAGTATTCTGCATAGCCCTCCAGAACCGATTCCAGAATGATACCCTCTGGCCCCTCGGAGATGATCTCCGTAGCCGACATGAGCTTGACACCGTTCTTCTTCAGCTGGGTCTTATACCGGGCACTGTCGTAGCGATTCCGGGCAAAGCGGTCAAGTTTCCAGACCAGAACAATATCAAACAGCTTCTTGTCGCTGTCCTTTATCATCTGTTGGAATTGAGGGCGATTATCCGTCTTGGCAGAGATGGCGCGGTCAATGTAGTGCTTGACGATAGTGATGTCATTCTTTTCGGCATAGGCCGTGCATTCACGAATCTGGCCTTCGATGGATTCTTCGCGCTGGTTATCACTGGAATAGCGGGCGTAGATTACAGCGGTCATGACGGACACCTCTCATTCTACATCATTGAACGGTGGAGCGTTCTTTCAAAGCACTGTTTCGTATAATGTATATACCATGTTTTGATGGAGAAATCAAGACTTTTTATTATCTTCAGTTTTTCTTTTTGAACAATTGACCCAACAGCCACCCCTCTCGTTGAAATGAGGTGACTGTTGGGCCGACTTGCTCGGATTCCTTTATTCTTCGTTTAGCTGGACGATGGTATTATAAAAGATTTTGTTTGGAATAACGACTTGAAGAACACCCTTTTTCAAAAGTGCTTCTATGCGTTTCATGACATACCAGTCACTTACCGGAGCAGAAATCGCTTTTAATACGTCTGCGGTAAGTTCACCAACCGAAATAGGAATTCTCGATACTAAACTAATAATTCTCTGGTCGAAATAATCTATGTTAACGCTTTTAACATCGTTCGCATGCCAAATACGCATGGAGGTGTTTTCGTTTAATAGCTTTCCCCATCTTTTGGCATACTCAGTAATAGTTTCTTCCGTCAAATACTTTTGTGAGATCTTATCGGTTTTCCCTTCCATAAATTCTTTCAGACCTTCTCTGGATGCAAGCAAAATTCTATTTGTACCATACTTTGCTGCATAGTAACAAATATAATAAATGCCGCACCAACAATCGGCAGAACTCCTGACCCAAACACGCAGTGGCTTATGATTTATCATATCACATTGAACCGCATTCGCTGTACCATGATATTTCGACCACAGTTGTCTAGCTTCAATTTGGCTGTCAGGATAATATTCTGAAAGGCAATTCACGAATTGTTTGCAACGATATTCTGAATCGCAAGCATATTGAAGTTCTCCCATTGATAACATAAACGGAAACAACTTTACACTTTCGACGATGCCTAAAGCTGCTAACATATTGACATCACTGGGTTCAAAAACAATTTCATCCATAGCTGGTCAAAATCATAATTTCGGGATGGTAACTTGTGTAGTTGCACTCCAATAGATTGGTTTGCTTGAGCCAACCACTCCAAAATAACACCCAACGCTGCAATCAAGATAAGTTCCAACATCATAGAAGTCATATGTATAGGTTGTATTATATATACTTTGTTCTGGAACTAGTGCTGTCGTTGAAAATGGGCAGCTTCGTTCGATGTTATCGGAATAGCTCGTGTAGTAATCCGTTCCTGAAACATTTTTTATTAAATCCGGGCCAATACCGACGGTAGTTCCACTCATATAAAAGCCCAATCCATTGGCCTTTGTATAAAGAACTCTCCATGTTACCTTACACTGCTTTGGGTGATTACTTTGCTTTCCTTCATTGAATAGCTAGAACAACAGCTACTATCAAGAACAAAGTTGAAAGCCCAAGCTGAACCCATGCAATTTTTTCGTTTTCGGCATTGTTACAGCCTTTGGAGGATACTGCCACTTGGATATAATGCACTGCTACGATTCCATATGAGAAAAACAAAGAAGCCCAAGCATAAGGTACTGCGCTTTTATCTGTCAATCGGACAAGATTACTAGTCCATACTGAAATGCAGCCCCAAAGAGCAAAAGGAGCAATAAGAAAAAAGTTGCTTTTGCCTTTTTTCATTCTTAGCCTCCCACAGCTTGATGGTACGATTTTGTAGTATCCATAAGGTGTCCACCGGAATCATACGAATACAAAATATCATGATAGCAATGGGTAATGTCTATCATATGAGTTTAGTTGCGATCAAGCGATTCAGGGACATCCGGCTGATACGCTGTAAAGCAGCAGGTGCTATTCACACTTAAGACTGCAATCGCCATTGCAAAAGCACATGTAATTTTACTCAGGAAAAAAATCAGTTTTTGTGAATTCTGTTTCATATTGTCCTCCACATTACATAGAATACGTTACATCGACTTCATTGTTTGTTCCGCGAGGAGTTCCCTTCAGCCAGCAAGTATGAGAAGCAATACCATTATAAGCGTTACTGGTAAAGGTGAGTTTTGCCGAACTGGAGTTATACGTCAAACTTGCATCACTATATGTGGAACCCAAAGTTGTAATCGAATAGTCCCATGCATTTGTGACTTTGTTATTCGTCACTGTCATATAAAAATATGCATGAATCACCACTCCCTTATACGAAACCTTCCAAGAATTCGACGATTTCGCTGCACGAGAAATTGAATTGTCCACTGACTCGATAGTAATAGTTGCTGGATCACCATTACTGTCAACTACCGCAATTGTGAGCTTCTCGTTTGCCTTCAGTTGATCGAGATTGCTAAAAGTAACAACGTTGTTCTTAACGGTAGCTTTCGGTGAATTCGATTCAGCGAAGGCAGACTGAACGCCAAACGACATTACAACCGCAATAAAAAGCAGACTCGCCGTAAGTTTTTTGATAAATTTTCTTGTACTAATGATCACATTTTCCTTTCCTTATTTTGATTTGATTGCTTTTACGACTAAATAAATGACCAGTATGCCGATGCAGAGAGAAATAATTGTCAATGCCTCTGCCGTTGCATTAAGGCAAGCACCAATAAAATAAACCAATACCAAAAATGCAACAAAAGCGATAAGAAGCAGCACCCATTTGTTTTTTTTCATGTTATCACCTCGTATAATAAAATAGTAGTATTTATAGACCGCTCTCCAGCGGAATGCTACAATAAGTTCAGGATGCTGTG
>NZ_JBBMEN010000023.1:0-42274 GCF_040096575.1 Faecalibacterium intestinale
GCGGCGTGCCGATGGCACGCCGCTTTCTGCGGATCAAAAACAATATTTTTCGTCCCCGCTCACCACGCAAAACCCCATTTGGAAAAGTAGCGCAGCAGGCTGCGCAGCTGCCACAGAAAAGGCTTCAGGCTGCGGTGCGCCGCGCGGTGCCATGCGTGGATGGCGGTGTACTGGGGCACCAGATATGCCTTGCCCTGCGTGCGCATTTTTTGGGTAAGATCAGCGTCCTCCACATACATAAAGTACCCCTCGTCAAAGCCGCCCACAGCCTTGAAGGCGGCAGTGTCCACCGCCGAAAAGCTGCCGGTGCAGAACTCGATCTCGGTAGGCTTTGTCAGATCCTTGTCTGCCATCAGGTAGCGGTCGTTGTACTTTGCCCAAAAGCGCAGACAGGGCAGCTGACGGTAGACCATGGCGCGCACATTGCACCGGCGCAGCGGCAGCTGCTGGGGTCTGCCGTCCGGGAAGGTCAGCCCCGGGCGGGTCATCACCACGCCGGGGTGCGCCGCCATCCAGTCGGCAAGGTCGCTCAGGGTATCTGCGGTCAGCTGGATATCCGGGTTCAGGATAAAGTGCACCCGGCTGTGCAGCAGCGAGAGCACCGTGTTGTGCCCGGTGCCGAAGCCGCCGTTCTCCAGCCGGCAGAGCACCTGCACGGTCTGCCCGGGGGCGGTGCGCAGAGTGCCGTCCTTTGCGGCAGCGGTCAGCCGCTTGCCGCTGCCGTCCGGGCTGGCGTTATCCACCAGATACAGCGTAAGCGGGTAGCGGCGGGTGCAGTCCAGCACGGTCTGCGCGGCCTTGATAGCTTCCTGTGCGCCGTTATACACCACGATGCAGGCCGAAAGCTCCATCTGCGTTTCCCCTTTCGTTTCAGTTTGGGTCAAAGGCTCACTCCAGCGGCTTGATGTCAAAGCTGAAGTCCTCCTTCATCAGATCAAAGTTGGGGTTCATGCAGGGGTCGCCCGCAGCCAGCTGCTTTGCCCACCGCTTCTGGAAGCGCTCCACCTCGGAGACAAAGCGCTTGCGCTTGACCGGGCTCTCGTCCAAGCCGCGGCTCTTGCTCTCGTAGTGGTACAGCTGCGCAAAGGGGGTGAACACATTGGTGTAGCCTGCCTCCCGCACACGGACGCAGAAGTCCACGTCGTTGAAGGCCACGGCAAAGCTCTCGTCCAGCCCGTCCACCTGCTCGTACACATCCTTGCGCACCATCAGGCAGGCGGCGGTCACCGCGTACACGTCCTGCGCGTAGGAAAGCCGTCCCATATAGCCGGGGTGTCCCACAGGGAAGTTCTTGTGCATATGCGCTGCCAGCGTCCGGAAACCAAAGCCGATGCCTGCGTGCTGGATGGTGTTGTCCGGGTAGAGCAGCTTTGCGCCTACGCAGCCCACGCGGTCCTGCTGGGCGTACATGACCATCTCCTCCATCCAGCGGGGAGAGATGACCTCGGTGTCGTTGTTGAGCAGCAGCAGATACTCGCCGGTGGCAGCCTTTGCGCCAAAGTTGTTCAGGGCGCTGTAATTGAAGCCGGTGCCCTGCCATGTGAGCAGATGCAGGGTGTCCGGGTACTCCTTTTGCAGCTGCTCGTAGCAACGGAAGGTGGCAGGCTCCTTGCTGTTGTTCTCGATGATGATCACTTCAAAATCCGGGTAGGTGGTCTTGCGGTAGATGGACTCCACACACACTCGCAGGTCGCCCGAATGGTCGCAGCTGGGGATCAGCACGCTGACCCGCCCGGGCTTTGTGATGGTGTAATCGGTCTTATAAAAGCCCGGGGTGTTGGGCACCATGGTCACTGCGTCCACCGGCACGCCCATGCGGTCGTAGTGGGCGCGCAGCGCCTTCATGGCTGCTTCCAGACAGTAGGTCTTGGCGGAGATGTTGCTGGCCACGCTTGCGGGGCTGGAACGCCAGTAGTACAGCAGATGCGGGATGTGCACGATCTTCTCTGCCTGCTCGGTCAGGCGCAGGTAGAGGTCGTAATCCTGACTGCCGTTGAACTCTGCCCGCTCGTCGCCGCCCACCTTTGCCAGCAGCGCCGCGCTGAACACGCTCAGGTGGCAGATATAGTTGTTGGAGCGCAGGTTATCCAGCATATAATCCGGCTTGAAGTGGTAGACCGTCAGGTGGTCGATGTCCCCTTCAAAGGTCACTTCGTCGGTGTACACAAAGTCCGCGCCCTGCTTGGCAATGGCTTCCGCCACATACCACAGTGCACAGGGGTGCAGGATGTCGTCATGGTCCAGCAGAGCGATATATTCACCCGTGGCAAGGGCAAAGCCCTGATTGGTGTTGCCCGCAATGCCCTCGTTGCTGTCCAGTTTCCGGTAGCGGATGCGGCTGTCGGTGCGGGCACGCTCCTGCGCAAGGACACCCACGTCCGCGTCCTGTCCGGCATCCACCATGCACAGCTCCCAGTTGCGGTAGGTCTGGTTCTGCACCGAATCCAGCAGCTCCACCAGAAAATCGTGGGGGGTGTTGTACAGCGGCACCACGATGCTGATGCACGGTGCAGCGGGCTGGTCTGCGGCCTGCTTTACCAGCAGTTCCACGTCCGCAAAGCGGTCGGCGGGCATGGCCTTGCCCGGGAACAGCTTTTTATACTCCCGCTTGGCCTTGGCCTGTGCCATTACGCCCGCAAAGCCCACCCGGCGCAGGGTGGCAAAAAAGACGAAGAGCGGGAAGGTGCGCCACAGCTGGCGGCACTTGCTTACCAGATACCGCAGCGGCCAGCTGGCCCTCCAGAAGGTGGAGTTGACCACACTGTTCAGGGTTTTTTCCAAGTCCTGCTCGTGGCTGCGGCTCAGGGAAAGGTCGCTGCGCAGCCGCTCCAGCTGGGCAGCCTGTTCGGCGGCGGTGCGCTCGGCCTGCACAGTACGCTCCCGCAAAATGTCCAGCTGCTGTTCATAGCCCGTCTCCAGCTCCGGCAGCTCCGGGGCAGCCGTGCGGCAGAACAGCGCCGACAGCTGCTCCTTGCCGCTGTCCTTCCATGCAAACTCCCGGCAAAAGCCCTGTGCGGCAAGCTGCTTTGCGCAGTCTGCCATACCGGTGTACTCATCGCACACCAGCACCACCTTTTCGGCCTGCACGGCGGGCAGGGTGACCCACTGAGGGTCTGCCACCACCAGCAGCTCCGGGCTGCTTTGCACCACCGTGGTATTCATTTTGTCAAAAGCCTCTTCCAGCAGGCCGCTGTTCTCCAGCACCTGCACACTGCGGGGTGCCAGTTCCCGCACGATGCGCTGTGCCAGTGCACGGCAGCGCTCGGCGGCCTCCTGATTCTGCTTTTCCTGATCCAACTCCATGCTGATACTCCAATCCGTGCGTTTTTCTGCGCAGTTATGTTTCCCGTTCATTTTTCACAAACGGATATAGTATACCAAATCCTACGGCGTTTGAGAAGGTTTTTCCAAAATTTCAGTCAAATAGCCGCTCAGCGGAACAACCCCGTAAGCCAGCCGAACAGCCCGCAGCTGCGGGTAGTGCGGGTACGGATCTGCGCCCCGGTGTAGTAGTGCTGTAAGATCTGCTTGTAGTTCATGCCTTCCTCGGCGGCGTAGCCCACTGCGCCGCACTGGCTCATGCCCACGCCGTGACCATAGCCGTAATAGGTCATGCAGGGGGTGCCGCCGGCATCGGTGCCGAAATCGAAGCAGTAGCGGGAGGAAACGAACTGGTTGATGTACCGGTAGCTGCGTCCGTTGGACACCAGCGTGTTGTACTGTACAAAGCCGCCCAGATCCTTGTGGGTGGTGTCGGCGCTCTGGTAGGGCTCGCCGGTGCGGCTGTCGTTGTATTCTATATAGGTGTAGTCCTTGCCGATCACCCGGCGCAGCAGGTTGTGGTACTGCTCCTCGTAGGGGCTTTCCACGCTTTGCAGGTAGGGCACGTCCGTGCCCCATGCGTCCAGACTGGCGCAGGTGCCGTACACGCCGGTCTGGGTGTTGTAGCCCGCACTGGCCGACCATACCGCGTCGCACACGCTGCCGTTGTACACCAGCACCTCATCCCTGACCGCCTGCACCGCCTTGCGGATGGCGCTGCGGGTGGAGGATGGGATCTGGCTGACCGGGGTGTAGATCAGCGCATTGGCGGACGAGCCGTACTGCTTGTGGTATTCCAGATAGGAGTGGATAGCCACCGCCTGCGCCTTCCACGCCTGCTGCGCAGCGCTGGCGCTGACATAACTGCCAATGGAGCCAAGCTCGGTGTAGGTGATGCCCACCAGACAATCCTCAAGATCCAGTGTGACATTGCGCTTGAGCCCCTGCCCCTTGATGTTCAGGTAGGGCATGGTGATCTTATCCTTGGAGCCAAACAGCCAGCTGAGACAGTTTTCGTCCTCTGCGGGGATCAGGGTGGTATCGGCCCCGCCGATAGTGGTGGCAGCCGAAGCCGCTGCCGCCGGGATGCAGACGCACAGCACCGCCGCCAGCAGAAAAGCCGCCGCGCGGCGGGCAAAAGAATGCAGATGTTTCAAAGTCCGGTTCCCTCCTTGTGGGCATATTCTTGCAGTTTGATATGACCTTAGTGTAACACAGCCAGCGCCGCCGGGCAAGAACCGGAGTTATGTATTTTACAGTACCGTTTTGGGGAAGCGCTGCCGCACCCGCAAAAAAGCCGCCGCACGGTCAGGTGCAGCGGCTTTTTTCTTCACGTACCTTCTATGGAAAAACGCTTTTTACAGGGCAGCCACGGCAGCCTTCAGGGCATCCACGCGGTCGGTGTTCTCCCACTTCACGCCCAGATCCTCGCGGCCCATGTGGCCGTAGGCGGCCAGCTGGCGGTAGATGGGCTTGCGCAGGTCGAGGTCACGGATGATGGCGGCGGGGGTCAGGTCAAACACCTTCTCCACAGCCTGCTCGATCTTCTCGTCTGCCACAGTGCCGGTGCCAAAGGTATCCACCATGATGGACACAGGCTTTGCCACGCCGATGGCGTAGGCCACCTGCACCTCGCACTGCTTTGCCAGACCCGCAGCCACGATGTTCTTTGCCACCCAGCGGGTAGCGTAGGCTGCGCTGCGGTCCACCTTGCTGGGGTCCTTGCCGGAGAAAGCGCCGCCGCCGTGGCGTGCATAGCCGCCGTAGGTGTCCACGATGATCTTACGGCCGGTCAGGCCGGTATCGCCCTGCGGGCCGCCCACAACAAAGCGGCCGGTGGGGTTGATGTAGTACTTGGTGTTCTCGTCCAGCAGCTCGGCGGGGATGGTGGCCTTGATGACCTTTTCCATCACGTCTGCGCGCAGCTGCTCCATGCTCACGCTCTCGCTGTGCTGGCTGGAGATGACCACGGCATCCACGCGCACGGGCTTGTTGTTCTCGTCGTACTCCACGGTCACCTGGCTCTTGCCGTCCGGGCGCAGGTAGTCCATCTCGCCGCTCTTGCGCACCTCAGTCAGGCGCTTTGCCAGCTTGTGGGCAAGGCTGATGGGCATAGGCATCAGCTCGGGGGTCTCGTCGCAGGCATAACCGAACATCATGCCCTGATCGCCTGCACCGCCCACCTGATCGTTGGTGCCCAGTGCAATATCGGGGCTCTGGCCGTCAATGTTGGAGATGACGGCGCAGGTGTCGGCGTCAAAGCCGAACTTTGCGCGGGTGTAGCCGATATCTGCCACCACCTCGCGGACGACCTTCTGGAAGTCCACATAGCAGCTGGTGGTGATCTCGCCCATGATGTGCACAAGGCCGGTGGATGCGCAGGTCTCGCAGGCCACGCGGGCATCAGGGTCGTGGGTCAGGATCTCGTCAAGGATCGCATCAGAGATCTGGTCGCAGATCTTGTCAGGATGTCCCTCGGTAACGGACTCCGAAGTAAACAGGTGTCTAGCCATTTTTTGCCTCCTAAATGTTGCAGTTGCTTGTATTTACCATTCCATCAAGTTTGTTCTGAAAAATAAAAGCGCTCAGAGCCGAAAGCTCTGAGCGTTGCACTCTTATCTTCCGGTTTCCCGCAGGATTTGGCACCTTACGCTCTCGCGCAGGTTGTCGGGCTTCACAGGGCCTGTCCCCTCAGCCGCTCTTGATAAGTCGGTATTCAATTGGTACGCTCCATATTCTATCATTGCAGCGTCAGATTGTCAAGATAAGTCTCACTTATTTTAGACATTCCTTTTAAATTGATGGAGCATTTCCCTGCTCCGGTGCTGCATGGCTATCCCGGGCGGCGTGGAAGGCACGCTTTTCCGCATACATCCGCTGATCCAGCTCCACCAGAAACTTTTCCACGCTGCCGCCCTCGTACTTTGCCACGCCGGTAGAGAAGGACAGCTGAAAGCTGCCCGCCGGAGCGGTTTCGTTATAGTGCTGCACCCGCCGCTCGATGGCGGCGCAGGTCTTATCCAGAAGCTCCTCCGAGCCATGACGGATCAGCACCATGAACTCATCGCCGCTCATGCGGATGGCTACCGAGTTTGCTGCCAGCGCCCCGGACAGGATGTGCCCGATCTCCTGAATGGCACGGTCGCCCTCGGCGTGACCGTAGGTATCATTGATCTCCTTGAAGCAGTTCACGTCCATCATGATGCCGTAAACGCCCTTCTCCTGCGTGGCGTGGATGCGGTCCAGACAGTAGTTCATGTACTTGCGCCCAAACAGGCCGGACAGTTCATCGGTATAGCCGCGCAGGCTGCGGGTCTGACTGTCCACAAGCACAAAAGCGATGGCTACTGACAGCCAGCCAAAGGCCATACCGTAGAACGCGCCCTGCAGCAGCGTGCCCACCGCACAGGTGACCACGAAGTAGTACACCGGGAAAAACTCCACCGTAACGCCATCGCGCTTGGCCTTATGCACCTGCCACACGCTCTCGGCGTAATAGCTGAACAGCAGCAGATACAGCAAGATATTCAGCGGACCCCGATGGTAAAGGTTGTCCGCCGAGATGGTAAAGATCCACCCCGTGCCAAAAAGGTTTGCCACCAGCAGCACTAAAAGCGCCAGCAGCGGCGCGCCCAGCAGAAAGTGTCTTCTGCGCAGGCGTCCAATGCTGCGGTAGACCCGGAAGTCCACATACAAACACCACGCATAGCCCACACACACGGTAGCGCCGGTGCAGACGGTGTTGGTCAGGTACAGCCAGAACCGGCTTGCCGCGCCGGGCACGCCGTCCAACAGAAAGCTGATCGTTTCTGTTGCCTGTGCCAGCAGCGTCACCACCAGAATCCGGCAGAACAGCGCTGTTCCCACGCTGTTTTTGCTCTCGCCGCGCACCCGCAGCAAAAGCAGAAAGCCTACCAGCACCGCCCCTGTGCCATTGGCCACAAGGATCTCGGGTATATTCATTGCGTTTCCTCCTCTGCCCGCCTTACCCCATAAAGCGGGCAGCCCCCTGTTTTATACAATACCTAATTGTATTATACACCCTGCCGCCCCCTGCTTGCAAGGCTTGGACGCAAAAAGGCCGCTGCACGGCAATTTGTGCAGCAGCCCTTGAGAAATCATCCTTTGCAGTCCAGCCAAGCCCGGAGCTTTGCCGAAATACATTTTTTGGCAGAAAACTTAATAGCCCTTTGCCTGCTCGCCGTTCAAAATCTTGACAGCGCGGGAGGTGCCCAGACGGTCAGCGCCCAGTGCAAGGAAAGTCTCCATATCCTCCACGGTGGAAATGCCGCCGGCAGCCTTGACCTTGCAGCGGCCACGCACGCCCTTGACCATCAGCTCCACATCGTGGAAGTTGGCGCCTGCGGTGGAAAAGCCGGTGCTGGTCTTGATGTAGTCGGCACCGGCCTCGCAGACGATGTCGCACATCTTTTCCTTCTCTTCCTCGGTCAGCAGGCAGGTCTCAATGATGACCTTCAAAATCTTATCGCCCACAGCCTGCTTCACGGCACGGATGTCCTCGCGGACAGCATCGTACTCCTTGTTCTTCAGGCGGCCGATGTTGATGACCATATCCACCTCGGCTGCACCGTTCTCGATGGCAGTCTTGGCTTCAAAGGCTTTGCTGGCGGTATCCATGGCACCCAGAGGGAAGCCCACCACACAGCACACGGGGATGCGGCCTGCCATATACTCCACAGCCTGCTTGACGTAGCAGGTGTTGATGCAGACAGATGCGGTGTGGTTTGCAATGGCTTCGTCACACAGCTGCTGGATCTGGGGCCAGGTAGCCTCCGGCTTCAGCAGGGTATGATCGACATGGGACAGGATCTCTTCGCGGTTCATTCTCGTTCCTCCGTTGTTTTACTTGCTGGCACGGCGCACCTTTGCCATGCCCACAGCGCTCAGTGCGATCGCAGTCACCGATGCCGTTGCACCAATGATGCCCAGCACCAGACCGGAAACCAGGAATGCGAACCCTTTCAGACCACGTTTCATAATACCGTACCTCCTGAAAATTATTGTTTCTTTTTAAAGATAATGAGCTTGCTGAACACATAGTTCAGCAAGATCACCAGTACATTGGAAAAGACCTTCACGGCAAGGCCCCACATTGCCTGAGCATCGTAGGCGCTGGTGACAAAGATGGCTGTGGGGCCGTCCGCCCCGCCGATGACGGCAATGGCAGCGGAGCCATCTGCCACGGCGGCATGGCTCCCGGCAAAGCTGTTTGCCATGTAGAGGGTAGTATCCGGACCCAGCCAGCCCGCCACGGCGCCCAGCAGACCCTGCATGGCGGTGTCCACCAGCGCCGCCCCCTGTGCGGCAAAAAGGTTGCCCCCCACGATCATGATAGCGGCATCCAGCACCATGGTGCCCAGACGGCAGGTGACAAAGGTGCCGAACTCCTTGGCCATGGCTTTGCCGGTGGTCTTGCTGCGGAACACGAACGCGCGGTTGGTGCAGTAGGCAAACAGGATGCATAAGGCGTTATCCAGCACATTGCCCCAGCTGTTGGCGGCAGTATAGCCGAACAGCCGGCTAAACAGCGCGTACAGCAGGATGTTCAGCAAGGTGGTCAGCACGCCAAAGATCAGGTAACTGAGCACTTCCCAGTGCTTTTTGAAAAATTTCATCATGGCTTTGTTAACAAAAACAGCCCCGCCGCCGTTTTCCCGGCAACGGGGCTGCAGATCGCATTGTGTCAGAAGCTATGCTTTTGCACGAAGAGCTGATTACTCAGCGTCGTCGTTCAGCAGAGCCTTCATGGACAGGCTGATGCGCTTCTTGTCGAAGTCAACATCCAGCAGCTTCACATCGACCATATCGCCGACCTTCAGTGCGTCGGAGACCTTCTCAACGCGGTCATTGCTGATCTCGCTGATGTGGACCAGACCGTCAACACCCGGCAGGATGCGGACGAATGCACCAAACTTGGTCAGAGAAACGACCGGAGCGTGGAAGGTGCTGCCGATGGGGTAGTTGTTCTTCAGCTGCTCCCAGGGGTTGTCCTCGGACTTCTTGTAGCCCAGAGAGACCTTGTGGTTCTCGGTGTCGATGTCCTTGACATACACTTCGATGGTGTCACCAACGGAGACGACCTCGGAGGGGTGCTTGATGCGGTTCCAGCTCAGCTCGCTGATGTGGCACAGGCCGTCAACACCACCGATGTCAACGAATGCACCATAAGAGGTCAGGCTCTTGACAACGCCGGTGTAGGTCTTGCCCACCTCAACGTTTGCCCAGAACTCCTCGCGCTTTGCCTTGTTCTGCTCAGCGGTCACCTTGTTGATGCTGCCCACGATCTTGCGGCCAGAGCACTCGGTGACGACCAGCTGAACGTGCTGGCCGACCAGAGCAGTGTAGTCCTCGTCGCGGCGCATAGTGGCCTGAGAACGGGGAACGAACACCTTGACGCCCTTGACGTTGACGACAACGCCGCCCTTATTGAACTCGGTAACATCGCCCTCGACGACTTCACCGGATTCTGCTGCCTTGGCGATCTCTTCCATGCCCTTGCGAGATGCGAGCTTCTTGCGGGAGAGCTGGATGACGCCATCCTGATCCATAACCTTCTCGACGATGAGGTCCAGCTCATCGCCAACCTTCACCAGGTCTTCGACCTTGGCGGAGGAATCATCGGTCAGCTCGCTCAGCTTGACAAAGCCGGTCTGCTTCGCACCGATATCCACCTGGATCTCGTTGGCAGAGATGCTGGTCACGATTCCTTTCACAATACTGCCTGCATGAACCCGCTTTTCTTCGGATGCGTTCAGCATCTCCTCAAAGCTCATGCTGTCATTGATTTCTGCGCTCATACTGTTAAGTACCTCCTCAATAATAGACGATGGCGTTGAAGCCCCGGCTGTCACGCCCGCCACTTTAACATCTGCAAACCATTCCGGCCGAAGTTCGCTCGCTGTCTCGACCGTTACGGCACGCGTGTGTTTTGCGGCGACCTGTACCAGCTTTTGGGTATTGGAAGAATGATGACCGCCAATGACAACAACAATGTCGCATTTTTGGCTGAGGTCTTCCGCTTCCTGTTGCCTCGCCCACGTCGCATTACATATTGTATCAAAAATTCGGGCGTTTGTATAGGCTTTTTTGAGAAACTCCGAACTTTCTTTCCATTTTGTTACCTGAAATGTGGTCTGTGCAACTGCAAAAAGGGGTTTTTGGGGGTCAGAAGGGCCGTTCCACGCCTCCAATTCGGCTAAATCGGCAAAAACGAACACCTCGCCCCGGGTGTGTCCCACGATGCCCTGCACCTCCGGGTGGGTCTTATCACCCGCCACCAGCAGCACTGCGCCCTCTTTTTCGGCCTGTGCGGCAATGCGCTGGATCTTCTGCACAAAGGGACAGGTGGCGTCGTGGTAAGGGATGCCGCGCGACTCCAGCTCGTCGTAGATGCTGCGGGGCACCCCATGGCTGCGGATGACCACCTCGCACCCGGCAGGCACATCCTGCACGGTGTTTACCACCTGTGCACCCTTGCGCCGCATATCCTCCACCGCCTGTGGGTTGTGGATCAGCGGGCCCAGCGTTGCTACCCTGTGCCCCTCGTCCAGCAGCTTATAAGTCAGTTCCACGGCACGGTTCACGCCGAAGCAGAATCCCGCCGTTTTAGCCAAACGGATCTCCATTTTTTACGCTCCCATCTTTTCCCATGCTTCCAGCAATGCCTGCTTGTTGGCACGGAGTTTTTTGGTGTCCCGGCGGCTTTCCATGGCAAACTGTGCTGCGGGCATCGGCTCGCCGTAGATCACCCGCACCCTGCAGAACAGGTGCATTTTTCCGTCCGGGGTGTCGTAGAAGATGCGGCAGGGCACAACGTCCACCCCGGCTTCGGCGGCAATGACAAAAAGACCGCTCTTGGGGGGCAGCAGTTTGCCCTCCTTTTCGCGGGTGCCCTCCGGGAAGATGAGCAGTGTTCTGCCCTGCTTGCAGGCCTCCACCGTCTGTGTGATGACCGCCATCTCGTCCTTGGTGCCGCGGACGCACACGCCGCCGCAGCAGCGGAAGAACCATGTCAGAAAGGCGTTGATCTCGAACAGTTCCTTTTTGGCGAACACCACCATCCGCCTGCCCCAGCGGGTGACAACGATGAACACCGGGTCGATAGCAGATACATGGGTGGGCGCAAGGATATAGCCCTTCGTCTGCACTTTTTTCAGGTTTTCGCGCCCCTCCACCCGGATGCGGAAGCCGATGTGCCACACAAGCCACGCAAGGGGCACCAGAATATAATATAGTACCATTTTCTGTTCCTGTCCTGTTTGTTTTATCAGCCGATCTTCTTGGCAATGATCTGCTTCATGGCGTCAAGGCTCTGCTCAAAGTCCAGTTCCGAGGTATCCAGCAGCACGGCGTCCTCCGCCTGCTTCAGCGGGGCGGCGGCGCGGTGGGTGTCCTGATAGTCCCGCTGCTTCACGTCTGCCAGCACTTCCTCGTAGGGAGTGTCGATGCCCTTGGCCTGATACTCCTTCCAGCGGCGGGTGGCGCGTGCCTCCGGGCTGGCGGTCAGGAAGATCTTCACCGTAGCGTCCGGCAGCACCACCGTGCCGATGTCCCGGCCATCCATCAGCACATCCTGCTTTTTGGCCATGCTGCGCTGCAAGTCCAGCAGAAATGCCCGCACAGCGGGGTTTGCACCTACGGCAGAGGCTGCCATACCCGCCTGTTCGGTGCGGATGGCGGTGCTCACGTCCTCGTCCTTCAAGTAGATGTGCTGCTCGCCCGCAATGGAGGCCAGCCGCAGCTCGATTTCCGGCAGCAGGGCATCCACCGCCGCGTTGTCCTTAGGGTCCTTGCCCGCGCGCAGGGCGTATAGGCCGATGGCGCGGTACATTGCACCGGTGTCCACATAGATATAGCCCAGCTCTGCCGCCAGACGGCGTGCCAGAGTGGATTTGCCTGCACCCGCAGGCCCATCGATCGCAACAGATACCATGATATGTTCTCCTTATTTATATATATATAGTACACAGCAGAATGGACGGTGCTGTTTTTTACAGATTATTGGCAAAGCTCTGCGCGGTGCAGAAAGCAATCTGCAGATTGTAGCCGCCGGTGTAGGCGTCCACGTCCAGCACCTCGCCCGCAAAGTACAGCCCCAGTGCCTTTTTGCTCTGCATGGTCTTGGGGTCTACCTCCCGCACCGATACGCCGCCGCTGGTGATGACTGCGTGGGCAAGGTCGCCCCGGGCGTCAATGGACACCTGCCAGTGCTTGACCAGCTGCACCAGTTCCCGCTTCTGCTCCCGGGTGATCTGGTTTGCCTTGGTGGCGGGGTCGATGCCCCAGCGCGCCACCATCACCGGCTGCATACTGGAGGGCAGCAGCTTGACCAGCGCCCCCTGCGCCGCGTGGTTTGCCAGCAGGGCAAAGTCCCGGGTGATGCGGTCGTACAGCTGCTCCTCGCTCAGGGCGGGCTTCATGTCGATCTCCGCGATGTACCTGTGCTTTTTCATGTCCCCCAGATGGCTGGACGCGCTCAGGGTCAGCGGCCCGCTGATGCCAAAGTGGGTAAACAGCATCTCGCCCTGCTCGTCAAAGATGGCCTTGCCGTCCTCCAGCAGGGTCAGGGTGACGTTTTTCAGCGCCAGACCCATCATCTTTTTGCAGTCCGGGTCCCGGCTGACAAGGCTGACCAGACTGGGCACCGGCTCCACAAGGGTGTGCCCCGCCTGCTGCGCCAGCTTGTAGCCGTCGCCGGTAGAGCCGGTGGTGGGGTAGCTCACACCGCCGGTGGCCACTAACACCGCGTCCGCCCGGTACTCCCTGCCGGAAGTGCCCCGCACGCCCACGCAGCGCAGCGCCGGGCCTGCCTTTTTCTTTTTGGGGTGGCGCGGGTTTTCCGCTGCCGCCAGGGCGGGCTCTGCCTCCGGCACGATGTCCTCCAGCAGCAGCTTTTTTGCACCGTCGTAGACGATGTCGGCGTCCTGCGCATAGCGCAGCAGCGCCTGCCGGATTTCCTCGGCCTTATCCGATACCGGGAACACCCGGCGGCCGCGCTCCACCTTCAGCTCCACGCCCAAAGCTTCGAACAGCTCCATGGCCTTTGCCGGGGGGAACGCGCCCAGCGAGGAGTACAAAAAGCGCGGGTTCGTGCGCACATGGCGCAAAAACTCCTCTGCCGGGCAGTCGTTGGTCACGTTGCAGCGCCCCTTGCCGGTGACAAGGATCTTCTGCCCGGGCTTCTCGGTATGCTCCAGCACCGTCACCTGATGTCCCTGCCGCACGGCGGCACCCGCCGCCATCAGTCCGGCTGCCCCGGCTCCCACGATCAAAACCCTTGCCATCTGTCATCCTCCCAAAATCGCCTGTTAATTCTATTGTATCATACCAGAAACCCCGCGCAAAAGCAATGCAGCGCCGCAGGAAATGAATGGATTTTCGGTTCCATGCCCTCTTGACAAAGCCGCCGGGCTGCAGTATTCTTTTTACAGACCGTTAGTTTGTAAAAAAGGAGCATCTGCCATGCCGCGCAACAAATACCCGGAACAGACCGTGGAAAAGATCTTAGACGCCGCTGCCCTGCTCTTCACCCAGAAGGGCTACCAGAATACCACCCTGCAGGACATCATTGATGCCACAAAGCTTTCCAAAGGGGCGGTGTACCATCACTTCCGCTCCAAGGAGGAGATCGCGCAGCGCGTCGGTGACCGTTTGGGCGACCAGATGTGGGAGCCGCTGCGCCATATCCGGGACGACCCGTCCCTGACCGGGCTGCAAAAGCTGCAGGCGGTGTTTGCAGCATCCTTTGCCGGGCAGCGGCAGCAGCAGATCGCGCAGACCTTGCCGCACCTGTGCAGCAACCCGCAGTTCCTTGCCATGGAACTAGACAACATTGAAGCGCATCTGGCCCCGGAATGTATTGCACCCATGATCCGGCAGGGCATGGCGGACGGCTCCATCCACACCGCCGATGCCAATGCGCTGGCGGAAGCGCTGTTCGTGCTGGCAGACATCTGGCTTTCCCCCCAGACGCGCCCCACCACGCCGGCTCAGCAGCGGGCGCGGAATCTCGTGTTTCAGCAAATGACCCATGCGCTTGGGCTGGATCTTTTGACTGATGCACAGGCTGCACAGCTGGTGCAGCTGTGCACACCGGTCAAAGACTGAATTTTCCGGGCGGAACGCTCCGCCCTTTTTTATACGCAGATACAGACCAACGGTTTGTAAACAAAAAAACAGGAGGTTCCCATGAACACTTTTTTCCTCATCGTCCTCGGGCAGATCATCTCCCTGTTCGGCAATGCCGCCCTGCGGTTTGCGCTGCCGCTGTATCTGCTGCGGCAGACCGGTTCCGCTGCGCTGTACGGCGGCATCACCGCGCTGGCTATGCTGCCTGCTCTGGCCGGAATGCTGACCGGCGGCGCGCTGGCAGACCGCTGCCGTAAAGCCCGCCTGATGGCGCTGCTGGATCTGGTAACCGCCGGTATTTCGGCGGCAGCCGCTGCCGGGTTGCCGCATCTGCCCCTGCTTCCGCTGATCCTGACCGTGCTGGGCAGTCTGTACGCCATTCAGGGGCTTTACCAGCCTGTAGTACGCGCCTGTCTGCCCCTGCTGCTGAACGGCACCCAGCTGCTGCGCGGCAACGCGGTCATCCAACTGGTGGATACCGTGGACGAACTTCTCGGCCCCTTGCTGGGTGCTGTTCTGCTGGAGCACCTCGGCATCCGGGGTCTGCTGGCGCTCTGCGGCAGCTGCTTTGCACTTTCCGCCGGGATGGAGCTCTGCCTGCGCATCCCACAGGATGTCCTCCGGGACACAAAGCTCTCCGTCCGTTCTCTGTGGACCGACCTGCGGGAAAGTGCGCGGTTTCTCACCGGGCAGGCTGCGGTGCTGCGGTTAGCTGCTGCCATGGCGGCTGTAAACCTGCTGGAAGTCCCTGCCCTCACCGTGGGTGTTCCGGTGCTGGTGGTGCAGACTTTGCAGAAAAGTGATGCCTCCCTTGGTCTTGTGCAGGCGGTGCTGAGCGCGGGCGGCATTTTAGGCGGCGTGCTGGCGGGAACCGTCTTTGTCCGGCATCCCATCCGCAGCGGCACAGGTCTTTTGCTGGCGCTCAGCGGCGTGTGTGCCGCGCTGGGTCTTGCCCTCCGGGTGCCCACACTCCAGTTCGGCAGCATTCTGGTGCTGGGTGCCGTGTTTATGACCGTGGCGGCACTGTTCAACGTGTGGTTCTTTGCGCAGCTGCAAATGCTAGTACCGCAGGCACAGCTGGGCAAGACGACCGCCTGCATCTCCGTGCTGGCCTGCCTGACCCAGCCCATCGGACAGGCAGTCTATGGCAGTGCCTTCCAGCACTGGGCTGCGCACCCGGCAGATGTACTGCTGGCAGCCGGGGTGCTTTCGGCGCTGGTTCTCTGGCTGCTGCAAACGCGCCGTACCGCCTGACGCAGCAAAAAAGGAGCCGCTGTTGCAGCCCCTTTTATGGTATGCTTACTCCGGCAGCTTTGCCGGGTCGAGGTAAGCTTCGCCCTGCTTTACCTCCACATGGATGTGGCTCTCCTCAGCGCACTCGCAGCCGACCGTGCCCACCGCACCAAGCTTCTGCCCGGCGGTCACGGTGTCGCCGGCCTTAACGTCCGGGTCAGCCACGCCGCACAGCCGCCAACTGCGGCCAGCGGCATCCTCCAGCACCACCACGGTGCCCCAGTTGCCCTCTGCCCCGGCAGAGACCACCTTGCCCGCCACGGGTGCCGCTACCGCAGCGCCCTGCGTGCAGGCATAGTCCACACCGTTGTGGGTGCGCCAGTCCCCAAGGGTCTTGTTATACACCAGCTCATCGCCGCTGAAGGCGTTGAGCACGCGCCCCGGCATAGAGGGCGCGGCGGCAGGCTGCGCCGAACTGCTGGCAGGCGAGGATGCGCCTTGCAGTGCCGAAGGTTCGCGCAGCGAACCAGAGCCAGACTGCGCACCAGAGGACGCCCCAGAGGGCGTCTGCTGCGGCACATCTGCCTTGCTGTTTGCAACATCGGTCACGGGCTGCTGCCATGTGGTGTCCTCCTGTGCGTCCCAGTCCGGTTCTGTTTCCGGGGTGGTCTGTTGGGTGGTGCCGGGGGCGTTCAGCCCATCCAGACTTTTTTGCAGTTCTGCCCGCAGGGCGCGCACCGCCCACACCCCCGCCGCAGCCGCAGCCAGCAGGCTTGCTGTCAGCAGCAGAGCAAAGCCCTTGCCGTGCAGAAATTTTTTGATCTGCTCCATGCTTGTTACTCCCATCTGTCCGTTTTGTGTACGGGGTCTTTTTCTGGGTTTAGTGTGGGACAGCGGCGGGCAGTTTATACAAAGGGATAAAAAAGACAGCGAAAAATAAATCAGCCAAGCCCACGGGCTTGGCTGATTTACAGATCATAAAGTTCTTTCTGCGCTTAGTCGCGGCGGCGGCTGTTCAGACCCAGCAGACGCACCACATACAAGAAGATGTTGATGAAGTCCAGATACAGCGTCAGTGCACCGTAGATGGAAGCCTTTTCCGCCAGCTCGCTGTCCCCTGCGTAGTAGGAGTACATCTGGCTCAGCTTCTGGGTGTCGTAGGCGGTCAGCAGCATGAACACCACCAGACCGATGCCGGAATACAGCACCGTGCTCATAAAGCCCATGCCGAACAGCACACCGACGAAACCGGTGATAAGCAGCGCAAACAGCGCCATCATCAGCTTGGGACCCCAGCCGGACAGATCCTTGTGGGTGGTGGTGCCGTAAACTGCCATCAGGCCGAAATACAGCGATGTGGCAAGGAAGGCCAGCACCAGCGTGCCCAGATCAAAGGCAAGGAAATAATAGCTCAGCACCATGCCGTTGAGCAGGGCGTAGCCTAAAAATACTCCTCTTGCCGCGCCCACGGACATATTCTGCACCCGGGCGCTCAGCACGAACACCAGCGCCAGCTCGGCAATGGTGAACAGCAGGTACAGCGAGTTGACCACATAGAACAGCGGGGTGGTAGCGGTGACAAACGCCGCCGCAAAGGTGATCAGCAGTCCCAGCGCCATCCAGCGGTAGGTGCGGGTCATATAATCAGCCGAGGTCATTGTAGGCTCTGCATAGCCACGGTTGTAATTGTTGTAACTCATCTGGGTTCCTCCAGTCTATTCTGCCGGAGCATTTCTCTCTTGCTCCGGTCTACGGAATATAGTATACTGCATAGAAATGAACGTTTCATGAAAAAGGCTGTGATATTGTATGTCCCTTGGACTTTATCTGCATATTCCCTACTGCTTTTCCAAATGCCGGTACTGCGATTTTTATTCCCACCCCGGGGAGCGGGGCGTGCCGGATGCTTATGTGGACGCGCTTCTGCGGGAGCTGCACCGCTTTGCGCCAAACGCGCCCCTGCGGCCGGATACCGTTTATTTCGGCGGCGGCACGCCCAGCCTGCTCACCCCGGCGCAGACAGAGCGGCTCATCCGGGCAGCAGAGCCTGTGCCCGGTGCAGAGATCACCTTGGAAGCAAACCCCGAGACCGTCACCGAGGAGAGCCTGCGGGGCTTCCGGGCGGCGGGGGTGAACCGCATCTCCTTCGGGGTGCAGTCTGCCCGGGACACCCAGCTGCGCACCCTTGGCCGTCCCCACAGCGCCAAGCAGGCGCGGGCAGCCTTTGCCGCCGCCCGGCGCGCCGGGTTCGAGAATATCAGCGGCGATATCATGCTGGCATTGCCCCACTACACGCAGGCCGAGTTTGACGAGACACTGGAGCTGATCGAAAAAGGCGGTGCCACCCATATCTCGGCCTACCTTTTAAAGATAGAGCCGGACTCCGCCTTTGGCAAGCACCCGCCGGAGGGGCTGCCCACCAGCGATGAAGCCGCCGATTTCTACCTTTACGCCGTGGAGCAGCTGGAGCACCACGGCTACCTCCAGTACGAGATCTCCAACTTTGCAAAGCCGGGCTATGAGGGCAGGCACAACCTCATCTACTGGGACTGCGGCGACTATCTTGGCCTTGGCCCTGCGGCGCACTCCTGCATGGGCGGCAAGCGGTTCTGCTACGCACCGGACACCGCCGCCTTTCTGCAGGACGCCGCCGCGCCCATCATGGACGGCAATTGCGGCGCAGAGGACTACCTGATCTTACAGCTGCGGCTGCGCAAGGGGCTTGACCTTGCAGCCTACAAAGCCATATACGGCAAGCAGTTTTCCACCGCACAGCTGGCCTTTGTGCAAAACTGCGTCCGCGCCGGGTATGCCACCTTCGATGGCAGTACCCTCGCTCTGACCCCCGCCGGGCTTATTGTTCAGAACAGCATCCTTGCCCAGCTGCTGTAAGCCCTCTCAGGCTTTGGCTCTTGTCCCCAGCTTTTCCAGTTCCACCACCGGCCAGCCAAGGGCGCGGATGGCGCTTTCATCGTGGGTAGCCAGCAGCACCGGCTTGCCCGCGCAGCGCTGCCGCAGCAGTGCCGCTGCCCGCTGCAAGGTGTCCGGGTCCATGCCGGTAAAGGGCTCGTCCAATAGCAGGGTGTCGCTGGGTGCCCACAGCGCCCGCAGCAGCGCCACCCGCCGCTTTTGCCCGCCGGAAAGCCTGCGGGCAGGCAGCTGCAAGGCTGCAATGTCCATTCCAAGTTGTTGAAAACCGCTTATAATTTGCTCTTTGTACTGGTTTTCTACCCCCGGAAGCACCAAGGTGACGTTCTGCACGGCGTTCAGCTGGGGACAAAGGCGGTCTTCCTGAAAGACCGCTGCCACCCGGCCCACGCCCTCCACGCTGCCGGTGGTGGGGCGTTCCAGCCCCATCAGGATGCGCAGCAGGGTGGTCTTGCCCCAGCCGCTGGGTGCCCACAGCACCACGGGAGCATCCACCTCCATGCACAGGTCGGTGAAGAGCGGCGCTGCGCCGAACTGTTTTGTCAGATGTTGAAGCTTCAGCATTTTGTCCCCTCCTCTCCCAGCACTGCGCCCACGGCTTTATCCAGTGCAAGCAGGAACAGCTTTTCAAAGCCTGCGCTCAGCAGGATGATGACAAAGGTCCACGCAAACAGCTCCCCTGTGGAAAGGGTGATCTTAGCGCGGTAGAGCGCATCGCCGATGCTGCCGTTGGGCAGGCCGATGACCTCGGCCGCCACGCCGCTTTTCCAGCAGATGCCCAGCGCCACGCTGCACCCCTGCCGGAAAGCCGGAAGCACCGCAGGCAGCCAGATCGACCGCAGGCGGCGCCCCGGCGGCAGACGGAATACCGCTGCCATCTCCAGCAGCTGCACGTCTGCCCCAGCAATGCCGGTGCGCACCGCGCCGTACAGCACCGGCAGCACCATCAAAAAGCTGATAAGCACCGAAAGCGCACTGCCCCGCACCCAGACCAGCGCCAGAATGATAAAGCTTGCCACCGGCGTGGCCTTGACCAGCTGCATCACCGGAGCCAGCAGTGCATCGGCGGCACTCCACCGGGCGGCGCACACCGCCAGCACCACGCTGACCACTGCGCCCAGCACAAAACCCAGCAAAATGCGCCCTGAGCTGAAGCCCACCCGCTGCCAGAAATCTGCCCTCGGCAGCAATTGCACTAAGGTGCGCAGCGCCTGCACCGGCGATACCAGAAACACCTCCTGCCCGATGGCCATGGCTGCGGCCTGCCAGACCGCCAGCCAGAACGCCACCGCCAGCAGACGGCGGAAAAACTGCTTGTTCTGCTTCATAAACTGCCCTCTTCCGCTTCCTATTATAAAGTATAGTATACCATACCGTCCCGCAAAGGGGAATGACCTGTGCACCACCTGCGGCGGGTCGGCTCGTTTTGTATATACTTTTATTCAACCGTCGTATGCTTGACATGAATTTGCATCCAGTGTAAACTGGGTACAGTATACGGTGCATCTTTGCGCCGACGCAGGAAAGAGAGGACGGTATTGACAAAAGCGCTCAAGGGCCGCAAGCTGCTGCTTGTCGGTTTTACGTTATTTTCCATGTTTTTCGGGGCGGGCAACCTGATCTTCCCACCCGATCTGGGTGCAAAGGCGGGGGTAAACTTCTGGCCCGCCTTTCTGGGGCTTGTCATCAGTGCCGTGGGTCTGCCCGTGGCAGGGGTCATCGCGGTGGCACGGGCTGACGGTCTGGATAAGCTTGCCGGGCGGGTGCACCCGGTATTCGCACAGGTGTTCATGATTTTGATCTACCTGTCCATCGGGCCGTGTCTGGCCATTCCGCGCACCGCAAGCACCTCGTTTGCCATGCTCACCCCGCTGCTGGGCAGCAGCGCCGGGCTGCAGCTGGGGTACTCCGTGCTGTTCTTCGGCGCGGCCTTTCTGGTAGCGCTGCGCCCGGACAGGCTCACCCGCTGGCTGGGCAGGCTGCTCTGCCCCTGCCTGCTGGTTCTGATTTTGATCCTGTTCGGCGGCTGTTTGCTGCACCCGCTGGCGGCGCAGTACGGTGCGCCCACCGATGCGTATAGTTCAGCGGTCATTTTACAAGGCGTATTGTACGGTTACCAGACCATGGACGCCCTTGCCGCACTGAACTTTGGCGCGGTCATCGCCATGAACATCCGGGCGCAGGGCGTTGCCCGGGAGCAGGACGTGCAGCGCAGTGCCATCCGTGCCGGTCTTGTGGCAGGCGGGCTGTTGCTGGCGGTCTATGCCATGCTGGGGCACGCCGGAGCGTTGACCGGTGCCGCCGTGCCCGGTCTTGCCACCGGTGCCGAGGTGCTGACCGTGCTGGCGGAGCGGCTGTTCGGTAAAGCGGGGCTGGTGCTGCTTGCGGCCATCTTTATGCTGGCCTGCTTCAACACCTGTGTGGGGCTAATCGCCTGTGTGGGAGAGTATTTCCACACCTTGCTGCCCCGCATCCCCTACCCTGTTCTTGCCGCCTTTTTTGCCGCTGCCAGTATGCTGATCGCAAATCTGGGGCTGGCAGAGATCCTGCGTCTGTCCGTCCCGGTGCTCAACGCGCTGTACCCGGTAGCCATTGTGCTGATCACGCTTTCCTTCGTGCCCGGGCTGGAGCAGCGCCGCCGGGTCTACCCGCTGTGCATTGGCTGCACCGCCGTGCAGAGCATTGCCGCCGCGCTGCCGCTTGGCGCACTTTCTGCCCTTGCCAACGCCCTGCCACTGGCGGCACTGGGCTTTGGCTGGGTGCTCCCGGCTGCCGCCGGGCTGCTGGCAGGCATTCTTTTAAGCAGAACTGAAAAATAATAGGAGATTTTACTATGATCCAGCCCATCATGCACGACCCGCTGTTTCTGGCGCAGAAGTCCGCCCCCGCCACCCCGGAGGATGTCCCTGTTGCGCGGGACTTACTGGACACCCTGACCGCCCACGCCGACGGCTGTGTGGGCATGGCTGCCAACATGATCGGCGTGCGCAAGCGCATCATCGCGGTGGAAACTGAGGACGGGTATTTAGTGCTGTTCAACCCGGTCATCCTGAAAAAGTCCGGCCAGTACGAAGCCGAAGAGGGCTGTCTTTCGCTGGAAGGTGTGCGGAAAACAAAGCGCTGGCAGAGTATCAAGGTGCAGTACCAGACCATGGACGGCAAGCTGCGCATCAAGACCTTTACCGGCTGGACGGCGCAGATCATCCAGCACGAGATCGACCATTGCGATGGGATCTTGATTTGACCCCATCGCACACTCCCCCGCGTGGGACGATTTTGAATGGCTTCCGCTGCGCTCTAGCCATTTTCAGCGGAAAATTATTTTTAATTCGGGATTCAGAAACGCCTGCGGGCGTTTCTGAATCCCCTTTTCACGGGTGGGGTCGTGAAGGGCAGCAGCATTTGCAGCGCCGCTTTCTGCGAAAGCGCGGTGCTGCGGGCAGCGTTCCTCCCGTGAAAAAGCAACTCTGGAAAATCCGCAGATTTTCCAGAGTTGCAAACATAAAAATATTCTTTCCGCTATTTATGCGCAAAGCGAACGCGGAGCGCATTCCAAATCGTTTTTTCTTCAACTTACGCACAAAGCCCCCGAGGGTGTATCCCCCGGGGGCTTTGCTATGCTGTAACAGAGAAGTCAGAATTTTAGCCCTTCACGCCACCCAAAGCAACGCCGCGGACGATGAACTTGGACAGCAGCAGGTAGACGATGATGACCGGCAGAATGGCGATGGCCACCATCATGTACACCTTGCCCATATCGAACTTCAGGAAGTCCGCGCTGCGCAGCTGAGCGATCAGGATCGGCAGGGTCTTTTTGTCGGCGGTGTCCAGCACCAGAGCCGGGATGAAGTAGTTGTTCCAGCTGGCCACGAAGGAGAAAATGGCCTGTACAGCCAGAGCCGGCTTCATGATGGGCAGCACGATCTTATTAAAGGTATAAAACTCGCCTGCGCCGTCAATGCGGGCGGCTTCCACGATCTCCATGGGAAGGGAAGCGTCCAGATACTGCTTCATGAAGAAGAACACGGTAGGTGCTGCAATGCTGGGGACGATCAGGGGAATGAAGCTGTTTTTCAAGCCCATCTTGGAGATCAACTGCAGAAAGCCCAGTGCGGACACCTGTGTGGGCATGGTCATGATGAGCAGGATCAGGGCAAAGGCAGCCTTTTTGAATTTGAAGTTATAGGCGTAGATGCCGTAGGCCGTCAGAGCCGAGAAGTAAACGCTGAGCGCTGCCGAGCAGGCAGACACCAGCAGGCTGTTGCGGATGCCGCTTACCACAGGGATGTTGGCGTCCGTAAGCACATTGCGGAAGTTTGTGATGATGGATTTGCCCGGCATCAGCGAGAAGCCCTTCTGGATCTCGAAGTGGGTGCGGGTGGAGTTGATGATCAGCACATAGAAGAAGAACAGGCACAGAAAGCTGATCAGCACCAGCACCAGATAGCACCACGCACGGCGGGCGGTCAAGATCGCCTTTTCGGACTGGTTTTTAGGCGTATGTGCCATACTTATTTCCCTCCTTTGGCAGCAGCCTTTTTGGCTGCCTTCAGTTCCTTGCGCTGAGCCTTAGTCAGGCCGTCATCTTCCTTGGTCAGCGAGAAGTACACGACGACGCACAGCACTGCACACACAAGGAACAGCACCACAGATACTGCACCGGCCATGCCGTAGTTCTTGCTGAACAGGTGGTTGTTCAGGTACATGATCATGGTGGTGGAGGTACGGTCGGGGCCGCCCTTGCCGTTGGTCAGGATCTGCGGCACATCGAACATCTGCAGGCCGCCGATCATGGAGGTGATCATCACATAGACCAGAATGGGACGGATCAGGGGCAGGGTGATCTTCCAGAACATCTGGTTCGGGGTGCAGCCGTCCAGCTCTGCAGCCTCGTACAGGGTGGGATCCACGCCCATAATGGCGGCCATCAGCATGATGGTGGTGTTGCCGAACCACATCAGGAAGTTCATCAGACCCACCAGACCACGGTTGCCCCACACGGTATTCAAAAAGCTGATGGGGGTCTTGATCCAGCCCATGCTCAGCAGCACTGCGTTCACCGGGCCGTTATCCGAGAACAGGGCGAAGAACAGCATTGCAAAGGCCGAGGCCATGATCAGGTTGGGCATATAGATGACCGTCTTGAAGAAGGTCTGTCCCTTCAGCTTCAGCCGCAGGTCGGTGAACCATGCCGCCAGCAGCAGCGAGACGACGATCTGCGGGATAAAACCGATGATCCACAGGATCAGCGTGTTGCTGAAATACTTGGGCAGGTCGGTCGCGAACAGGGTGATGTAGTTTTTCAGACCCACAAAGTTGGGTCCGATGATCTTCAAGCCGCTGCGGTAATACTCAAAAAAGCTGTAATAGATGGTGGATGCCAGAGGGATCAGCTGGAATACCGCGAAGATGATAAAGAACGGTGCAATGAAGATATAACCCCATTTCGCGTAGCTGATCGACCCTTTCTTTTTTGTTTTTTCTCCCATGAGATCTCCCTCCTGCCGGGTCACAGCAAAACCAAAGGGGCGGGCGAGATACGCCGCCCGCCCCTTTGCTTCAAATTTCAGTTCGGAGTAAAACCGCTTATGCGGGCCATACCACGTCGGTCAGCTCGGGGTACTTCTCCTTGATGGCGGTCTCGAAGTTTGCCTTGGCGGCATCCTCCTCCACGTTGCCGGTGAAGTAATCCTTGAAAGCGTTCTGGAAGCTCTCGTTCAGGCCCTGATCGTACGGGCCGGCGTTGGACATATCGATCTTGGTTGCAGCCTCTGCAAACAGAGCGATGTGGTTCTGGCCGCCGAGGAAGTCGGACTTGTAATCGCTGCTGGCGATCTCGTTCATGGCCTTCTCGTTGTTGGTGTAATCCTGCGTATCCATGGTGATCTGCTTCATGATGGCTTCATCGCAGGTCAGCTTCAGCATAACGTCCTTGATGGTCTCAAGGTTGTCGCTGCCGGCTGCGCCGCAGATCCAGGTGCCGCCCCAGTAGTAGGGCTGAGGGCCTTCGCACACAGCGTAGTCGCCGTAGATGCCGTTGCCAACCTCTTCCTTGCCGCCCTCAGCGGTAGGAGTTGCCAGAGAGTTGCCCAGCAGGGTGAAGTTGATGCCCCAAGTGGAGTAGAAGAAGCCGAACACCTTACCGGTGGGGCCCTGATCGGAAGCCCACTGGCTGTCCCACAGGCTGGACTTGTTGTTGTAGCCCTTGTCGGTGTACTCCTTGGTCTGATCCACCCACTTCATCAGGTTCTCGTCCACGGTAACGGTGGTGCCGGTGACCCAGGGTGCGGAGACGTTGTTGGAGAAGGTGCGGTATGCATCGTCAAAGCCGGACAGCATCTTGTAGCCCTTGGCAGCAGCCTTGGCAGCTACATCGTTGAACTTATCCCAGTCGGACAGGTAGGTCTGCACTTCGGCGGGGTCATCGGTGCCCAGCACCTCCTTGGCAATGCTGCGGCGGTATGCGAACAGACCCGGGGTAGCCTGCCAGGTGGTGCCGCGCTGGCTGCCGTCCACAGAAACGATATCCTTGGTGTACTGGTACTGGCCGGCCAGATCGGAATCGGTTAGGCCGATATCCTTCTTGACATCCAGAACATAGTCGGAATCCACATACTTCAGAGCGTAGTCAGCCTCGATCAGGAAGATGTCGATCTTGTCATCATCGGCAGCGGAGTCCTGATTCAGCAGAGCCTCGTCCAGCTTGTTCTGGTAGTTGTTGTTCTCGTTGGCGTTGATGGTCCACTTCACGGTGGTGCCGTCCTTCAGGGTGGTGGTGGACTTGTCGGCTGCGATCTCCTTGACCTCGGGATAGTAGTCGTTGAAGCGGCTCTGGAACTCATCATTCCAGCACCAGATGTTCAGCACCTTGCCCTCGGCAGCAGCCGGAGCAGAAGCAGCAGCGGAGGATGCGGGAGCCGCAGAGGAAGCAGCAGTGCTGCTGGAAGAGCCGCCGCCGCAGGCTGCCAGAGCAGCACCAATCGTCACGACACCGGAAGCGAGCAGGAAATTACGACGAGAGATCTTTTTCATAAGGGTAAACCTCCTTCATGGTTTTCCAATTAAAAAATTCATACTCAAAAACTCCGCGCCGGGAGTTGTGGGCCTTTGTTAAAGGATGCGGACGGAGCCGCCGTCCAGCAGTTTGCCGGACACCCGGATCTGCTCCGGCAGGGTCACACGCGGATGCTCGATCAGCTCGATCAGCTTATCCGCTGCCAGCCTGCCAAGGGATTTGGTGTTCTGCTGGTAGGTCACCAGCGGGGGCTTGACCACCCGGGAGAGATAGATGCCATCATATCCCATCACCGAGATGTCCTCCGGGATGCTCAAGCCCGCTTCGCTCAGGGCGTTGTAGCCGCCCAGTGCGGAAAAGTCATCCGGGAAGATGATGCAGGTGGGCCGCTGCGGCAGTGCCAGCAGCGCCCGGGTCTCCTCTGCGCAGCGATCCACATCGTGGTACACACCGCAGCGGACGTACTCCTCCGGCACCTTCAGCCCCAGTTCCTCGCAGGCCTGATAGAAGCCTGCCAAGCGGTTCTCGGTAACGGCGGTCTTTTCGCCGTGGATGAAGGCGATGCGCCGGTGTCCGCAGGCCCATGCCTGCTGTACCAGAGCCTTTGTGCCAACCACGTTGTCTGAAAGGATCGCCATCCGGTTGTTGAACACATGGTCGATGGTCACCACCGGCACATCGCCGTTGACCAGCTCCACCACCTGCGGATCGTAAAAGTTCACGCAGGCGATCACCACGCCGTCCACACCCCGGTAGTGGCAATGTTCCAGATAGCTCATGGACTTGCCGCTGATGTTGTGGTTGATGAAGGTGATATCATAGCCGCGCTTTTCTGCTTCTACCTTGAAGCTGTCCAGCACTGCGGAGAAGTATTCGTGGGTCAGGCCGCTCTGCTTTTCATCTACGAACAGAACGCCAAGGTTGTAAGTACGGTTGGTTTTCAGCGCCCGGGCTGCTGCGTTGGGCAGATACCCTACGCGGCGAGCCGCTGCACGGATGCGTTCCCGCGTGGCCGGTGCGATGTCCGGCTGGTTGTTCAGCGCCTTACTGACAGTTGCGACGGATACGCCGCACTCTTTTGCCAGATCCTTCAGGGACGGCATCTTATGGCCTCCTTCCAAGGAAAGGAGCTGCGGAATGTTTCTCGCGAGTTCCTTAATCGTTTTCGCAATCTCAATATATCGCATTCTGCACCAAAAATCAAGCGAAAACGTAAAAGTTTTAGCTCAGCTGCATCACTTTTGGCATTTCGTTTCAATTCCACCTGTAATAATTGTGCACTTCGATTCGCTTTCGTTACATTTCGATTAAAATAGAAAAATTTTCGTTGCAGTTTCGTTATGGTTTTCGGTGTCAAAGGCCGTATGTATATATTACTTTTAAAATGGGGTTTCGGGTCCTTCGTTCTGTCTTTCACCGGTATGCGCAGCACCGAAAGCCGTCGAAAACCGCCGGGGCTGCGCAGATTATTTTAAAATTTCCGCCGAGATTTTTGCAAAAAGCTCTTGCATTTTTTGGTGGGATACGGTATGCTTAGCGTGATGAGATTGCTTCTTTCGCAGCGCCTTAATCGTTTTCGCCCATCGACGCACTGCCCGCCCGACAAGGCGCAGTTTTAAGGAGGAAGCATTATGAAGTTCGGATATTTTGATGACCAGAATAAGGAATATGTCATCACCACCCCGCAGACCCCCCTGCCCTGGATCAACTACCTTGGCAGCGAGGACTTCTTCAGTCTGGTCTCCAACACGGCGGGCGGTTACAGCTTTTACCGGGACGCCCGGATGCGCCGCCTGACCCGTTACCGCTACAACAACTCCCCGCTGGACATGGACGGCCACCGGATCTACATCAAGGACGGCGACACCGTGTGGAACCCGGGCTGGCAGCCCACCAAGACCCCGCTGGACAGTTACAGCTGCCGCCACGGTCTGGGCTACACTATTTTGGAGGGCAAAAAGGACGGCGTGACCGCTCGGCAGGAACTGTTCGTCCCCAAGGGCGATGCCTGTGAGCTGGACCGGGTGACGGTGTGCAACGGCAGCACCATCGTCAAGGAGCTGGATCTGTTCAGCTATGTGGAGTTCTGCCTGTGGGATGCTGTGGACGACGGCTCCAACTTCCAGCGCAACTTCTCCACCGGTGAGGTGGAGGTAGAGGGCAGCGTCATCTACCACAAGACCGAGTACCGCGAGCGCCGCGACCACTACGCCGTGTTCTGGGCAAACTGCCCGGTGGACAGCTTTGACACCACCCGGGATGCCTTCTGCGGCGTGTACGGCGGCCCGGCAGACCCGCAGGCCGTCCGCGCCGGACACTGCTCCGGCAGCATTACCCACGGCTGGGCACCGGTGGGCGCACTGCACATCCACCTGACCCTCGCCCCCGGCGAGAGCCGCAGCGTCCTGTTCGGTCTGGGCTACATTGAGAACCCGCAGCAGGAAAAGTTCATTGCACCGGGCGTCATCAACAAGACCCGCGCCCATGCCATGATGGAGCGCTACGCTACGGATACACAGGTCGATGCCGCCCGCGCCGCCCTGCGCACCCACTGGGAGCAGCTGCTGTCCACCTACCATCTGGACTCCGGCGAGGAAAAGCTGAACCGCATGGTCAACATCTGGCACCAGTACCAGTGCATGGTCACCTTTAATATGAGCCGCTCTGCCAGCTACTTTGAAAGCGGTACCGGGCGCGGCATGGGCTTCCGGGACAGCTGTCAGGATCTGCTGGGCTTTGTGCACATCATCCCCTCCCGCGCCCGGGAGCGCATTCTGGATATCGCCGCCACCCAGTTTGAGGACGGCAGCGCCTACCACCAGTACCAGCCCCTGACCAAAAAGGGCAACCGGGATATCGGCACCGGCTTCAACGATGACCCGCTGTGGCTCATTGCCGGTACCGCCGCCTACCTGCGGGAGACCGGCGACTGGTCCATTCTGGAAGAGCAGGTGCCCTTTGACAATGACGCCACCAAGGCACAGACCCTGATGGAGCACCTGCGCCGCAGCTTCAACTTTACCTGCACCCATCTGGGTCCCCACGGCCTGCCGCTGATCGGCCGCGCCGACTGGAACGACTGCCTGAACCTGAACTGCTTCTCCGAGCACCCGGGCGAGAGCTTCCAGATCACCGGCCCCAGCGAGGGTCCCGTGGCCGAAAGCGTATTCATTGCCGGTATGTTCGTCAAGTACGGCCACGAATACGCCCAACTGTGCGACCATCTGAATCTGACCGAGGAGGCCGCTGCCGCCCGCAAGCACATTGATGCCGTGGAGCAGGCCACCCTGACCGCCGGTTGGGACGGCGCATGGTTCCGCCGTGCCTACGATGCTTTCGGCAAGCCCGTCGGCAGCAAGGAGTGCACCGAGGGTCAGATCTTTATTGAGCCGCAGGGTATGTGCGTCATGGCGGGCATCGGCAAGGAGAGCGGACAGGCCGCGCAAGCGCTTGCCAGCGTGGAGGAGCGTCTGGACACCAAATACGGTGTGGTGCTGTTGCAGCCCGCCTACACCAGCTATCAGCTGAATCTGGGCGAGATCTCCAGCTATCCTCCGGGATACAAGGAGAACGCCGGTATCTTCTGCCACAACAACCCGTGGATCAGCTGCGCCGAGGCAACGCTCGGTCACGGCGACCGCGCCTTTGCGGTGTACCGCAAGACCTGCCCCGCCTATATCGAGGACATCTCCGAGATCCACCGCACCGAGCCCTACGTTTACAGCCAGATGGTAGCCGGTAAGGACGCCCCCACCTTTGGCGAAGCCAAAAACAGCTGGTTGACCGGCACGGCGGCATGGACCTTCTTCAACATCAGCCAGTACATTCTGGGCATCCAGCCCACCTTGGACGGCCTGCGGGTAGACCCCTGCATCCCTCACACCCTGTCCGGCTTCACCGTGACCCGCCGCTTCCGCGGTGCTGTGTACCACATCACGGTGGATAACGCCGCCGGGGTGCAGCACGGCATCAAGGCCGTTACCGTGGACGGCAAGGCCATCTCCGGCAACGTTCTGCCGCTGGCTGCCGCCGGCACTGAGGTAACGGTGCAGGTGACCATGGGTTAAACCGACTTTCTCTGCTTTTTCATATTATTCTCCTTTCTGTGACCAAAGCCGCCGCGCAGACCTCTGCACGGCGGCTTTGGTTTACAATGAAAATATTTTAACAGCTTAACGATTGATAATGCGCTCCGCGTTGCTCTGCGCATTCCAAATCGTCCCCTTCCCTCTTGCATTTTTGGGGAAAGAGGTGTAAAATACAGTCACAATCAAACACAGGGGAGCTCGTGCAGCGGGCTGAGAGGAAGTATAGCAAGCTTCGACCCTTTTACCTGATGCGGATAATGCCGCCGTAGGAAGTCATACCCTTTATGATTTTTTGCAGGAGGAGCCGCGCTGGGCTCCTCCTGTTTTTTTGTCCTCTGCGGTGGTTCCGCAGCCGGCTGAGGGGGAGCGCCCTGAGCCTTGGATGAATGCAGCGATGGGAAGCCGTGTTCCGGCGTGAGAGGAAACCAGTAAGTTTCGACCGCACCTTCCGTACCTGTTCCCGCCTTGTGGCGGGCACGGGCTGTTTTGTTGCGGGAGCACCGGTGTTCGTCCTGCGCTGCCGCAGATGGTTGAAAAGGAGCTAATTTATCATGAAGAATCTCTCTGTCAAAAAGCTTGCCCTTGCCGGTATGTTCTGTGCCCTGTGCGTGGTGGGCAGCGTGTTCAGCTTTCCCATGTTCGGCAGCAAGTGCGCCCCGGTGCAGCACATGGTCAATGTGCTGTGCGCCGTTCTGCTGGGGCCGTGGTGGGGCGTCGGTGTAGCCTTTGTAGCTTCCCTGCTGCGCAACCTGCTGGGTCTGGGCAGCCTGATGGCTTTCCCGGGCAGTATGTTCGGTGCGCTGCTGTGCGGCCTTGCATACCACAAGACCAAAAACCTGATTGCCACCGTGGTGGGTGAGGTGTTCGGCACCAGCATTCTGGGCGGCCTGTGCGCATGGCCCGTGGCCATCTTCCTGATGGGCAAGAGTGCTGCGGATATCGCCTTCTACGCCTACATCGTGCCCTTCCTCATCTCCACCGCCGTGGGTGCGGTAATCGCCGGTGCAGTGGTGTTCAGCCTGCAGCGCTCCGGCGCTCTGCGCTCCATGCAGAACAGCCTTTCCTGAGCGGAGGTGCCGGGAATGCTCAAAACCGCCTTTGAGAACCTGCGCAGCCGCAGCCCTCTCATCCACAACATCACCAACTACGTCACCGTGAACGACTGCGCCAACATGGTGCTGGCCTGCGGTGCCTCTCCCATCATGGCCGATGATGCCGCCGAGGTGGAGGAGATCACCGCCATCTGCGGCGGACTGAATATCAACATCGGTACACTGAACAGCCGCACCGTCACCAGTATGCTGCTGGCGGGCAAAAAGGCCAATCAGCTGGGGCATCCGGTGGTACTGGACCCGGTGGGTGCCGGCGCTTCCCATCTGCGCACGGACACCGCCTTCCGCCTGCTGCGGGAGGTGCAGTTCACGGTGATCCGGGGCAACATCTCGGAGATCAAAACCCTTGCCTCCGGCGCGGGCACTACTAAGGGCGTGGATGCAGACGTAGCCGACAAGGTGACCGAGGAGAATCTGGACAGCGCTGTAGCCTTTGCCAAGGCTTTTGCCGCCCGCACCGGCGCGGTGGTAGCCATTACCGGTGCTATCGACATCGTAGCCGATGCACAAAAAGCCTACTGCATCCGCAACGGCAACGCCATGATGAGCAGCATCACCGGCACAGGCTGTCAGCTTTCTGCCCTGACGGCAGCCTTTGTCACCGCCAACCCCGGCCACCCGCTGGAAGCTGCCGCTGCGGCGGTATGCGCCATGGGTCTGGCGGGTGAAGTTGCCCACCAGCGGCTCACTCCGCAGGACGGCAACGCTACCTACCGCAATTACATCATTGATGCCATTTACAACATGACCCCCGAACAGCTGGAGAAAGGCGCAAACTATGAAGTGCGATAAACACACCATGCTCCTGTACGCGGTGACCGACCGCGCATGGGTGGGCGAGCAGACGTTGTATCAGCAGGTGGAAAGCGCCCTGAAGGGCGGTGTCACCTGTGTGCAGCTGCGGGAAAAGCAGCTGGGCGACGCGGATTTTCTGCAGGAAGCCATCCAGATCCACGCCCTGTGCCAGCAGTACGGCGTGCCGCTGTTCATCAACGATAACGTGGAGGTGGCCTTGCAGTGCCACGCCGAGGGCATCCATGTGGGGCAGGACGATATGGCCGCCGCACAGGTGCGCCAGCGCGTGGGCGAGGGCGTGATGATCGGCGTATCCGCCCACACGGTACAGGAAGCGCTGGACGCTGTGGCGCACGGCGCGGATTATCTTGGCGTAGGCGCGGTATTTGCCACCCACACCAAGACGGACGTGAGCGAGATGCCCCGGCAGACCCTGCTGGACATCTGCAACGCCGTGGATGTGCCGGTGGTGGCCATTGGCGGCATCCACAAGGAGAACATCCTGCAGCTCAAGGGCACCGGCGTGGACGGTGTGGCGCTGGTAAGCGCCATCTTTGCCGCAAAGGACATCGAGGCCGAGTGCCGGGAGCTGCGCGCCCTTTCGGAGCAGATCATAAAGTAAGCTATCATCCCGCGGCAAACCGGGGGCACCACCTTGGGCCGCGTTACAAAATTCATGGAGAAAACCAACATGAAAAGCGTATCTTGCGCAGGTGCCGGCATCCAGAGCATACTGTTTTTTCTGAATGACGGCTACTTGCCTGCTGGCCGGGAGCTTTCTCCTCGGACACGAGTTCGGGTTGCGGCACCCAGCGGATGCTTCGTGCCTTAAGCAGCACTCGCATCCTACTGGCCGCTGCCCCAGCAGCAACTTCCTGTTTCCGCCACTGGCGGCGGTCGTTGCTGCTGCAGTCCATTCCATCGCCCGCCCTACTGCCTGCGGCAGCAGGGTCCCACCCCAGCGGACGGTCCTCGGAGAAACTCCCAACCAGCGGTTCGCCCCTGCTGCAATGTATGACCAGCACCCTGCTGTTCAGAGATAAACTGTCATTTGGAGGAACACAGCGTATGCAGACTTATACCACCCAGATGAATGCCGCCCGCAAGGGCATCATCACCCCGGAGATGGAGATCGTAGCCAAAAAGGAATACCGCACCACCGAGGAGATCCGCCAGTGGGTCGCCGAAGGCAAGGTAGCCATCCCCGCCAACAAGCACCACAAGTGCCTGAACCCCGAGGGCGTAGGCTCCATGCTGCGCACCAAGATCAACGTGAACCTTGGCGTCTCCCGCGACTGCAAGGACTACAACATTGAGATGCAGAAGGTGATGAGCGCCGTGAACATGGGCGCAGAAGCCATTATGGATCTGTCCAGCCACGGCAACACCCAGCCCTTCCGCCAGAAGCTGACCCACGAGTGCCCGGTGATGATCGGCACTGTGCCGGTGTATGATTCGGTCATCCACTACCAGCGGGATCTGGCGGAGCTGACTGCACAGGACTTCATCGATGTGGTACGCCTGCACGCAGAGGATGGCGTGGACTTTGTTACCCTGCACTGCGGCATCACCCGCAAGACCATCGAGCAGATCCGCAAGCACAAGCGCAAGATGAACATCGTGAGCCGCGGCGGCTCTCTGGTGTTTGCGTGGATGAGCATGACCGGCAACGAGAACCCCTTCTACGAGCACTTTGACGAGATCTGCGAGATCTGCGCCGAGCATGATGTGACCATCTCTCTGGGCGACGCCTGCCGTCCCGGCTGTCTGGCTGACGCCACCGATGTGTGCCAGATCGAGGAACTGGTGCGTCTGGGCGAGCTGACCAAGCGTGCATGGGCGCACAACGTGCAGGTAATGGTGGAGGGTCCCGGCCATGTGCCCCTGAATCAGGTCGCCGCCAACATGGAGGTGCAGAAGAGCATCTGCATGGGTGCACCCTTCTATGTGCTGGGACCTCTGGTCACCGATATCGCCCCCGGCTACGACCACATCACCGCTGCCATCGGCGGCGCAGTGGCAGCCGCCAGCGGTGCGGCCTTCCTGTGCTATGTGACCCCCGCCGAGCATCTGGCACTGCCCAATGTGGAAGACGTAAAGCAGGGCATCGTGGCCTCCAAGATCGCTGCTCACGCCGCCGACATTGCCAAGGGCATCCCCCATGCCCGGGACATTGACGACAAGATGGGCGATGCCCGCCGCGTACTGGACTGGGATGCACAGTTTGCCTGCGCACTGGACCCCGAGACCGCCAAGGCCATCCGCGACGCCCGCCTGCCCGAGGACGACCACAGCGACACCTGCAGTATGTGCGGCAAGTTCTGCGCCGTGCGCAGCATGAACAAGGCGCTGGCCGGTGAATACATCGACATTCTGTAAGCTTTTCCCGCGCTGAAAGGCGCTTCTTCCTCCGGGACTGCTGCACAATCGTGCGGCAGTCCCTTTTTTGTAGGACGATTTAAATGCCCTCCGCTGCCGAGCTGCGGCATATTCAGTGGAATTATTATTTTGCATTTGCTGCACTGCGTTCAGTTTGGTCAATCTATTCTATCAATATTTTAGATTTTACAATTCTTCTGTGCTGTACTATAATGAAGTAGCAACTTTATTTCTCAAAAGTACAGGAGGCTGTTTTCTTGATAGTTGATCTGATCGAAGCGCTTTACCGCCTGCTGTGGGGCGATTTATTCACCCTGCCAGTGGCGGGCGGCATTGGCATCTCCTTCATGGTGGTGCTGCTGTTTGCAGCCGGTATCGGCTTTACCCTGCGCACAAGGCTGCTGCCGGTGCGCCTGTTCCGGGATATGATCGGCGCGGTGTGCGAAAAAAAGCAGGCTGCGGGCGGGCTTTCCTCCTTCCAGACACTGGTCATCTCCACCGCCACCCGGGTGGGCATGGGCAACCTTGTGGGCGTGGTGGCCGCTGTTTCGGCGGGCGGTGCGGGCGCGGTGTTCTGGATGTGGGTCACCGCCCTGCTGGGTGCTTCCACCTCCTTTGTAGAGTCCACTCTGGCGCAGAAGTACCGCGTACCGGACCCGCTGTACGGCGGCTGGCGGGGCGGCCCGGCCTACTACCTTCATGTGCTGGCAGAGCGCAAACGGGGCAAAAAGCTCAAGCGCTCGGTGTGCGCAGCGCTGTTTGCGGTGTCCGGTCTGATCTGCTGGTGCGGCATCAGTCAGGTGATTTCCAACTCGGTCAGTTCTGCCTTTGAAAACGCCTTTCACGTCCCGCCGCTGGCCACTACCGTGGTGCTTACCCTGCTGGCGGCGCTGATCGTGCTGCGCAAAAACGCCACCGTAAAAAGCCTTGACTTTATCGTGCCGGTCATGGCGGTGTGCTACTTTGTCATCACGGTGGGCATCGTGGTGCTGAATCTCCGGCAGCTGCCCGCTGTGCTGGCACGCATCTTTGCCGAAGCCTTTGGCCTGCGTCAGGTGGCCGCAGGCGGCTTTGGCGCAGTGCTGATGAACGGTGTCAAGCGCGGGCTGTTCTCCAACGAAGCGGGCAGCGGCTCTGCCCCCTGCGCCGCTGCCGCTGCGGAGTGTGACGACCCGGTAAAGATGGGTCTTGTGCAGGCGCTGGGCGTATTGATCGACACGGTGGTCATCTGCAGCTGCACTGCTTTTCTGATGCTGCTGGTGCCGCAGGACATCACCGCCGGGCTGACCGGCATGGACCTTTTACAGACTGCCATGCAGTACCATCTGGGCAGTTTTGGCATCGTGTTCATTGCGGTGATCTTAGCGCTGTTCAGCTTCTCCACCTTTCTGGGGGTGCTGTACTACGCCCGGGGCAATGTGGCCTACCTGTGCGGCGACAACTGGTGGAGCCAGACTGCCTACAAGCTGCTGGCGCTGGCCATGCTGCTGGTGGGCGGCACACAGGCCTACACCGTGGTGTGGGATCTGGGCGATGTGGGCATCGGACTGATGACCATCTTCAATATGCTGGCGCTCGTTCCCCTTTCTGGCGAGGCGCTGACCGCCCTGAACGACTACGAAAAGCGCAAAAAGCTGAAATAAAAGGAAGATAGCAAAAACGGGCTGTTGCACAAAGTTCTGTGCAACAGCCCGTTTTGTAATATGCGAAAGCTTTCAGCTATGCTGCTTCAGGGCGCAGACAGCGATGCTCAATGCGCTCCATGCGGCCTGATACATCAGCACCGTGGCGATGGACAGCTGCCAGATGCTGCCCGCATAGGTCAGCAGCACCGCAATGAACACCGAGAAGCATACCGACACCAGCTGCACCGTTGTGGCGCTGGTCTCGGCATTCTGTGCCTGATCTGCGGCCTGCAAGCCGCCGGTCAGGCTGGCAAAGCCCCTGTGGTGGTACAGGCAGCACTTGGGCTTTGCCGGGGCTGCATCGGCGGCTTCAATAGCCTGACACTGGTCGCCGTCCAGTACCGTGACCATGCCCTCCGGCAGATGGTAGGCCTCGGTGATGTGCCGCGCCGTCAGGCTGGGATCCTTGCTGGTGACCAGCAGACGGATGTTCTCCTTTTGCAGAGAAGCAAGACTGCGTGCCACATTGCGGCCGCCCACATAGCGCAGCACGAACATGGCGTGCAGGTTGCCGGACACTGCCAGATACAAAATTTGCAGCTCGCCATTTTTGGAGTGGCTGTCCTCGTAGTCCTGCTCCGGCAGAGTAACGCCCTCCTGCTCCATGTAGCGGCGGGTGCCGATGAGGATGCGGTTATTGTCGCACCACGCCGAGAAGCCCAGTCCGGTGTGCTGCTCCAGATCCTTGACCGGGAACAGGATATCGGTGCGGTCCTCGATGATCTGGCGGAACAGCCCGCGCAGGGTGTCGCAGCTCTCGTTCAGTACACTGGCCGCATACAGGATGGCGCGGTCGATGCGGCCGCCCTTGAAGATGCGGATATCCTCCAGCGTCACGCTGTCAGCGGTAAACAGGTCATCGGCATCCAGCTCAATGGTGTCGATGCCGCCCAGCTCCTCAATGGCTGCCCAGCCGGGCACCACAGCGCCCACAGCGGCGGCAGCTCTTTGCAGCCGCAGCGCCGCCAGACCCGGCACCAGCACCGAGGAAAGGGGTGCGCCCATGCACAGCACGGCAGCAGCCGCAGCTACAGCGCAGTTGATGCCGCCGCCGAACAGCAGGAAGGCTACGCCGCTGAGCACTGCCGCCGCCAGCAGAACACAGGCCACCTTGCGGGCGCGGCGCTCGCTGGCGCGCTCGCTGAGACTCTGCTCCACAAAGTCATCGCTGGCAGTCTGCACCGGGCGGCTCAGCAGCACCCACGGGTCCTTCTGCTCCAGATCCCGGGCGAGGGCGCGGATCAGGTCTTTATCGCGGGTGCGGTAAGCGCCCCGCAGTTCGCCGCCCTCTGCCGCCAGCGCGTAGCCGCCCTGCACGGCAGACAGCATCACCCGGCTGCCCACCAGCGCCAGAAACAGTCCCAGCGCCGCCATACCGGTCAGCAGACCGATGCCCTCGGTGCTGCGGTAGGCGTTGGCATTCAGCATGGCCACCACTGCCTGCAGCAGCGCTGCCACAGCAGCCAGCGCGGGCATGGTGTCCGCACTGGGACGGCCGCGCAAGCCGGTCAGGCCGTCCCGCAGCACCGGGTAGCCCACAAACAGGCTGGCGGCAAACAGCAGCAGATTGGCGGCATAGAACGCCGCCGGTGCTGCGTCCGGGTCCAGCACCGAAAGCGGCGGCAGCAGACGTTCTGCCGTCAGCCCAAGGTGCAGCAGCACCACAGCCAGAATGCCCGCCAGCACACAGCGCAAGGTCAGCTCTGCGGCCATGTGGTGCAGTTTGTCAGCGATGGATTCCGGCACAGTATCCTCGGCAGGGGCAGCGGTTTCTGCTGCGGGTGCGTCCTCCGGCTGTGCCGGGGTCACAGCTGCATCGACTGCCGGTGCGGGCACTGTTTCATCAGCAGGAGCGCCGTCCTGCTCCAGCGGGAGCAGCGGCAGGCTCATGGTATCCTCTTTTTCCGGCTTGTGGGCAGCGGGCTTTTCGTCCTCTGCCGTGCCGAACATCTGGAAGATCGACTTTTTCTCAGGCTTTTTCGGCAGCGTTTCCGGGTCTGCCGGAGCGCTGGCAAACACCACCGGCGGCAGTTCCTCGGCGGCCTTTTGTGCAGCCTTTGCCGGGGCTTTTTCCGGCTCTGCCGCAGGCTGTGCAGGCGCGGGCTGCACCTTTGGCTGCGGCGCTGCCTGCACGGGCTTTGCCGGCTGCACGGCAGGCTTTGCCTTGCCGCTCATGCCGTTGAGCATATCCTTCAGCTGCTGCATCTCCCGCTGTTCCAGTTCCTCCTGCGGCAGCAGTATCTCCGGGGCGTTTTTCGCCTTGGGCTGCTTTTGGGGCGCTGCAGCGGGCTGCGGCTTTGGCTGCGGTACGGGCTTTTCCGTTGCCTGCTGCACAGCAGCAGCCGCCTTGGGTGCAGGCACCGGCTCTTCCGGCGCTGCCTCGACCGGCTCTGTCCGGGCAAACTGCAGCGGCATTACCGGAACAGGGTCTGCGGTGCGCAGCTCCAGCGCCATGTCCTCCTGCTCCGGCTGTACCGGCTTTGCATCTGCCCCCAGCAGGATCTCGCCAGTGGGGATCTCCAGCACCGGCTGTGCCGCGGCGGGCGTTTCTTCTTTATCGTGGCCGAACAGCTTGCCCAGCAGCCCGGCCTTGGGCTTTTCCTCCACTGGGGCAGGCTCGTCCCGGTGGGTCATCTCCTCGGGCAGATCGATCACACTGGTGCTGAAGAAGTTGCGGAACCGCTCTTCAGCCGAGAGCTCTCCCGTCTGCTTGCCCTTGCGTTCATTTTTATTGTTCGGCATCCTTGTCCCTCCCACTGTTCTGGATGGAGTTTACCGCTTGTTTTATTCTTCTACGGCGCGCTGCGACTGGATCTCGTACAGAATGATGCCTGCCGCCACCGAAACGTTATAACTGTCCACGCCGGTACCGGGTGCAGCCATATCCAGCCGCACCACACCGTCGCACAGCTTCTTTACCAGCTGGGATACCCCGCTGCCCTCGCTGCCCAGTACCAGCGCGATGGGGCCGGTCAGGTTATTTTTGCGCAGGGAGACGCCGTCCATGTCGGCGCAGTAGACGAACACGCCCTGCTCCTTCAGGCGGCGGATGGTCTCGCCGATGTTGGCCACACGCGCCACCGGCAGACGCTCGGCAGCGCCTGCGCTGGACTTGATCACGGTGGGGGTAACGGATGCGCCGCCACGCTTGGGGATGACGATGCCGTGGGCACCGCACAGCAGGGCGCTGCGCATGACTGCGCCCAGATTGTGGGGATCCTCAATGCCGTCGCTCAGCACCAAAAAGGGCGGCTCGCCCTTGGCTTTGGCTGCTGCCAGCAGATCCTCCACGGTCGCGTACTCGATCTCGCTTGCAAAGGCCGCCACGCCCTGATGGCTCTCGGTGCCGGTCATCAGGCGCAGCTTGTTGGGGTGCACCCGCTTGACCGTTGCGCCGGCCTCTTTGGCCAGCGCTGTATAGTATGCCGCCACTACCGGAGCCATCCCCTCGGCAATAAGCACGGTGTCCACACCGGAGCCGCTCTTGAGCAGCTCGGTCACAGGGTTTTTGCCGTAGATCAGGCTCTCGCTTTTCTGCTGCGGCTGCTCTGCATCGCGGCGCGGACGGCGCGGCTGGTTACGTTCTTCCATCTTTTTTATGCTCCTTCCGTTCCGGGCGGGCGGTGCCGCGCCGGAGCGTTTTATTCTGTTTATGATAATCCAAGATAAAGTATACCATATCTCGCCCGGCTTCGCCACAAATTGCAGAGATTTTATTGCCCGGCGCTAAAATTTTTTCGGTAAAAAGCGTTCCTTCCTGCCGGTTTCGGCAGCTGTAAAAATGTTTTGCCCGCTGCCCGGTCGGCGGGGTGCAATTCCGCCGTTTTGCCAAGGTCAAAAGTTTTCCACAAAAAACGTCTATACATTCCGTAAACGCTCTGTAATTTTTCCACAAGTTGAAAACTCGGTGGAAAGTGTGTAAAAGTCCAGCCATAGCGCCCGTTTTCCGGGTGGAATTAAACAGTTTCCACCGGGTTTTCAACAGCAAGTTCCTCCATATCTTAGCAAAAGTCTTACAATTTGTAAAATTCAAGTCGGAATTATGACAATTTTTTGAACCGGAAATTGTCCGCTTTTGCAATTTTCTCCAACATCATTTTGACGAATGTTAAAATGTGTTGAAAACCCACCTCATCCAAGCACAAGGCAGATGTTGCGGCATATATGGATTTTTGTCTCTAAACATAATAAGTTTCTGATGCAGCCGCCAGAGCTGCTTTGTGCCGTGCCTGTTCCGCAGCAGCTCTATGCAAGAAAAAGCGCCTGTTCGGATTGATTTTAGGCGCAGTTTGGGGTATACTAACCATGTGGGCTCGTTAAACCATGCACAATGCGGTGTGTGGCAGAGCCGGAACCCCGATAATTTTTGGAGGTAATGAATAATGTTGGTAAATGCAACCGAAATGCTGCTCAAGGCACGCGATGGCCACTACGGTGTGCCGCAGTTCAACATCAATAATCTGGAGTGGACCAAGGCAGTCCTGACCGCCTGCGAGGAAATGAAGAGCCCCGTCATTCTGGGTGTTTCCGAGGGTGCAGGTAAGTACATGACCGGCTTCAAGACTGTTGCCGCTATGGTCAGCGCTATGGTCGATTCCATGGGCATCACTGTTCCCGTTGCTCTGCATCTGGATCACGGCACCTACGAGGGCTGCAAGGCCTGCGTTGAGGCCGGCTTCTCTTCCATCATGTTCGATGGCAGCCACTACTCCATCGAGGAGAACGTGGAAAAGACCAAGGAGCTGGTTGCTCTGGCACACGCTCACGGCATGAGCATCGAGGCCGAGGTTGGCTCCATCGGCGGCGTTGAGGACGGCGTTGTAGGCGCTGGCGAGATCGCTGATCCCGAGGAGTGCGCAAAGATCACCGCTCTGGGCATCGACTTCCTGGCTGCCGGCATCGGCAACATCCACGGCGTCTACCCCGCAAACTGGAAGGGTCTGGACTTCGAGGCTCTGGACCGCATCCATAAGGCCACCAACAACATTCCTCTGGTTCTGCACGGCGGCACCGGCATCCCCGACGAGATGATCGCAAAGGCCATCAGCCTGGGTGTTTCCAAGATCAACATCAACACCGAGTGCCAGCTGGTGTTTGCTGAGGCCACCCGCAAGTACATCGAAGAGGGCAAGGATCAGCAGGGCAAGGGCTTCGACCCCCGCAAGCTGCTGGCTCCCGGCGCAAAGGCCATCGAGGCCAAGTGCAAGGAGAAGATCGAGCTGTTCGGCTGCGCAGGCAAGGGCTAAGCAAAAGCTCGTATCCTAACCGGTACACCACCCAATAAAGTATGCGGCTCCGCCGCACTGTTATGCACAGTGCAGCGGAGCCGCTTTTTGTTTTATATGCGAGCACTCAGCCGTGGGTCGTTTCCATATCGCCAGAAATGGATTGCATACAGTCCCGCACCCAGAAGCAGACAAACGATTGAATAGCTAAGAATCGGAAGCCGCAACAACACGAGATTGCCCGCGATCTGGGTAAAGAACCAGCCCGTTCCATACAAAATTACGATATAAAGCACCAGCCATGCAGCATATTTCAGCCAATGCTCCCGCGGCGGAAAGCCCACCTGCTCCATCATCCGGCGGAACAGTATGCAAAACGCCGCCACTGCAACAACAAGCTGCATCAGATAGCCTACCGAAAGCTCAAAAACCCAATTTCCAATAATCGGATAGAGCAGCAACCCTTCAATGCCCCACCCAAAAAAGAAATACAGAGGTGCAACATACCAGAAGTAATCCCCGGCTCTCAGTGTTTTCAAGCTGGGCTTGACCTCGTCCACAAAGGTCTTTGCGTCCGAAATCGAATGAAACAGTTCCTGATTTTCCTTGTTGGCTTGGATTGCAATATCAAGCAAATCGCTGCGCACAAGTTCGATACCACAGAAGTCCCAGCTGACCCGGCGAAGATAACGAATCACTTCTTTAAGCTGTGCCTGACTTTCTTCGGTCAGCAGCTTAGTACGCATCCGGTTTGTTTTTCGCAATGCAAAATACTTATTCATCTGGCTCCTCCTTAAAAATTTTTTCCACCAGCTGGCAAAGTTGGCTCCAATCCTGCCGAAACTCAAGAAGCGCCAGCCGTCCTTCTTCCGTTACAATGTAATATTTTCGGCTCGGTCCCTTGGGAGAAGGTCTGCGCTCTACCGTAACCTTTCCCTGCTGCTCCAAGCGCAATAGCAGCGGATAGAGCGTGCTTTCACTCAAGTCAGAAAATCCGACCTGTTTCAGATGCATCACGATCTCATAGCCATAGGTCGGCTCTTGCGCAATCAATTTCAGGACACAGTATTCCAGAACACCTTTTAAAAGCTGTGCGTTGTTTTCCATAAGTCCTCCTTTCTGCTAGTATGTAATGCGTAGTAGCTTATCTACATTGTATTACATAGTAGTGTTTCTGTCAAGTCCTGACCTATTGGCATTACAACCAAAAATCATGCCATATTTTTATGCAACAAAAAAGCCCTGAGACTTTCATCTCAGAGCTTTCAGTTAAGTCGGCGACTACCTATTTTCACAAGCCGTTTCCAGCTAACTATCTTCGGCACAAGTAAGCTTAACTTCTGTG
>NZ_JBBMEN010000024.1:0-33391 GCF_040096575.1 Faecalibacterium intestinale
GAATATAGGTTCCGTTACAAGTTCTTTCGATATTGTTCAATTTTCAAGGTCCTGTGCGCCGCAGCCTTGCGGCTGACAGCTTAGTTATTTTATCACTTTCGTGATAAGTTGTCAAGCACTTTTTTGAAAGATTTTTGAGTTTCATTTTCGATTCTGTCGAATCTTTCTATTTGACGTTCATTTTGAAGTGTTTCATTCTGTCGGACGTCCACCTGACAGTAATGTATTTTAGCACAGCATCCTTCAAAAAGCAAGCACTTTTTTACATTTTTTACACCAAAATCATTCTTTTGACTTTTTGCCCAGTTTTTTACATTTATTATAGACACTTCCTCCCTTATTCCTCCAAAAGCCGGGTGCGCAGCCGGATCAGGATCTTGCGTTCCCGCCGGGAGATCTGCACCTGAGTCGTGTGCAGTGCTTTTGCAGTCTCGCTCTGGGTGCGGTTGCCATAAAAGCGCAGGCGTATCAGCTGCTTATCCTGCTCCGGCAGCGCTTCGATCACCTCCGCCAGACTGATCTTATCCGCCAGTTCCTCCTCCGGGGATTCCACCGGGATATCCAGCTGCCGGTCCCCGTCCTCGCCATTTTCCGGGGTCAGGCTCATGGCGGGCTGCGCAGCCTGTATGGCAAGGGCTACATTCTCTATCGGTTCATCCAGCTGTTCTGCCAGCTGCTGCAAGGTAGGCTCTGAGCCGCACAGCTTCATGGTATGCTCCCGTGCTGCCTGCACCCGCATTCCCAGCTCCTTCAGGGAGCGGCTCACCTTGACCGTACCTCCATCCCGAAACAGCTTTTTGATCTCGCCAAGGATCACCGGCACGGCATAGGTGGAAAAACACACGCCCCGGCTCTCGTCAAAATTATCGTAGGCCTTGATCAGCCCCACGCACCCTGCGCTGTATAGATCGTCATACTCCATGCCGCGCCCACGGAATCTGCCCGCACAGGCGTGCACCAGCCCCAGATTCTGTGTGATGAATGCTTCCCGCCGGGTCTTATCCGTTACCATATACCGGACCGCCTTTCTTTTTTATGTAGGCTCCCGCCGGGACAGACGCTTGACCAGCAGCACCTTTGTTCCCTTGCCGGGCTTTGAGGTGACCTTGACCCTGTCCATAAAGCTTTGCATCACTGCAAAGCCCAGACCGGAGCGTTCCTCCGGGTTGCCGGTGGTGAACAAGGGCTGCATGGCCTGTTCCACATTGGGGATGCCGATGCCCTTATCTGTAATGGTGATGTGCACCTCCCGGTCTGGATAGACCGCTATGGTCATGCACACCGGCCCGATCCGCTCCGGGTAGGCGTGGACGATGCAGTTGGTCACCGCCTCGGACACTGCCGTTTTCAGGTCGGCAAGCTGTGGCACGGTGGGGTCGTACCGCGCCAGAAAGGCCGCCGTGACGCCGCGGGCGTATGCCTCATTGCTGCTGAGGGAATCGAACTGGATGCGGGTACTGTTCTCTGCTTTCATTGCGCATTCTCCTTTTCTATGTTCTCCGTACAAGGGATGCCTGCCAGCCGCAGGACTTTTTGCAGCTGCGCGGGGGCGTGCTGCAGCCGCAGGCTCGTACCCAGAACGCGGGCGCAGCGCTGCCGCCCAAGAATAAGCCCGATGCCGGAGGAATCCATGAACCCCACCCCGCCAAGGTCTACGATCAAGGTACGCGGGCTGCGGCTGACCAGTGCATCGTCCAGCTGCATCCGCAGGCTCTGGGCGGCATCGTGGTCGATCTCGCCCGCCAGATAGGCGTACAGGGTCTCCCCTGCCGCGCTGAAGGTCACCGTTGCCATTGCTTGTCCATCTCCTTTTTTGCAAAATAAAAGATCCCGTACACATAGCTTCAGTGTACGGGATCTTCGGGTTATTTTTTAGAAAAAGCTGTCGGCGGTTTATGCCTTTGCCAGCAGCTCGGCAGCTTCCAGCGCTGCCGCCTCGCTGCCGCAGACCAGTAATCCGCGGCGGGTGTTGGCGTGTGCCAGCTGCACTGCTTCGTCCAGACTGGTGCAGAGCTGAGCGTCAAAGTGATATTTTGCCTTCTCGGTCAGACGCCGGGTCAGCTGCTCCTCCACACCGGCGGGCGTGACGAGATACACCTTATCAAAGGGACTCTCGCTCATGCCGGGCATGGTGGATTTATCCTTTTTCTGTTCCTCGGGGCTCAGGCCGGTTTCCAGCGCGGAGAAGAAGGCTTCGGCACCCTCCTCCTCGGTCAGGCCGATGATGGCGCTCATGTGGCGCACCTTGGCCATGTTCAGCACGCGCAGCAGCGCAGCCGCCTGCTGCGGGGTGCGGCAGGCATCCAGAATGACCAGCGGGCGCTGAGAAAGCACCCGGATGCTGCAGCGGTTGTCCACGGCAGCAATGCCATCCAGAATCGCTTCATCGGAGATGTCTGCCCCCTTGCGGCAGAGCGCCAGTGCCAGCTCCACCGCCATGGCGGCGTTGCCTGCGGCGTGACGCCCCAGAAAGGCCAGCGGCACCGTATAGCCGCCGTAGTCCACCCGGCTGGCGAACTGTTCTGCTTCCAAAAAGGTGATATCCTCCGGGTCGGGCACTACCAGCTCACAGCCGCACTTGCCCGCAGCAACAATCAGCTCACTGAGCACCGCCTTGGGCTGTTCCGGCGCGGTGACGCAGATGCTGTCCTTGCGCATCACGCCACCTGCCAGCGCAGCCAGACGCTCCACCGAGCGGCTCACGCCGTCCGGCCCCACCGCTGTGACAGCACACACCGGCATTTGGGGCAGTGCCGCAGCCAGACCCGCGTCCGGCAACTCCACCACCGCCAGCGTGCAGCCGGCTTCGCCAAAGCAGTACGCAGCGGCGGCAAGCTCCGCCGCCTGCATAGGCAGTTCCTCATGGGCGGCAAGAGCATCGGCGGCGCGGCACAGCAGTGTCTCGTCCACCGGCTTGCCTGCCACCTGGATACGGGCCGCAAGGGGCTCGCACCCAGCATGATAGACACCGGCACGAATGCCCTGCGCGTGCAGGATGGCCGTCAGCAGGCGCGCCACCGCCGTTTTACCGGCAGTGCCTGCCACGCCCACAAACTGCACGTGCTGCACCGAGGCGGGCAGCAGCGCGCCCAGCTGTTCCGGGTCGGCAAAGCCGTCCGGCAGAGCTGCAAAATACTGATTTGCCTGTTGGATGGTCATTCGTGTCTCCTTTTCATGTGATAATACAGCCCCTCGCAGGCCAGCAGCAGCACGATGGCGACAAGGATGCCTGCCAGAACACCGGCAGAATCCAGCCACACATCGGTGACCTGACTGCTGCGCCCCTCCGAGAAGAGCTGAATGGTCTCATCGGTCAGCGCTGTCAGCACACCGCCCAGCATGGGCACGGTGATATGCCGCAGCGGGTGGCGGCTGTACACCCGCATACAGAGCATGAGTAGAAAGCCCTCCAGCATATACTCGCAAAAGTGTGCCAGCTTGCGCACGATGTGCATGGTCAGGCGGTCAGCCAGTCCCGGATGACCCAAGCGGCGCAGGATAATGCGCATCCATGCCAGCACCCGGCCGCTGGAGCCGGTGGAGACTGTTGCCACCGCCATGGAGTTGGAAAAGATGAACCAGATGCAGGCAATCAGTGCAGCGGTAAAGATCACCCGCCCCGCAATGACCCACAACGAGGTGCGCTCCGTATCGTTATAGCGTTCCACAGTCTCAACCCAGCGCCTTGATGCTCTGCTCAATGTTGGCCAGCTTGTCCTGGCTCTTGGCGAACTTTGCGCGGATTTCCTCCACCAGAGCCGCCGGGGCACGCTCCACGAACTTGGGGTTGTTCAGCTGGTTGCCAAACATAGCCATTTCCTTTTCAGCCTTGGCCTTTTCCTTGTTCAGGCGTGCCAGCTCCTTCTCGCGGTCGATCAGCTCCATCATGGGGATAAAGCCGCGGGCAGCATGGGTAGACACCTGCACCATGCCGTCTGTGCTGCCCTCATACTTTTCGGTAAAGGTCACATCGGTGGCAAAGGCGAACTTAGCCAGATAGACCTGTGCGTTCTGGAAGGGGGCTGCATCGACAGTCTCGATGATCATGCTGGTCTTTTTGGCGGGGTGCACGTTCATCTCGGTGCGCATGGTACGCACAGCCTTGATATAATCCATCACCTTTTCAAAAGCTTCCTCCTCGGCTGCCCAGTTGTGAGCGGCGTCAAAGGTGGGCCAAGCCTGCGTCATGATGGTCTCGGCAGAGCCGGGCAGCGCCTGATACAGTTCCTCAGTGATGAAGGGCATGAAGGGGTGCAGCAGCTTGAGCGCCTTATCCAGCACATACACCAGCACACGGCGGGCTGTATCTGCCTGCTGTGCGTCGCCGGAGTTCAGGCGGGGCTTTGCGATCTCGATGAACCAGTCGCAGTAGACATCCCAGATAAAGCTGTTGATCTTGGCAGCAGCCAGACCCATCTCGTAGTGCTCCAGATTGTCGGTCATAGCACCGGCCACCTGATTCAGCTTGGTCAGCACCCACTTGTCGCTCATGTCCAGCAGCTCCTCGCTGGGCAGACCCGGCTCAAAGTCCTCGGGCAGGTTCATCAGCACAAAACGGGTGGCGTTCCACAGCTTATTGGCAAAGTTGCGGGCAGCCTCCACCTTCTTTTCGATATAGCGCATATCGTTGCCCGGGGTAGAGCCATCCACCAGCATAAAGCGCAGGGCGTCTGCGCCGTACTGGGCAATGACTTCCAGCGGGTCGATGCCGTTGCCAAGGCTCTTGGACATCTTGCGGCCCTGACTGTCGCGGACGATGCCGTGGATGCAGACGGTGTCAAAGGGTGCCTTGCCGGTGTAGGCCAGACCGGAGAAGATCATGCGGCTGACCCAGAAGCCGATGATGTCGTAGCCGGTGACCAGCGTATTGGTGGGGTAGAAATACTTGAGGTCGGCGCTGTCCTCGTTGGGCCAGCCCAGCGTGCTGAAGGGCCACAGGGCAGAAGAGAACCAGGTATCCAGCGTGTCGGGGTCCTGCGTCAGCTTTGCGCCGCCGCACTTGGGGCAGCTGCAGGGAGCAGACTTTGCCACCACGGTCTCACCGCAGTCGTCGCAGTACCAAGCCGGGATCTGATGACCCCACCACAGCTGGCGGCTGATGCACCAGTCACGGGTGTTCTTCATCCAGTTCATATAGTTCTTAGTAAAGCGCTCGGGCACAAACTTGATCTCGCCTTTCTCCACGCTCTCGATGGCGGGCTTTGCCAGCGGCTCCATCTTGACGAACCACTGCTTGGAGACCATGGGCTCAATGGTGGAGTGGCAGCGGTAGCAGGTGCCCACCTCGTGCTTGAGCGGCTCGATCTCCTTCAGGAAGCCGCCCTCCTTCAGGTCAGCCAGAATGGCCTTGCGGGCTTCCAGCGTGGTCATACCTGCGTACTTGCCGCAGTCCAGCACATGGGGCTCGTTGACGGTGTTTTTGCCGACAGCAAACAGGGCATCGGCTGCAGCCTTGTCGGCAGCGCCGGTCATGTGGCCGTCGTAGGTGAACACGCGCACAATGGGCAGGTCGTGACGCAGACCAACTTCAAAGTCGTTGGGGTCGTGGGCAGGGGTGATCTTCACGACACCGGTGCCCTTGGTCATATCGGCGTGCTCATCACAGACGATGGGGATCTCCTTGTTCAGCAGGGGCAGCACCACATGGCAGCCGTGCAGATGGGCGTAGCGGGGATCCTCGCCGTTGATAGCCACAGCAGTATCGCCCAGCATAGTCTCGGGGCGGGTGGTAGCCAGCTCCAGCATTTCGCCGGTCTCCTTGACCGGGTACAGCAGATGCCAGAAGCTGCCGTCCTTCTCCTCGTACTCCACCTCGGCGTCGGAGATGGAGGTGTTGCAGTGGGGACACCAGTTGACCATGCGGTTGCCGCGGTAGATCAGCCCCTTGTCGTACAAATGCACGAACACTTCCTTGACAGCCTCAGAGCAGCCCTCGTCCATGGTAAAGCGCTCGCGCTCCCAGTCGCAGCTGCTGCCCAGCTTCTTCAGCTGGCTGACGATGCGGTTGCCGTACTTGGTCTTCCATGCCCAGGCGCGCTCCAGAAAACCGTCGCGGCCGACCATTTCCTTGGTCAGACCCTCGGCGCGCATGGCCTCCACCACCTTGGCTTCGGTAGCAATGGAAGCGTGGTCGGTGCCGGGCACCCACAGGGCGGCATAGCCCTGCATCCGCTTGGTACGGATGAGGATATCCTGCATGGTGTTATCCACCGCATGACCCATGTGCAGCTGACCGGTAACGTTCGGCGGCGGCATCACGATGGTGTAAGGTTTCTTGTCCGGATCGGCCTTCGTGTGGAAGTAGCCGCCATCCAGCCAGAACTGGTAGATACGATCTTCCACCTGACTGGGATCGTACTGCTTTGCAAGTTCTTTCATAGTGTCCTCCCAAAAAATTTGATGAAGTGGGACGCAAAAAGCCGCCCCACGGAGCGTTCCATGGGACGGCTGTAAATACATGACCGCGGTACCACCCAAATTGCGCGGAAAACTCCGCGCCCCTTGATGCCCCTGTAACGTAGGGCAGACCCGAAAGCGGCTTACCGGCTCAGCTCACCGCTTCTGCTCCAAAGTGACAGTGCCCCGCCGGTATCCCGCCGGGTTTTCAGCTGCCCCCGGCTCTCTGTGCGGTCCCAGACGATGCACACTCTTTTTCAACGCATTTATAAAAAGAATATAGCGTTTTTTGTGGGATTTGTCAATCAGTTTTTCAAACCTTTCACCCAACGCACCAGCTTCCATACCTTTGCGCCCAGATGTGGGCAGTAACCCATCATCAGCGCCTGCAGCTTCTGGCTTTTGTGCTCCGACGGGATCTTCCACGCAGCGTGGCGGTGCGTGGAAGCCAGCTCCAGCAGTGTTTTTTCCTTTTCCGGGTCCCGCTCCGGCTGGTTGACCAGCCGGAAATACACCTCGGCGCAGGACATGATGCAGCGCTGATCCGTAGTACTGCGGAAGGGGTCCGGCTGCTCCTTTGCCAGCTGCCAGACCCGTTCCCATGCCAGTGCCGCCGTATAAAAGCGCAGGCTCGGCTTCTGCCGCACGGCAGAATCTGGTCGTTCAAGATAGGCATAGAGCGGGCAGTTCAAAAACGCCAGACTGCCAGCCTTGAGAAATTCCATCACAAAAAACAGGGTATCCTCCCCATAAAGCAATGCCGGATCAAAGCGGATATCCCGTAATATCTCCCGGTGGGTCAGCATCCGCCAGCAGTGCCCGCCGCTCCATTCCCGCATCCACGAATAATTTTCCGCCGTGATCCTCTGCGGTGCCGGGCATTCTGTCACTGTCCACAGGGACTGGTTTTCCTGTATACCGCGGTAGCGGCACATGGACATCCGGGTACCGCAGCTGCACAGGGCATCGTACAGCCATTCCAGATACTGCGGCAGCACAAGGTCGTCGGAATCCACAAAGCCGATGTATTCGCCCCTTGCCACATCCAGCCCAAAATTGCGCGCCGAGGACACTCCACCGTTTTCTTTGTTGAAAATGCGCACCCGGGCATCCTGCGCCGCATAGCGCTGCATGATCTGCCAGCAGTCGTCCGGCGAGCCATCATTCACAACGATCAGCTCAAAATTCCGGTAGGTCTGCGCCAGCAGGCTGTCCAGACACGCGGGCAGATACTTTTCCACCTTATAGACCGGTACGATCACCGAGATCAGGGGGCTTTTTTCTGTATTCATCCGGCTCTCCTTTTTAAAATTTCCAACCCACGCCGCTTCAGCGCTTCGTACTCCACGCTGCGCCGGTAGAGCAATACGATCACTCCTGCAAACACCGCCGTATAAAGCAGTCCGTCCAAAACAAAAACGCTGAAATTGCCCACCGGAAAGCGCTTTACCCAGAGCATGGCTGCCGCCGAGACCGCCGCCACGATCATTGCACGCTTCAGGTACTCCGCAAAATAAACCCGGAGCTTCTTCTGCCATGCATCCTGAACGCCATACTTCAAAAAGATATAGGGCTCCACCCAGACACAGGTGCACAGGCTGCTGATGATGGTACCCCCGATAATGCCGACCACGCCGTACCGCTGCACCAGCGCCAGAGAGACCACCAGATTGATGATGGACTCCGCCACAGCCTTATAGCGGTCGTTCCAGAACAGACCCATGACCTCCCGGAACAACAGGTTCGTCTGCCGCATCCGCGAGATATAGAATTCTGTCACAATGATCGCCACGGTCGTCATCGGGAAACAGTATTCCCTGCCAAACAGCAGCTCGATCAAGGGATTGAACAGCATCATCAGCCCGCCAGTCAGATAGGCAGACTGCACAAAAAAGAGAAAGTCCATCTCCTTATATACCCGATACAGCCGGTCAGAGTTTTCCAGCGCCGCAAAATTACCCACGCTGCCGGAAAAAGCCGTGGCAAACTTGTTCAGCAGGTTGTTCAGCGCGTTGAGTACCAACCGGTAATTGGAGTAAAGACCCACCGTCGCCAGACCGATGAAGGAGGACATCAGCAGGCTGTCCGTGTTGCGCACGATGACGGTGGCCAGCTTGTGCATACTCATTGCGCCGATGTTTTTCAGGATGCCGTTCCGTTCCTCCTTTTCCGGCAGCTCCCGGCATTCCTTCAGGTAAGGGAACTCCTTATCCGCCATGTGGGAGATGATGATGTTGGGTATGAACTGCACCACAAGCTGGATGGCAAGGTACAGGATAAAGTTGCCCGTCAGCAGCAACGCCACGATCTGCACGACGGTGCGGATGCACTCGCATACCAGTGTCCACCCGGTGCAGATATAGCTTTTCTGGTAGGCCTGATAAATAGAGCTTTTATAGTTCAGCAGGTAAGAGCAGGCAGAGGAAAGCACATACATCATGTAGATCAGGGTGATATGCTCGATGCCTTCCCCATCCTTGATGAGGTACGGCAAAAACGGCAGCAGCACCAGCCCGAACAGCAGCACCGAAGCTGCCACCGCCCGGTACATCCACTTATAAAGGTTCATCAGCCGCGCCAGTTTCTGCTCGTCATCCCGGGCGGCCGGCTCGTACATACTGAACACCATGGCCGTGCCGATGCCCAGCTCCGCGAAGTTAAGGATGCTGAGCACATCGGTAAACAGACCGTTGACGCCCAGATAGGCTGCCGAAAGGCAGCGGATAAAAACCATCCGGCCGATAAAGGACAGTAGCATCGTCAAAAACTGCCCGCCGATGTTGACCAGCATATTGATGATAGAATAGCGTGTTCTCATGCGTTTTTTCTCTTTCTCCTCAGCCCTTGAACCCCCGCAGCCGGCTATATGTCTGCGGTAAGCGCCACAGCAGCCAGCTTTGCAGCCAAAGCCCGCCCGGAACGTTGCAGTACTGCCGGGTGCGGCTGACCACCTCAAACTGCATCCGCAGCATTTCCCGGCTGCGGGATGCCTTGCGCAGTGCCGGTGGCAGCTGCCGGTACACCCGGCTCACGCTGCCCATCGTAAACTTTGCCGCATTTGCCAGCGCATCGTATGCAGCGTTTTCCACAAGACATTCCCAATACCGCTGTGCTGCCTCGGCAGCATCAAAATGGCGCAGCGTTTTATTGCCGCTCATAATGCTGCCGCCGCGCTGCACATAATAATACAGTGCTTTTGGCACCACCACGGCCTTTTGGATCTGCAAACAGACCTCCGGAATCAGGAACAGATCCTCGTTCAGCTTGCCCTCCGGGTAGCGCAGCTGTGCAAAGATGGCACGGCGGTACAGCTTGTTCCACGCAGGCTGGATCATCGAATCCGTAGCATTTTTCAGTAAATCCTGCCCGGCAAAGACCTTTTTTTCAAGACGGACGTGCATCGACTGACATGGCGCTCCCGTCTCGTCCACCTCGGCGTAATCACACAGGGCAAGGTCTGCCCCGGTGCTTTGCACGGCTTGGTACAGCACTTCATACATTTCCGGCGCAATGTAGTCATCTGAGTCCACAAAGCCGATCCATGCGCCCCTTGCTGCGTCCAGCCCGGCGTTGCGGGCGGCAGATAATCCCCCGTTTTTCTGGTGGATCACCCGGATGCGGGCATCCTTCGCGGCGGCGGCATCACACAGCGCAGGGCAACCGTCCGGCGAACCGTCCTCCACAAGGATCAGCTCAAAGTCCGTAAAGGTCTGCGCCAGAATGGAATCAATACATTTTGGCAGATAGCGTTCCACATCGTACACCGGCACGATGATGCTGAGCAATGGTTTTTCGCAGGGCACAGTGTGTTCCTCCCTATTATTTTCAATCCGTCACCTCGGTGCGCAGGCGGGCAATGAGCCGCTCCATCAGCGCTACCCGGTTAAAAGGGGTCATCAGGTAAAAGCCGTCCGCATAGGGCGCAGCCGCCTTGGCGGCCTGCACCGAGACTTCCAAGCCCAGCTCCTCGCCTGCGGTACGGTCCAGCCCTTCAAACTTCTGGATGATGGCTTCGTCCACATGGATGCCGTTGACTTCGTTTTCCATAAAGATAGCGTTGCGCTGGCTGACCACCGGCAGGATGCCTGCCAGAATCTTTGCCCGCTCGCCCAGCGTCTCGCGGGTCTTTTTCAGGTTTTCCACTGCCTGTGCCGACAGCAGCGGCTGGGTGAGAAAGCCGCTCATGCCGTTTTCCAGCTTTTCTGCGGCGCGGCGCAGCTCCACCTCAAAATTGCGGGCGTTCAGGTTCAGCGCACCGAACACCGTGATGGGGCTGGGCATCTCCCGCCCTTCCCCGGCCAGCGATACGATATACTGCGCCAGCTTGCGGGAGTTGAACTGGTACACGTTTTTCACCTCGTCCCGCTCTGCGGTGGGGATGGGGTCGCCGGTAATGGCCAGCACCTCCCGCACACCCTCGGCGTACAATCCCAGCAGCAGTGCTTTGGTGGCGTTCAGGTTGCGGTCCCGGCAGGTCATGTGGGGCAGCACGTTCATACCCAGCTCCCGGTGCACCCGGCACGCTACCAGCGAGGAATCCATCCGCGCCCGGGCAATGGGGCAGTCTGCAATGGTCAGCAGGTCGGCACCGGCGGCCTGCAGACGGCGGGCACCCTCGAGATACGCGGTCAGGTCAGCGTCCTTGGGGGAATCCAGTTCCACCGCGATGACCCGCTGTCCGGTGCGCAGCTTGCGCAAGAAGGCATCGTCCGTTTCCACTACAGGCTTTGCTACTGCAGCGGGCTTTGCCGCCGGGGCGGCGGGCAGCGCTTCCGGCAAAGCATCCAGCGCGGTGCGCAGGGCAGCAATATGCTGCGGCGTCGTGCCGCAGCAGCCGCCCAGAATGCGCACGCCCTCGGCGGCAAGGCGGCTCAGTTCCCGGGCAAAATACGCCGGCTTGCCCTGATAGCGCACCTGTGCCCGCGCCACCACCGGGTAGCCCGCATTGGGCATGACCGAAAGTGGCAGTCCCGCATCTCCCAGCTGCTGCACCAGTGCCCGCATCGCGCCCGGGGCAGACACGCAGTTCAGACCTACGGCATCCACCACGCCGCTCTGTGCCATGCGGCGCACCAGTTCGGCGCAGTAACGGCCCTCGCGGGTGTAGCCGTCCGGCAGCACCGCAAAGGATACCAGTACAAAGGCCTCCGGCACGGTCTGCTTCAGCGCACGAATCGCTTCCAGCACACCTTCCTCGGTGCTCAGGGTCTCGAACAGGAAATTTCTCGCGCCCAGCAGTGCAAAGCGCTTTGCCACAGCAAGATACACCTGCTCCGCCGGGAGGTTCTCGGTGTCCGGTGCGGGGCCAAGGTCAGCAAACACTGCCGCACCGGTCTCCCCGGCAGCCTTTGCTGCCAGCTGCCAGCCTGCATCCGCCAGCTTCTCCCAGCCCGGCTGCTGTGCCGCCGCCAGACGCGGCAGGCTGAAGGTATTGGTCTTGATGGCGTCCGCTCCGGCGGCAAGATACGCCCGGTGCACCGCCAGAATGCCATCCGGGTCGGTCAGGTTTGCCTGTTCACACTCCTGCCCCGGCTTTGCTTTATAATAGGTACCCATGCCGCCATCGAACAGCAGCGGACGCTGGGCTAACAGTTTGCGCACATCTAACATCGGTACTTTCCCTTTCCTATAAAAGATTTCATCTTTCAGTTTATCGTAGTTCACTCATCCGGTCAAGCGGTTTTCCTGATTTATCTTGCGGCGCGGCTGTTTTTGTGCTATCTTAAGGTGTATCTGAAAACAAAGAAAATGACGAATATTTCGCAAACACAAGCGGGATTTAAGGCAAATAGCCGCAGGAATCCTTTGTGGATTTCAAGGCTGTTTAACGCAAAATCCGGCTGTGTTTGTAGAAATAGACTAAATTTTCGACTTTTCAGATACACCCAAGGAATAAGTTTTTATAAAAGGGAGAGGATGGATCATGCGCCACACCGGCACACTTGAGCTGGAAACTGACCGTCTGCTGCTGCGCCGCCTGCTGTCGCAGGATGCCCTGCAGATGTACGAAAACTGGGCAAACGACCCGGCTGTGACCCGGTTTTTGCGCTGGGAACCGCACAAAAGCCCTGCCGAGACCCGGGAACTGCTTTCGGCGTGGGCAGAGCTGTATCCGAACCCGGATTATTACCAGTGGGCCATAGTGGAAAAGGCCACCGGACAGGTGTTCGGCTCCCTCTCCGTGTACAACGCCCTGCTGGGTGAGCCGCAGCAAAAGACCAAATGGCCGGGGCTGGAACTCTCCGGCGGCATCTGGGAGCCGGGCTACTGCATCGGGCAGAAGTGGTGGGGCAAAGGCTTTACCACCGAAGCGCTGCAAGTTGTGGTGGATTTCTGGTTCAGACAGGTGGGCGGTGCCTTCCTCACCTGCTGCCACGCGGTGCAGAACCCCGCCAGCGGCCGGGTGATGGAAAAGGCTGGTTTTGTGTACCACCACAACGATGTTTACCACAAATTTGACGGCACACCGGTGGAATGCCGGTGCTACCTTCTGACAAAAGAACGCTATAATAACAGAAAGGACTTACTTTGAGCGAGCTTTATGATATTTTGACCGAGACCCCTCCCACAAAGGTAGTGCTGCTGGCACTGGATCAGGGGCTGTGGGACTGTGAGCGCAGTCTGGCAGAGCTTTCTGCCCTGTGCGAGGCCAACCACATGGAAGCCGTGGCACAGATCACCCAGAAACGCCAGACCCCGGAGACCGGCATCGTGCTGGGCAGCGGCAAGCTGGAGGAAGCTTCCCTTGCCGCCCAGACGCTGGGCGCGGAATGCGCTGTGTTTGACGGCGAGCTGACCGGCAGCCAGATCCGCAACATCTCCAATGCGCTGGGCGGCTTGGAGGTCATCGACCGCACCATGCTGATTTTGGAAATTTTCCGCAGCCGCGCCGTGACCAACGAGGGCAAGCTGCAGACCGAGCTGGCGCTGCTGCGCTACCGTCTGCCCCGCCTGCAGGGCATGGGCGAAGCGCTGAGCCGTCAGGGCGGCGGCGGTGGCGGCGGCGGCGGTGCCCGCCGCGGTGCCGGTGAGACCAAGCTGGAGCTGGATCGTCGTCATGTGCACGCCCGTATTGACGCGCTGGCTGAAAAGCTGGCTGAGATGGAAAAGCGCCGGGGCGAGAGCCGCAAGGCTCGCGCCAAGACCGGAATGCCGGTGGTAAGCCTTGTGGGCTACACCAACGTGGGAAAATCCAGCCTGATGAACGCCCTGTGCGGCCCCAGCGTAGCCGAAGCCGATATGTTGTTTGCCACACTGGACCCCACCAGCCGCAAACTGGTGCTGCCCAGCGGCATGGCGGTGCTGCTGGTGGACACGGTAGGTTTTGTGTCCCGCCTGCCCCACAATCTGGTGGAAGCCTTCAAATCCACCTTGGAGGAAGCCGCATGGTCGGATGTGATCGTCCGAGTGGCAGATGCCGGGGACGAGCAGCGCGAGGAGCAGCTGTCTGTGACCGATGAGGTGCTGGACGGGCTGGACTGTGCCGACATTCCCCGCCTGACCGTGTACAACAAGTGCGACAAGCCCAACACCCTGAGCTTTGACTCCGATATCCTGCTGACCAGCGCCAAGACCGGCTACGGGCTGGACAAGCTGCTGCAAAAGCTGGACGAGGTGCTCAGCGACCGGGTGCACACCATCCGGGTGCTGCTGCCCTACGACAAGCTGGGACTTGCCGCCCCCATGCGGGAGCGCGGCAGCGTGCAGGCAGAGGAATACCGGGAGAATGGGCTGTATCTGGAAGGTATCGTCAAGACCGAGGATCTGCACTGCTTTGAGGGTTATCTGGTCTGAGCGGCAGGCAGTTGCTGATCATCTCACATTATAGCAATTCAACTTTTTAATGCAACAGCAACAGCGTTGAATTGCATATCGCAAATATGCTGTTTGAATGTTGCACTAATTTCTTGTCTTGCGATAAAACAGGCGGCTGCGCAAAGTGCTGTGCAGCCGCCTGTTTTTTCATTTAACCAACATTGATATGCCCCACCGGCATGATCTTGCGCTTGTTGTCGTCCGGTTTGGCGGTCAGGCTCATGGCAAAGGCCACCGGGCCTACACGACCCATGAACATGACCAGCATATACAGGATCTTTGCCCCGTTATTCAGCTGGCTGGTCACACCTACGGAAAGTCCCACCGTGCCAAAGGCCGAGCAGGACTCGAAGATGGCATCCACCACCGACACCGCGTCCGAGGTGTTGTAGTACACCACGATAGCCGAGCCGATTGCTGCCGCCGCGCCCAGCACGATAATGGTCAGCGCACGGTAGACCGTCTTAGACTCGATATGATGGTCCGCGATCACGCAGTCGTCGCGCCCCTGCGCCACGCTGCGGATGGTCAGGATGATGACCGCGAAGGTGGTCACCTTCACACCGCCTCCGGTAGAGCCGGGCGCTGCGCCGATGAATTGCAGCACGCTCATCAGCAGCTTGCTCAAGGTACCGCAGGAAGCCAAGTCCACGGTGTTCATGCCGGCGGTACGGGTGGATACCGACTGGAACAGCGAAGCCATCACCTTGCCGGGAACCGACAGCCCGCCCAGCGTGGCGGGGTTGTTCCACTCCATCAGTCCCAGCCCCAGCGCACCGCCCAGCCACAGGATCAGCGAGAAGGACAGCACCACCTTGGCGTGCAGGGACAGGCGGCGTTTTTTGTACCACTGGCACAGTTCCACCCAGACCATAAAGCCCAGACCGCCGGAGATGATCATGAATATGATCACTGCCTGCACATAGTAGTTGTTGACATAAGGCACCAGCGAGGAGTACGCCCCGAACCGTCCGAACAGGTCAAAGCCCGCATTGCAGAAGGCCGAAATGGCGGTGAACACGCTGATCCAGACACCTTCCGGCCCGAACTGCGGCACAAAGGCGAACATCAGCAGCAGAATGCCGATGCCTTCAAACATCGCCGCCAGCCCCACAACGATCTTCAGCACGTTTTTGGCCTGATCGTAGCCGTCTGCCGAGACGCTCTCGCCCAGTAAGCGCAGGTCCCGGAAGCCCATGCGCCGGCGCATGGCCAGCGCAAAAAAGCTGGTAAGGGTAACAAGGCCAAGGCCGCCCACCTGAATGAGCAGCAGCACCACCGCCTGCCCGAACCACGTGAACTGCGTCCATGTATCCCGCACCACCAGACCGGTGACGCAGGTGGCACTGGTGGCTGTGAACATGGCATTGAGCACATCCAGCCGTCCGTGCCTGCTGGAAATGGGCAGGGTGAGCAGCAGCGTGCCCAGCGCAATCACGATGATAAAGCTGACGCAGATGATCTGGGTCGGGGTGCTCAGTCCCAGCTTTTTCCACCGGAGCGACCTCTGATGCCGCAGCTTTTTGCGGATATTTTTCATTTTTTCCATAGCATCCTCCCTGCGCAGCACACAGCCGCTTTGCATTCCTTTATAGCATACACCATTTTGCCCGCAGGTTCAACTTGATTTTACACCCCGGTTGCGGTATTATAATATGGTACTGTATTTTGGGCGGCTGTCCTGTGCCCCCAAGGATGCAGGCTCCTGTCTCCGTAGCTCAGCTGGATAGAGCGTCCGCCTCCTAAGAATTCGGTCAACCTGATACCTTGGGTGCAGAAGTGATTGCTCTATTCAAAAGCAAAACCGAGAATCACGGTTTTCTCAACAAATTTTGATGCAACAAGTTTAACACCGTTCCGGTTGCAACGCAGTCGGTCACTTCGGTGTGAAAATCATTCTGCATATTCGTTTCCAAGCGCGTTGAATTTCAAAAAATCAACGATAATACATAATATGCCTCAGTAGCTTAGCTGGATAAAGCGCCTCCCTCCTAAGGAGGAGACCGCAGGTTCGAATCCTGTCTGGGGTATCCCTTTATGAAAATGCGAAGGTCATTTTTCCATGTGAAAGACGATCTTCGCATTTTTCATTTTGAACCTATCACCAAAATTAGCCAGCTAATGCCATTAGCAGAATTTTCGGTTCCAGCTAATAAAATCGGGTTTCCAGCTAATGAAGCCCCATAAAGCACCTTTTGAACTCTGCTTTCCGGCTCTCTGCTAATATTGGTAGCCGCTTTCCTGTAAATCCATGTAAATACAAGATAATTTGTGTAAATCTATTTTCCACATTCCTGCCCAAAACCGTGCAAAACACTTTTCTCCATACATAGCGCGTTCACTCGCTGTTCTCTCGGAACAGAAAGAGGAACGCGCTTTTTTGTTTTCGGGCTGAACTTCCCGAATCCATCAAAGGAGGGTTTACTGATGAAAAAAGTTCTGACCGTCACGATGGACGGTATCCGCTACCATGCTTCCCGCCCGGCAGATTGCCGGCACTGCTTCTTCTGGAAGAATCGAAAGAAGGGCTGCGTTCTCGGCAAAGAGAACTGCTACTACCTGATCGAGCCGCCCAAAGGCCCCAGCAAGTGCGAAGGGTGCCCCTACAAGCGGGCAAAGCCCTGTGTGCTGGTTCCCTGCTACAAAGACCTGATGGCACCGCTGGAGAAACGAGGTGATGCCAAGTGAGCCACAAGCGAAACGAAGCCCTGCGCCATGTCCAGCACTCCATGCACCATGTGATCGCCGCTGGCGAAGGTTCTGACCGTGCCCCGGACAGTTGCAAGCTGTGTCCGTACTATCGACCCGATTTCAAGTTCCGCACCTGCCTGTATGCCCACTGCCCTTATAAGAAGCAGGTCAATGTATTCCGTTCCACACCTGAAAAATGGGATATTCTCTATGCCCGAAAGAAAGCCGACAAGAACCGCAGACCTTGATTACTTCTATGGGCAGTCCAGCGAGCTGTTCTCCTTCTACCGAATTCCCAAGCTGTTGTTTCAGGATAGCCGCTTTCAACCGCTTTCCACAGATGCCAAAACGCTGTACGGCATCCTGCTCGATCGCATGAGCCTGTCAGCACGGAACGGCTGGTTGGACAAGGCTGGGCGGGTGTTCATCATCTATACCGTGCAGGAAGTGCAGGATTCACTGGGCTGTGCCGATAAAAAGGCGACCAAGCTGCTGCGAGAACTTGAAGAGTACGGCCTGATTGAACGCAAACGGAGGGGGCTGGGCAAGCCCGATCTCATCTATGTGAAGAATTTTTCGTCAGAATCGTCAAAACTACGCTTTCTGAATCGTGATAATGACGATTCTGTAGTCGTCCAGAATACGCTTCAAGACCCGGCCAAACTACGATGTAATAAGACTGAGAGAAATAATACAGAGATAAGCGATACTGATCCTATCTCTTCCGATGAAAACGACTGGATGAGCGAACGTGAACAACTGGAAGAATATTTTTCTCAGGCTTTGGAGGTAGACCTTCTGCTCCGGCTCTGCCCGGATGATGAGGACACCATCTATCAGATCGTAGATTTGCTGGTGGACACCTGTGCCACTAATCGCAAGCTGCTGCACATTGCCGGGGACGACAAGCCCGCCGAGGTGGTACGCAGCCGGTTTATGAAGCTGAACGCCGACCATATTCGCTTTGTGCTGAAGTGCCTTGCAGAGAACAGCAGCCCGATCCGAAACATGAAGCAATACCTGCTCGCTTCTCTGTACAACGCACCCACCACGATGCAGCTTTCCTACCAGAACCAAACTAATCACGACTTAGCGATGCGGGGGTGATAAAAATTTCAAAGAAAGCAACTACGATTGCCATCGTCAACCAGAAAGGCGGCACCGGCAAGACCACGACCTGTGAAAATCTGGGCATCGGGCTGGCGATGGAGGGCAAAAAAGTCCTGTTGGTGGACGCTGACCCGCAGGGCAGCTTGACCATCAGCATGGGCTGGCAACAGCCCGATGAACTGCCCACTACCCTTTCCACCCTGATGGCAAAAGCCATGAACGATCAGAGCATTCCGCCCGGTGAAGGCATCCTGCACCATGCAGAGGGCGTTGACCTGATTCCGGCAAACATTGAACTGGCAGGGCTGGAAGTTTCCCTTGTCAACTGCATGAACCGGGAAAAGATGCTGAAACAGGTGCTGGAAGGTGCAAAGCACGAATACGATTTTATTCTGCTGGATTGCACCCCTTCCCTTGGGATGCTGACCGTCAATGCACTGGCAGCGGCGGACACCACCCTGATTCCGGTGCAGGCGCAGTACCTGTCTGCGAAAGGCTTGGAACAGCTTTTGCAGACCGTGCAGAAGGTCCGACGGCAGATCAACCCGAAACTGAAAATCGAGGGCATCCTGCTGACTATGACAGATAGCCGCACCAACTATGGGCAGCAGATCGACAACCTGATTCGAGGTGCCTACGGCAGTAAGATCGAGGTGTTCGACCAGGCCATTCCTAGATCTGTCCGTGCTGCGGAGATCAGTGCCGTGGGCAAAAGCATTTTCCAGCATGACCCCAAAGGCAAGGTGGCAGAAGCCTATAAATCTCTGACCGAGGAGGTGATGGCGAATGCCGAAAGGCAGCTTAAACGTGTCGCTGAAAGGGGCAGATGACATTTTCTCCACCGAGGAATCCCGGCAGGAACAACAACGGGAGCAGGTGCAGCAGATCCCCATTGGAGAGCTGTTCCCTTTCAAGAACCACCCCTTTAAGGTTTTGGACGACGAGTCCATGCAGCGCACGGTGGAAAGCGTAGAACAGTACGGCGTGCTTTCTCCGCTGATTGCACGTCCACGCCCGGAAGGTGGCTACGAGATCATCTCCGGGCACCGCCGTCAGCACGCTGCACAGCTTGCTGGGCTGGACACCCTGCCGGTCATTGTCCGCAACATGGATGATGATGCCGCAGTTTTGCTCATGGTGGATAGCAATCTCCAACGTGAGAACATCTTGCCCAGCGAGAGGGCGTTTGCCTACAAAATGAAGCTGGAGGCTCTAAAAAATCAAGGTGCTAGGTCAGATTTAACTTGTGGCCAATTTGGCCACAAGTTAATTGGTGCAAAAGCGCGAGATATTGTCGCTGATGAATCAGGTGACAACGCTCGAAATGTCCAAAGGTTTATCCGTCTGACCAGCCTCATCCCTGAACTGCTGGACATGGTAGACGAAAAGAAAATTGCCTTCAATCCCGCTGTGGAATTGTCCTATCTGGACGAAAGCCAACAGCGGGATTTTTTAGAAGCGATGAACGACACCCAGAATGCACCGTCCCTTTCCCAAGCGCAGCGGCTTAAAAAGCTGGCGCAGGAAGGGCACTTCTCGTATGACGTTGCCTTTGCGGTCATGGGAGAAGAGAAAAAGGACGAACTGGACAAGGTTGTCATCAAAAACGACACCCTGCGGAAATATTTCCCGCGCAGCTACACCCCGAAACAGATGGAGGACACCATCATCAAGCTGCTGGATCAGTGGCAGCGTAAACAGCAGCGGCAGAATGAACGCTGATACACCTTTTGAACGTAAGACCCGACCGGGTCTTTCTTTTTTGCAAAAATTAGGAGAAAAATACTATGAACACTACCATTGATCTCAAGACCGCAAAGACCATCGAAGCCATGAACCAGAAGGTCAACCACATGGACACTGCCGTGACCGACTTCTTTAACAAGATGAGCGATGTGCTGGAGCGGCAGCTCGGCGATGATGAAGTTTACGCCGCTGTGATTGCCCCGGAGATTGAACTGACTATCACTCCGCTGGCGAACGTTCGCAGTTACCTGCCTTGCTTCGATGAAGCAGATTCCTGCTACAGCATCAGCGACAATGTGCCGCTGGCTCTCTGTTACAACCCTCGTCAGGTCATCACACTGGCTGGCAAGCGGTATCTGTCCGGTGCCGTTGTCTTTGTCCGCTACGACACCAATGGCAGCTTTGTTGCCCTTACCACCAGTGATCTGTATCTGATCCAGTGCTATCTGGCCGAGAACAGTGTTCCTCTGATGGCTGGACGCGAGAAGATGGTCTGCATCTGCATTGACTGAGAGGTGCAGCATGGACACCGAAATGACCTGCTATGAGAGTTTCGCAGAAGTCACGGAGGACTTTTACTGTTCCGCCGTTGATGTTTTGAAGATTCTGGTTCTCCGTCTGCACGACTACCATGCTCGTTGCTTCCATTCTCTGCGGGATGCTCTGTACGACTATTTTTCTACCGATGCCGCACCGCATACTCATGCCAATGTTTCCACTAAGCATACCGTCACCGCGTCTTGCGCTCCCCGTCCTCCCTGAGAGGATTCTTCTCACAGTTCAGTCAATGCAGGAGGTTCGCTATGAATTATATTTATTCGTTTATCATTTTTGAAGCTGGTGCCTTTTTCGGCTTCTTTGTGGCAGCTCTGTTGAACGCCGTCCGTGCTGGGCAGGAAATCACTATCAAATTCGAGGAGGAAGATAATGGAGCAGAACGAGAACACTCTGTCGGTGCTGAAAATTGCACCGGGACAGTATCCACAGCAGGTCGAGATCGATAACGACCTGAAAGCCTTGCAGCAGGCGGTGGGCGGCTCCATCGGCGCAAGCTACCCTTTTGAAGATCCGGTCGCCATCGTCTACAACGATGATGGCAAGCTCATGGGTCTGCCGCTGAACCGTGCCCTGTGGGACGAGGACGGGCTGATGTACGATGTTATTGCCGGAACCTTTCTGGTGGTGGGGCTGGGAGAGGAAGATTTTGTGTCGCTCTCTCCGGAGCTTGCTCAGAAGTATGAAGAAGAATTCCATCAACCCGAAGCCTTTCTCCCTCTGGGGCATCGCCTGATGGTCATTCCGGTGCCGGATGAATCGGTTCAGAATGACGCAGAAAAGGCCGTAAACAAGCCCCCGGTGGAACATGACCGCTAAGACGATTTTCTGCACAGGAGGTGGTAACGATGCAGGAAGAAATCGAGCATAAGACGGTCAACCTTGCCATCTCGACCACAAAACTGTCCGCCCGCACCCTGTTGCGCGGGATGCAGTTTCTACTGCGGCAGTACGACAAGCACGCTTCGCAGGGCAAGCAGTCCATGAAGCGGCTGGTGCGGCAGAACCATGGCGTAACCAATGTGGAGATCCAGAAAACTGGCATCAAGGACTTTGACCGTTATGCCAAGCGGTATCACATCGACTACTCCATCCAGAAAGACCTGTCCTGCAAGCCGCCCCGGTATCTGGTCTACTTCAAGGCACAGGACACGGATGCCTTGAGCGCAGCGTTCAAGGAATATTCGGCATCGGTGCTGGATAAAACCAAGCGTCCTTCCGTGCTGGCAAAGCTGCACGATCTGGCACAGACTATCGCAAATCTGCCGGACAAAGTGCGGCACAAGCAGGAGGAGCGTGGCCTATGAGCAAAAAGAAGCTTTCCAAGCTGCTGGCGCTCTATCTGCCCTATGTGGTAATTGGCTTGCTGGCCACCAATCTGGGCGAGGCGTGGCGTCTAGCCGTGGGCAAGGAACTGGGCGACAAAATCGTATCGCTGATGGATACGCTCCCGGCTGCATTTTCAAATCCGCTGCCCAGCCTGCACCCATTTGACTTGTTCATTGGTCTGTGCTGCGGCGCTGGAATGCGGCTGGCGGTGTACCTGAAAGGTAAAAACGCCAAAAAGTACCGGCATGGCATGGAGTACGGCTCTGCGCGGTGGAGTGCATAATCTTAACTGTAAACAACACCTTTATAGACGCAGGAGGGATATGCACATGAGCAATTACAATAAAATCACAGCCCTTTACTCCCGCCTTTCCGTAGGCGACGAGGACAGGGACGGCGGCGAGAGCAACAGCATACAGAACCAAAAAATCTTTTTGGAGAACTACGCCAAAGGACAGCACCTAACCAATATCCGGCACTACATTGACGACGACGAAAGCGGCAGGTTCTTTGACCGTTCTGCTTATTCCCGCATGATTGAAGATGTGGAAAGCGGCAAAATCGGTGTCTGCATTATGAAAGACCTTACCCGCTGGGGGCGCGACTATCTCCAAGTCGGCAACGCTATGGAGATTTTCAGACGGAACAATGTACGCTTTATCGCAGTCAACAACGGCATAGACAGCGAAAACCCTGACACATTAGAGTTTGCCCCTTTTATCAATATCATGTCGGAGTGGTACGCAAAGGACATCAGCAAAAAAGTGAAAACGGGCATTAAGACCAAAGGCATGAGCGGAAAGCCGGTTGCCACCGAAGCCCCTTACGGCTATATCAAAGACCCGGACAACAAGGACTTTTGGATAATCGACAAGGAAGCCGCCGAGGTTGTACGCCTTATTTTCCGTCTGTTTTTGGACGGGAAAAACCGAAACCAAATCGCCGTATATCTGACACAGGAGCAAATCCCGACCCCTACATTCTACATGAAAGACCGGGGGCGGGGGACTTGTAAAAATAAAACGCTCAATGAGAATAACCGCTACAAGTGGAACAAAGCCACGCTGACCCATATCCTCACGCGGCAAGAGTATTGCGGCGATGTAGTCAACTTCAAGACCGCAAAGCATTTCCGAGATAAGAGAAACCACTATGTAGACAGAAGCCAGTGGCACATCACAGAAAATGTGCATGAGCCGATTATCGACCGCACCGACTTTGAAAATGTGCAGCGGATTTTGGAAAACGCACCTGTCAAACGCCCCAACGGGGACGGAGAAATCCACCCTCTGTCAGGCTTGCTTTTCTGTAAAGACTGCGGCGCAAAAATGCACATCCGCATAGATTACAGGAACGGCGGCAAGCGCCATGTTGCCTATTGCAGCGAGTACCACAAGGGAAAAGCCAAAAATCCCAAGTGCAGCTCTCCGCACATCATGGACGCGGATCTGCTTATGCAGACCGTCGCAGATGTGCTGAAAAAAATCGCGGAATACTCTATCAGCAACCGGGCAGAGTTTGAAGCCTTAGTGAAAAAGAGCCTTGCCATGCAGCAGACTGACAAAGTAAAGAAACAACAGAAGCGTATCCCGCAAATCACGACGCGCCTTGAACAGATTGACAAGGTGCTGAATAAACTTTATGAGGACAACGTGCTGGGTACTATCCCACAAGACCGCTATGAGCAGATGTCGCAGAAGTATTCCGAAGAATACTACTCACTGAAAGCGGAGCTTGAACAGCTTAGGGAGCAGCTATCCGCTTTTGAAAACGCGGGAGGACGGGCGCAGAAGTTTGTAAAGCTGATAGACCGTTACGCTGACTTTACCGACCTTACCCCGACTGTCCTCAACGAGTTTATCAGCCGGATTGAAGTGCATGAACGCGACAAGAAAAGGGCAAAACAGGCTATTCAGCATATCGGGATATACTTTAACCATATCGGCAGATTTGAAAATGAACTGACACAGCTTGCAGAGCCGACAGAGCAGGAAATCCGGCAAATGCGTGAGGAAATTGAAGAAGCAAGAAAGGAAAAAAGCCGAGCCTACCACCGCAACTATTCAAGAGAATACCGGGCGAGAAATCTTGAAAAGCAACGGGAGTATGACCGTATCAAAGCGCGGGAATATCGGGCGAAGAAAAAGGCGCAGGCTGCCGCTGCACTGTCCGCACCATAAAACAGAATAGCCAACATCAGAGAGGGATTTTCCGAACTACGGGAAGTCCCTCTTTTGCGCCCGGAGAAAGGAGAAACCGATTGACAGAAAAGAAAGGAACACCTACCCCACTGACTAAGCCGGACGGAGTTATCACGACACAGAGGAACGGGCAGACCATTGTTGCGGAGCTGTTTTTCAATCCCAACGGCACAGAAACATTCTCCGACAAGTTGCTGAAAACGATACTTGCCGACAGTCTGCGTTTTTCTGCGTCTGACGGTCAAGAGCCGGAAAAAACAGAAATCTTGCGATAACAGCCGCCCCGACGATACATTCCCCGTTTGGGCGGTTTTTATCGTCAAAAACGCCGTTTTACCCAAGTCAAGAGTCGAGGAAAACACCCGAAAAATGCCCCTATTGCGTAACAGGGGCGCAGAAAGGAGCTTGCATGAGAACAGGGCTTACCAAACAGGAAAAGACCACTGATATATGGTTTGACGAGAAAGACCCCCTTATCCATATCCGCACCCACAACACCAACCTCAAAAAGCGGCTTGCCGCTTATGCCGAGCAGTACCCCGACGAGTGCTGCAAGACTGACACAGACCCCGAAACAGGTTGCATGGAGTTTGATATTGCAAAGGGGCGTTTCTCTTTCCGTCTGACCGCCCCATACAGCGAGGAACGCCGGGAAGCAGCGCGGCGGTACGCCAGAGAGAACAACGCCGCCGACAGGCTAAAATGATGTAGATACAAGCACAGGTATTCAGGTAAATTGAAGAAAAACTTAATAATATGCGACTTTAATTTTGGCTCACGATTATGTATAATATACTTGAAAACAATTTTTGATAGCAAGTAAAGGAGTGAAAAAAATGTTACCAATTTCTGACATTATTATCCGTTCAATTAGCGGGTATGTGTTTATAGTTCCAATTCTCATATTGTATTTTTTATATCTTAGAAAATCGGGAAGAGAGCAAAGCCTTCTTCATATTGCTGCTGTATTTGTGTTTTGCTATTATCTATTTGGAATTTTAACCGTAGCAGGTATTGGCTATACAAGCACAATATCATTTAGTCCAAAGATTTCCCTGATTCCGTTTCTCGGTATGATAACCGGACCAATAGATACTATACTTAATTTAATTTTATTTGTACCTTTAGGAGTTTTCCTGCCATTTCTGTATAAAAAGTATCATCACATAAAGACAGTTGCATTAACTGGCTTTCTATTCTCTTTATCTGTTGAAATTGTTCAGATGTTTGGCTGGGGTTCATCGGATATAAATGACCTTATTATAAATACGGCTGGAGCCTGTTTGGGATATTGGATTTATTATCTGTTATCAAAAGCTTTGCCGAATAATTTTAGAAAAAAACTTCAATCCGAGAATGTTAATGGTACGGTCGAAGTGCTTTTGTTTGTAATTTATATATATATGGTTATGGTTACAGTTCAACCCTGGGTAATCCATGATGTATTGAACATCGGATAAAGTGTTTTTTCAACAGCACACAACATAAATAAAATAACCCACTCACAAGGGCAGCCGAGAAAATCGACTGTCCTTTTTCTATGCCTATGAGCAGAAAGGAGCGACCAACCATGACAAAACCAAAAGAGAAAACCCGCGAGGAGCTGCAAGCCGAGATTGAGGACGGAAAGAAGAAAATCCGCCAGTTTGAGAACCGGGAAAAGATGTTGCGTCAGAAGCTGTCCAAAGAGGAACGCAGAACACGCAGCCACCGCCTTATCGTCCGGGGCGCAGTCTTTGAAAGCATTGTGCCGGAAGCAAAGAACATGACCGACGAGGAAGCCGCAGCACTTCTTAGGTTTGCACTGACGAGTGAGCCGGTACAGGAATATCTGAAAAAACGAGCCGAGAACGGGGACGCTGAATAAATCCCTTAGACACTAAGGGCGCACTTATACACCCTAACGGGCGTGTGCGCTCTGCCGAGGGCTTTATCTTCGCACAGGGATTTTACCCCGCGCTACGATTGGCGGCTTTGCCGCAGACAGGGGACGCTACACTTCCCCTGCGACAGCTTGCGCTGTCTACCCTTTTGTGTACTTGCGGAAATCGAACACCTTGCTACGCAAGCTATTCATTTTCCACAAGTTTTATATCCGCTATACTGGAGGTGATACCCATAGCCATTTACCATTGTAACATTAGCATAGTCAGCCGGGGCAAAGGCAAATCAGCCGTTGCCGCAGCCGCCTACCGAAGCGGCGAAAAGCTGACAAACGAGTGGGACGGAATGACCCACGACTACACCCGCAAAGGCGGCGTTGTCCATAACGAAATCATGCTGCCGCCCCATGCCCCACCCTCTTTCTCTGACCGTTCTACCTTATGGAACAGCGTGGAGCTTTATGAGAAAGCCGGAAACGCCCAGCTTGCGCGTGAGATTGACGCAGCACTCCCCATAGAATTATCACGAGAGGAACAGATACGGCTTGTCCGGGAATACTGTTCCTCTCAATTTGTTTCCAAAGGAATGTGTGTGGATTTTGCTATCCATGACACCGACAGTGGCAACCCCCATTGTCATATCATGCTAACTATGCGACCACTTGACGAGCGCGGCGCATGGGCGGCGAAGTCCAAAAAGGAATATGACCTTGACGAGAACGGCGAGCGCATACGCTTGCCAAGCGGCAGATACAAGACCCACAAGGTTGACCTCACAGGTTGGAACGACAAAGGTAACGCCCTCTTGTGGCGCAAGGCGTGGGCTGATATTTCAAACAGCTATCTTGAACACGCCGGAAGCACAGAGCGTATCGACCACCGCAGCAACGCCGAGAGAGGAATTGACGAGATACCCACTGTCCACATGGGCGTAGCCGCCTGTCAAATGGAGAAGAAAGGCATAGCCACCGAGAAAGGCGAACTGAACCGGGCTATCCGCAAATCAAACAGACTGATAAAGGAAATCCGGGTGCAGATCGGCAACCTCAAAGAATGGATTGCCGGACTGCTTGCGGCGTGGGAAACTGCCCCAAGAAAACCACAGCCGCCAAAGTCCCCGAACCTTGCAAATCTTCTGATGAGGTATTTGAGCGTTCAGAGGGAAAAGAGCCGGAAGTATTCGCAGAGCTGGCAGCACCAACACGCAGCCGACGAACTGAAAACCATATCACAGGCAGCGAATTATCTTGCGGAGCATGGTATCTCCACTCTTGACGAGTTGGACGCTTCTCTTTCCTCTGTCAGTGATGAAGCCTTTTCTATCCGGGAGGGAATGAAAACCGCCGAGCAGCGCATGAAAGAGCTGCAAAAGCTGATAGAGAACGGCGAGAATTATTTGCAGTACAAGCCCATTCATGCCGAACTGAAAAAGCTGAAAAATGGCTGGACGAACAAACGGGATAAGTATGAGGAAGCCCACCGCGCCGAGCTGACTCTATGGAACGCAGCAAGCCGCTATCTCCATGCAAATCTGACGGATACAAAGACGCTGCCTATCTCCGAATGGAAACAGGAATACGCTGACCTCAAAGCGCAGAGAGATACCGACTACACCAAACTGAAAGCTGCCCGCGCCGAAGTTGCCGAGCTTCAGAAGATACGCAAATGCGTGGATATTGCGCTGAAAGCCGAGCAGCCGGAGCAGACACAGAACCGCACCAAGCGGCAGGAACAGGAGAGATAAAGAAAAGGACGGGCAAGCTATTTTGCCTGTCCGTCCTAAATGTTTTCTGATAAAATGGACGCTATTGATACCTAATATTAAAACCAACTTGCTCTTTCGTCCCTAAATTCGGGCTGGTCACTATGCTCATAAGGATTATAATTATTCAAATTGCAACCAAACTCTTTCAATGATTTTATTTTATTATCCTTTGTCCATTCAACCAGCGAAATTCCATCAAATTCCTCTATGCTCCCATTGTTCATTTCATTTTTGAAATACCACTCCACAATCGTCTGATTTCCTTTGTGGAAAAATTGTTTGATTTCCCAAGCAACGACTTTGCCACGAGTATTCCATTCCTGAAACCAGTGTTTTACGATTTGACGGTTATTATATTTTGGACACCAACTTTCAGTATAAATTACATCTTCTGCAAAAATATCATCAATACCTAAATCCTGTTTTGTAAGCCACATTTCAAACCATAAGTGAATAATTTTTTCTCTTTCATTCACAATCCAGCACCTCACTAACTTCCGATTTTTCGGTTTCATTCTACATCAAAACTATGAACAATTCAACCACAGAAAGAGAGGTATCAACTATGTATTACACCCAAGAACAAATAGACCGCGCCAACCAAGCCGACCTTGTTTCTTTTCTGCAAGGACAGGGCGAGCAGCTTACCCGCGCCGGACAGGAATACCGTTGGAAACGGCATGACAGCTTGACTATCCGGGGAAACAAATGGTACAGGCACAGCCAAAGCAAAGGCGGCGCACCCATTGATTTTGTCATGGAGTTTTTCGGAAAGAGCTTTACCGAAGCCGTAGAACTGCTGACGGGAGAAAAAGGCGCAGCACCGCCGCCGGACAGACCAAGCCCCGCGTCCTTTTCTGACTTCCGATTGCCGCCCCGCAATCCCGACAACCGCATAGTGAGGAACTACCTCACAGCCGTTCGCCGCATTGATGAAGATGTGTCGGGCTTTTTCTTTTCCACCGGGGATATTTACGAGGAAGCCGCCCACCATAACGCCGTATTCGTAGGGCGGGACGAGGACGGAGTACCACGCTACGCCCACCAGCGTGGCACAGCCGGGAACTTCCGGCTTGATGTGAAAGGCAGCGACAAAGCCTTTAACTTCTGCTATCGGGGCGATGGCGAAAGATTGTTTGTCTTTGAAGCCCCTATTGACCTGTTATCTTTTCTCTGTCTGTTCAAAAAGGACTGGCAAAAGCAAAGCTATCTTGCGCTGGGTGGCGTGGGAGATAAAGCCCTTATGCGCTTTCTCTCTGACCGCCCGAACATCAAGACCGTATATCTCTGCCTTGACAGCGACCAAGCCGGAAACGACGCTTGCAGCCGCCTTGTGGAGCTTATGCCGGAGGGCTTGACCGTCCACCGCCTTATTCCTCTTTTCAAAGACTGGAACGAGGTGCAGACGCGCCGGAATGAAATCACAGACGGGAAATATCTGCGGGAAGCTGTCTATGGCTTGAAAGAGCCGCCACAGGAAGAAACCGTTGAGATTATCCGAATGAGCGAGGTTGACACACAGACCGTTGAATGGCTATGGAAACCGTATATCCCCTTTGGGAAAGTAACCATAGTACAGGGCAACCCCGGCGAGGGAAAGACCACCTTTGCGCTGCGCCTTGCCGCTGCCTGTACTACTGGCGGGACGCTTCCGGGCATGAAGCCCATGCAGCCGTTTCAAGTGATTTATCAGACCGCCGAGGACGGTTTGGGCGATACCGTCAAGCCCCGCTTGATAGAAGCTGCCGCAGACCTTGACCGGGTGCTTGTGATTGATGAAGCAAAACGGGAGCTTACCCTGTCCGACGAGCGCATAGAGAAAGCAATCATACAGAACGGGGCGCGTCTGATTATCCTTGACCCCATACAGGCGTATATGGGCGACAAAGCTGACATGAACAAGGCAAACGAGGTGCGCCCCATTTTTCGTCGCCTTGCCGAAGTTGCGGAGCGTACCGGGTGCGCCGTTATCCTTATCGGACACCTCAACAAAGCTGCCGGAGGACAGAGCGCATACAGGGGCTTAGGTTCTATCGACTTTAGAGCCGCAGCAAGGAGCGTCCTTTTAATCGGGCGCGTGAAGCGTGAGCCGAATGTGCGTGTTATCATTCACGACAAATCTTCCCTTGCGCCGGAGGGAAAGCCCGTTGCCTTTTGCCTTGACCCGGAAACAGGCTTTGAGTGGATAGGCGAATATGATATAACCGCCGACGAGTTGCTGTCCGGTGCGGGCGGCAATAACGCCACCAAAACCGAACAGGCTGAAAAGCTGATACTTGACCTACTGGCAGACGGGAAAGAGCTTGCCAGCGAGGACATAGAGAAAGCCGCAGGCGACGCAGGGATTTCTGTCCGTACTGTCCGGGCGGCAAAGAAAAATCTTGACGGGCGCATTACTTCAAAGCGTATCGGCGCAGCATGGTATCACGCCCTAAAAAAGTGAACTGGCAAAATCCAAGTGGCAAAATCCAGATACCTTGCCACTTTGCCACTTCGCCACTTCAACCATAATCCCACAGCCTCATGTATGACCGCGTGGGGCTTTATCGTGGAAAAAAGAGCCTATGTTGCGTCAATAACTCAAAAAGGCACTTGACAAAACGCTTCATGGGGCGGACCCAAAGATATCGAGCCGTTTATGGCTCCGAAGTTTGAGGATAATATCATTCTGACCAAAACAGAACGCCTGATGATGAGCAATCGCCCACCGGACCCCAAGAACGCCCGGAATAAAAACGTGCTGGTGGTGGGCGGCTCCGGCAGCGGTAAGACCCGGTTTTGGCTCAAGCCCAACCTTTTACAATGTCACAGTTCCTATGTGGTCACCGATCCCAAAGGCAGTATCGTGGTCGAGTGTGGCAATGCCCTGCTACAAAAGGGCTACAAGCTAAAGATTTTCAACACCATCAACTTTTCCAAGAGTATGCGCTATAACCCCATGGCGTACATCCACAGTGAAAAGGACATTCTGAAGCTCGTCACCGCACTGATGACCAACACCAAAGGTGAAGGTCAGGGCGGCGACCCATTCTGGGACAAAGCGGAACGGCTTTTGCTGGTTTCACTGATCGCGTACCTCCACTACGAAGCCCCTGTCGAGGAGCAAAACTTCGCAACATTGCTGGAAATGCTCAACACTATGCAGGTTTCGGAAGATGATGAAACTTATCAGAATCCGGTAGACCTGTTGTTTGAGGATCTGGGCAAGAAGAAGCCAAAATCCTTTGCCGTACGGCAGTACAAACTTTACAAGCTAGCTGCCGGCAAAACGGCTAAGTCTATCCTTATTTCCTGCGGTGCCCGGCTTGCGCCCTTCGACATTCAGGAAGTCCGGGATGCCACCATGTACGATGAGCTGGAACTGGACAAGCTGGGTGACCGGAAAACGACGCTATTCCTTATCATGAGCGATACGGACAGCACCTTTAACTTTCTGATCTCCATGATCTACACACAGCTTTTCAATCTGCTCTGTGATAAGGCAGATGACCAATACGGCGGCAAACTGCCAGTCCATGTGCGGTGCCTGATCGATGAGTGTGCTAACATCGGTCAAATTCCGCAGCTAGAAAAGTTGGTAGCCACCATCCGCAGCCGTGAGATCTCGGCGTGTCTGGTCTTGCAGACACGCAGCCAGCTGAAAGCCATCTACAAAGATAACGCGGATACCATCGTGGGCAACATGGACAGCCAGATTTTCCTCGGCGGCAGTGAGCCTACCACCCTGAAAGATCTTGCCGAAGCACTCGGCAAGGAAACCATCGACAGCTACAACAATTCTGATACCCGTGGCAATAGCCCAAGCTATGGAACCAACTATCAAAAACTCGGCCACGAACTTATGAGCCGGGATGAACTGGCGGTGCTGGATGGCGGCAAGTGCATCCTGCAACTGCGGGGTGTGCGCCCGTTTTTGAGCGACAAGTACGACCTGACCCAGCACCCGAACTATAAGTACACCTCCGATTATGACCCCAAGAACGCCCTCGATATCGAGAAGTTCTTGAATCGAAAAGAAAAAATCCACCCGGATGATACCTTCATCATGGTGGATGCTGATTCACTCCCGCCCGCCTGATAAGACGAGCGGTTATTTTTTACCCATTGACCCAACAGGTACACCGGAAAATCAGCCTTCGCCGTGGTTTTCGGCTTTTTGCAAACGGATTTCAGGTGTGTGCAGGGTCACTTTTTCAAAACAAAGGAGATTTTTCTATGGAATTCTTTAACAGCGCAGTGGACGTTCTGAAGACTCTGGTTGTGGCATTGGGTGCCGGTCTGGGCGTGTGGGGTGCCGTCAACCTGATGGAGGGTTACGGCGGCGATAACCCCTCCGCAAAGAGTCAGGGAATGAAGCAGCTCATGGCTGGCGGCGGTGTTGCCCTGATTGGCATCACTCTGATTCCCCTGCTGAGTGGTCTGTTCGGCTGATCTTTTCCGGGCGGCGTTTGCCGCCCCGTACATATTTACTTGCAAGCATTTCCAGCCCCTCCGTGGCAAACGGATTCTTATTATAAAGAGGAAACGCATTGCAAATCGAATATTCACCTTTATTTTGAAAGGATGGCGCTATTATGCAGATTCTGACTCACCTTATTTTTCTGCTCAACCTGCTCAAGACCCTTATCAACCATTTTTCTTGATGGGTGGTGGCGCTGAGTGGAAACTGTTCTCAAAGCAATCTCCGATTGGATCAAGTCACTGCTGACAGCGGCGATCATGTCCAATCTCTCCGGCTTGTTTGATGACGTCAACACCCAAGTGGGCAACATCGCACAGCAGGTCGGCACCAAACCATCCAATTTTGAACCGCGCGTTTTCGCTATGATCGAGGCGTTGTCCCGGAACGTAGTGCTTCCCATTGCAGGCGTGATTCTGACCTTCATCGCCTGTTATGAGTTGATCGAGATGATCACACAGCACAACAACATGGCACAATTTGAGCCTGCGCTGCTGATGAAATGGATCTTCAAAACTTCCATTTCGGTCTGGATGATCTCCAACACTTTCGATATCATCATGGCGGTGTTCGACGTGACGCAGCAGGTGGTGGCAAATTCCAGCGGCATTATTTCCGGCAACACAAGGGTCAACGACATCGGGCTTTCCATGCTGCAATCCAGCATGATGCAGATGGACGTAGGCCCACTGTTCGGGCTGTTCTTGCAGTCCTTCTTCATCGGCATCACTATGCGCATCCTGTCCATCGTGATTTTCGTCATCGTCTACGGAAGAATGATTGAGATCTACATGATGGTCAGCCTTGCCCCGGTGCCCATGGCAACATGGGGCAACCACGAGCAATCCCATGTGGGACAGAACTATCTTCGTTCTCTGTTCGCGCTGGGATTTCAGGGTTTCCTGATTCTGATCTGCGTGGCGATCTACGCTGTTCTGCTCCAGAATGTTGCAATATCCGGGGATGCCATCAACTCGATCTGGAGCATCGTGGGGTACACGGTGCTGCTCTGCTTCTCGCTGTTCAAGACCAGCTCTGTCGCCAAAACTCTGCTGGGTGCCCATTGATTCGGAGGTGAAATTTTGGCAGCTTATATTTCCGTGCCGCGCGATTTCAGCAAGGTGAAGTCCAAAGTAGCCTTCAACCTGACCGCCCGGCAGCTTATCTGTTTTGGTGCAGCGGCAGTCGTAGGCGTGCCGCTGTTCTTTGTTCTGCGAGACACCGCTGGCAATTCCGGTGCTACCCTCGGCATGATGGCGGTCATGCTGCCCATGTTCTTTCTGGCCATGTACCAGAAAAACGGTCAGCCGGCTGAAAAGATCCTGCGGTACTACTTTCAGGCGCGCTTTGTTCGTCCGAAGGTGCGTCCGTACCAGACCCGCAATTACTATGCACTGCTTGTGAAGGGAGATGACGCCCATGATTCCGTTTCTGAAAAAGA
>NZ_JBBMEN010000025.1:0-30429 GCF_040096575.1 Faecalibacterium intestinale
ACGACTTGATTATTTTACCACAGAAGCGGTTTTTTGTCAAGCACTTTTTTGAGAAGCTTTTGAACTTTTCTGAACTTAAATCGTTCAGCAGTTTCTCGGTGCTAACCGGAACATTTGAACGTTCATTGGTTCTTTTCAAGGGCTTCCTGCTGAGCTTTCAGAAGTCATTCTTTTGTCTCAGCGCTTGGCGCTCACATATAGTACCATACCGCAACCACTTTTGCAAGCCTTTTTTACATTTTTTTCGCCTTTTTTTGCGCTTTGTATACATCATCCAGTTTTTCGCCCGGTTTCGGGGGATGTTTTGACCTTTCTTCCACCATTTCTGCGCAAAAACAGCCGCCGCACAAAACGTGCAGCGGCTGTTGCCTTGGGATTCAGTTCTTTTCTTCCTGTTTCATCTCCCGCAGGGTCAGCCAGACAGCCGCCGCCAGCATCGGCAGCGCGGCGATCAGACCAATGGGCATGGGTCCCAGCACATTATAATAGGTATCTGCCGGGGTGACCAGCACCTGCGGCAGCGCCGCAATGGCGTTGAACGCTCCATGCGCAATGGCGGGCACCCAGATGCACTCCGTTTTCTCGTAGAGGATATCCAGCAGGGTGTTCAGGGCAAAGCAGACCACGCACCACACCACCAGACCCAGCAGGGGTGCGCCCAAGTAGTTGGTGCCGTACTCGTAGCCCACCAGCAGCATCAGCGGCCAGTGCCAGATGCCCCACACAACGCCGCCCAGCAGGCGGCCATTCAGCAGACCGAACCGCTCCTTCAGGCGGGGCATCATGTAGCCGCGCCAGCCGACCTCCTCGCCCAATGCGGGGAACATATTGATGGCCGGGGCAAGGAGCACCGCAAACAGCCCGTTTTGCAGCAGATAGCTGAGGGTGGAAACGCCCAGCTGGCTGCGCAGAGTCTGCGCGTCCATCTCGCCGCCGTAGGCGGCTACCAGCCAGCTGCCGGAAAAATCCAGTCTGGAGGGGAACACGGCAAAATACAGCACAGCGCCAAGCAGGGTGAGCACCGCCGGGCCGAACCATGCCGCCAGCCAGAACCGCCGCTTGCCCTGCACCTTCCAGCCGATGCCGGTGGGCTGGCGCAGGAATGCTTTTTGCACCAGCAGTACAGCCAGCAGCGGGCAGAACATGGTAACGATGAGCGCCAGCTGATACAGCACGGCGTTATTCTGCTGCAAAAGCGCCATGCAGCCGCCCACCTGACACAGCCATGCCATGCCAAAGGCGAACAGGAAGTATAGGCCGAAGCCCTGTTTTTCTTTTGCTGTCATACGAATCTCACCGCCGTTCCGTAAGCAATGACCTCTGCTGCGCCCTGCATGACGCTGGCGGAAGCGTACCGCATTCCCACAATGGCATCTGCGCCAAGACCTTCGGCGTCCTTGACCATGCGTCCGGTAGCGATCTGCCGGGCTTCGGTAAGCATCTCGGCGTAGTCGGTCACCTCACCGCCCACAAGGGTGCGGAAACCGGCCATCATGTCGTGGCCGAGGTTGCGGCTCTGCACCGTGCTGCCCCGCACCACACCCAGCGCTTCCAGTTTTTTGCCCGGGATCTCGTTAATAGTTACAATAAGCATCTTCTTCTCCCTTTCCGATCTCTTCGATCCGATCCAGCAGCACCTTCAGGGTGCCCACGATGCAGCCCGCCGGGATGCCGAACATCACCACCAACAGCGGCAGCGGCGGGGCATCCTGCGGGTCGGTGTAGATCGCCCAGCCCATAGTGGCCATTACAAAAGCCATCATGGTCACAAAAAGGGCAGCACCGATGCAGGCGCCCCGGATGCGGCGGGTCTTTTGGTCAGTCCGTTCAATGTTCACAAAAGTCACTCCCTGTTCTTCCCGTGCGGTCAGGCGCGCCAGCGTCTGCTCCACATCCAGTTGTTCCAGAGGGCCGTTTTCCTGTTGCAGCAGCGTGCAGAAACCGATGGCTTCCTCCAAGTCGGCGCGGCGGCTGCGCAGACGTTCCAGCTGCTGGCTCATGCCCTCAGCCAGCGTGCGCTGCCCTTCCAGCATCTCCCGGATCTCTGCCAGCGGCACGTCCAGCTTGCGCAGCAGCTTGATGCGGCGCAAGCGCTCCACATCCGCCTGCGAGTAGCTGCGGTAGCCGTTGCCCGGCTCCCGGCTGGGGCTGATGAGCCCCTCTTCCTCATAAAAGCGGATGTTCTTTTTGGTCACGCCGACGGCGGCTTCCACTTCGTTGATCTTCATGGGTCACGACCCCCTCCTTACGGGAGTATTCTACACCTTCCACAAAGGGGAAGGTCAAGCCTTTTTGCAAAAAAGCTGCCGCACAAAGTCGTACAGCAGCTCCTTCCTTTAAAAATAGCACTTGATCTGGAAACGATCGGCGTTGTCCTGCTTTTTCTCCACTACGATGTGCTCGTGGTTGAAGTCGAAGTGCACCGGGGTGCACAGGTCGGTATTGCGGGTCAGGCGCAGCAGCTCCTGCACGCGCTTCTTCTCCTCCGGCACATAGAACAGGTAGCTCACGCCCTCTTTTTTGGCGCGGCCGGTGCGGCCGATGCGGTGGGTGTAGTGCTCGTTCTCGCTGGGCACATCGTAGTTGATGACGGCATCCACATCCGAAACGTCAATGCCGCGGGCGGCAACGTCCGTAGCCACCAGAATGGCCAGCTTGCCATCCCGGAAGGCCTGCATGATCTGGTTGCGCTCCTTCTGGGAGAGGTCGCCGTGCAGGCAGTCCACCGAGAAGCCCAGCCGTGCCAGCTGATTTGCCAGCGTGGCGGTGTTGAACTTGGTATCGCAGAATACCATCACCCGCTTGTAACCCTCGCCAATGATGATCTGTGCCAGATCCGACAGCTTGTTGCGGCCGGAGGTCTCCAGCATATACTGGGTGATTTTGGGCTGGCTTTCCTCCCGGGGCTGCACGGTGATCTCCTCGGCATTGTGCTGGTACAGCCAGCCGATATCCATCACCTCGCGGCTGATGGTGGCGGAGAACATGGATAGCGCCTTGCGGGCCTTCATCATCTCGATGATGTGGCGCACATCCTTATAAAAGCCCATGTTCAGCATCTCGTCGGCCTCGTCCAGCACGATTTGGGTCACATGGGAGATATCGATGCTGTGGTGCTTGTAGTGATCCATCAGCCGCCCCGGGGTGGCTACCACGATCTGGCAGCCCTCCGCCAGACGCTTTGCCTGCTTTTCCATATTGGCACCGCCGTACACGCAGGCCACCTGCACCTCGGGCATAAAGTAGGTGAGGTTAGTCAGCTCCTCGGCGATCTGCTGAGCAAGCTCCCGGGTAGGTGCCATGATGACGGCCTGCGGGTATTTATTTTCCGGCTGGATATGCTCCACCACCGGGATGCCGAAGGCACAGGTCTTACCGGTGCCGGTGGGTGCCTTGGCTATGACATCATGCCCTGCCAGCATGAGGGGGATGGTCTTTTCCTGGATCTCGGTCATTTCGGCAAAGCCCATGCGTTCCACAGCCTTGTGGATGGCTTCGCTGCACTGCAACTCGCTGTAAAGCATTTGGACAACTCCGTTCTTTGTGGCGTTTTTTCTCGTTGCAACAAGTATAGCATGAAATGCCGCGCTTGTCAGCAGAGAAACAAAAAGAACCGCACCCGGGGGCACGGGTACGGTTCTCAGTGTGCAGAAATCAGGCGGTCTCTTCCACGCTCTTCTTGCCGGCTTCCAGCTTCTGCTTGAAGCGGCCGCTGGCCTTGAAGCCGGGGATGGAGGTGGACTCCAGCTGGCTGGACACCTTGGTCTTGGGGTTGGTGTAAGCCTTCGGCTTGCGGGGGCGCATCTCAAAGCGGCCAAAGCCGGCGATGGTCACCTTTTCGTCAGCGCGCAGGCAGTCCGCGATCTGGTCAAACATTGCATCCATCGTGGTCTCGACCTGAGCTTCGGTAAAGCCGGTCTTGCGTGCCACGGTTTCGATCATCTGGGAACGGGTCATGTATCGATATCCTCCTGGAATGTCCAAAAGTAACGTCTTTTGGCAAATTTTGCGTTGTTGAGTATAACATATTTCGCGCACTGTTTTCGATGGATTGCGCACGAAATGTAATTTATTGCGCACGAACCACATTCAGTTCCGTGCACCCCGCACAAATACAGCGCCCACCGTTTCGGCAGGCGCTGTAAAGAGCTGTTTTATGCGGATGTTACGGCTTATTTTCCGCGGTACAGGGTGGCAATATCCACCAGCGGGATGTTAGCCAAACTGTGCTCGCTGCGCAGGCAGTCCACCAGAGAAGCGGCGGTATCCACTGCGGTGATGCAGGGGATGCTCAGCTCCACGGCCTTGCGGCGCAGACGGACGGAATCGCGCCGGGGGTCACGACCCTTGGCACTGGTGGAGAACACATAGTCCACCAGACCGCTCTGCAGCAGATCCACAATGTTGGGAGCCTCGCCGGAGATGTTGCGCACCTCGTTGCAGGGGACCATGTGCTTGTTGAGCCATGCACAGGTGCCGGAGGTACCGTAGAGCTTGTAGCCCATATCCTTCAGCTTCCATGCAATATCCACGAACTCGGGCTTGTCGCTGTCCTTCACGGTGAAGATGCAGCAGCTGCCCGGGCCGGGGGTCTTAAAGGTATAGCCTGCACCGATCAGACCCTTGAGCAGGGCATCGTGGTAGTTGGGCGCAATACCCAGCACCTCGCCGGTAGACTTCATCTCGGGGCCGAACTGGGTATCCACGGCGTGCAGCTTTTCAAAGCTGAACACAGGCACCTTTACCGCCACATAGGGGGCGTTGGGGTGCAGACCGGTGCCGTAGCCCATATCCGTCAGCTTCTCGCCCAAGCAGCAGCGCACGGCCAGATCCACCATGGGCACGCCGGTGACCTTGGAGATGTAAGGCACGGTACGGGAGGAGCGGGGGTTCACCTCGATGACGTACACACGGCCATGGGAGACGGCGTACTGCACGTTGACCAGACCGGTGACGTGCAGCTCGCGGGCAAAGCGGCCGGTGTAGTCCACCATGGTGTCGATCTCGTCCTGCGTCAGGTGCTGTGCCGGGTAGACACAGATGGAGTCGCCGGAGTGCACACCGGTGCGCTCCACCTGCTCCATGATGCCGGGGATCAGGAAGTTTTCGCCATCGCAGATGGCGTCCACCTCGCACTCGGTACCCATGATGTACTTATCCAGCAGCACCGGGTGATCCATATCGACGTGCTCGGTGATAACGCCCATGTACTCGATGATATCCGCCTTGTTGTAGGCCACGATCATGTTCTGACCGCCCAGCACATAGGAGGGACGCATCAGCACCGGCAGGCCGATCTCCTCGGCAGCGGCCAGAGCCTCGTCCAAATTGAACACGGTACGACCCGGGGCGCGGGGGATGTTGCAGCGCTCCAGCAGCTCGTCAAAGCGCTCGCGGTCCTCGGCTTCATCAATGGCGTCCGCCGGGGTGCCCAGAATGGGCAGGCCGATCTCGTCCATGTGCTTGGCCAGCTTGATGGCGGTCTGTCCGCCGAACTGCACCACGCAGGCATCCGGCTTTTCGGTGGCAATGATGTTGTCCACGCTCTCCGGGTTCAGCGGGTCGAAGTACAGACGGTCGCCGGTATCAAAGTCGGTGGAGACGGTCTCGGGGTTGTTGTTGACCAGAATGGCTTCGCAGCCGTTCTTTTTCAGCGTCCATACGCAGTGCACAGAGCAGTAGTCGAACTCGATGCCCTGACCGATGCGGATGGGGCCGGAACCAAAGACCAGAACCTTCTTCTTTTTAGGCTCGCCCTTGGCTGCGGTCTCAGCTTCCTTCTCAGCGATAAAGCCTGCGGCCTCGTTGTCGCCATCGTAGGTGGAGTAGAAGTAGGGGGTATTTGCAGAGAACTCGGCAGCGCAGGTATCCACCATCTTGAAGCCGGCGCGGTAGTTCTCCACGGGCAGGGTGTCCACCTTTGCCAGACGGCGGATGGTCTTATCCTGGAAGCCGTACTTCTTGGCAGTCTTGTACTGCTCCAAAGACAGCTGGCCGTTGCACTGTGCCAGACCCTTTTCCAGATCTGCCAGATGCTGCATCTTGTCCAGGAACCACCAGTCGATCTTGGTGATATCGTAGATGACCTTGTGGTCGATGCCGCGCTTCAGCGCTTCGTACACGCAGAACACGCGCTCGGCGTCCTGAACGTGCATATGCTCCACCACTTCCTCGTCGGTCAGCTCCTCAAAGGGCTTGTGGGTCAGGGTGTCCATGCCCAGCTCAATGGAGGAAACAGCCTTCATCATGGCGGCTTCAAAGCTGTTGCCGATGCTCATCACCTCGCCGGTAGCCATCATCTGGGTGCCCAGAGACTTGTCGGCGTAGACGAACTTATCAAACGGCCACTTCGGGTACTTGACCACGATGTAGTCCAGCGCAGGCTCGAAGCAGGCGCAGGTCTTGCCGGTAACGTCGTTGGTGATCTCGTCCAGCGTGTAGCCGATGGCGATCTTGGTCGCCACCTTGGCAATGGGGTAGCCGGTAGCCTTGGAAGCCAGTGCAGAGGAGCGGGACACACGGGGGTTGACCTCGATGACCGCGTAGTCGAAGCTGTCCGGCTTCAGAGCGAACTGGCAGTTGCAGCCGCCCTCGATGCCCAGCTCGGTGATGATATCCAGTGCGGCGGTACGCAGCATCTGGTACTCGTGGTCGGTCAGGGTCTGGGAGGGAGCCACGACCACCGAGTCACCGGTGTGGATGCCCACGGGGTCGAGGTTTTCCATGTTACATACGGTGATCACGTTGCCCTTGTGGTCGCGCATCACCTCGTACTCGATCTCTTTCCAGCCGGCGATGCACTTTTCCACCAAAATCTGATGGATGGGAGAAAGGCGCAGGCCGTTGGTGCCGATCTCGATCAGCTTTTCGCGGGTCTCGCAGATGCCGCCGCCGGTGCCGCCCATGGTAAAGGCCGGGCGCACGATGACCGGGTAGCCGATGCTGTCGGCGCAATCCAGTGCGTCCTGCAGGTTCTCCACCACCTCAGAGGGGATGATGGGCTGGTGCAGCTTTTCCATGGTCTCCTTGAACAGCTCGCGGTCCTCGGCACGGTCGATGGTCTCGGGATTGCAGGCCAGCAGACGGATGCCGGTGCGGTCCAGATAACCGGAGCGTGCCAGCTCCATGGACAGGTTCAGACCCATCTGACCGCCGAGGTTGGGCAGCACGGAATCCGGCTTTTCAATGTCCAGAATGCGCTCCACGACTTCCAGCGTCATGGGCTCGATATACACATGGTCGGCCACGTCCGGGTCGGTCATGATGGTAGCGGGGTTGGAGTTCAGCAGAACAGTCTCGATGCCCTCTGCTTTCAGGGCGCGGCAGGCCTGCGTGCCGGAGTAGTCAAACTCCGCAGCCTGACCAATGATGATAGGGCCGGAGCCAATGACCAGCACCTTTTTGATTCTGGGGTCCTTCGGCATTTCAGCGTGCCTCCTTTGCTGCTTTGACGTTGTTCAGGAAGCGGTCGAACAGGAATTCGGTGTCCTTGGGGCCGCCGTTTGCTTCCGGGTGGAACTGCACGGTAAAGCAGTTCCACTTTTTGTACTTGATGCCCTCGCAGGTGCCGTCGTTGGCGTTCACCTGTGCCACCTCGCCCATCTCGGCGGGCAGCTCCTCGCCCACGACCGCATAGCCGTGGTTCTGGCTGGTGATAAAGGTGCGGCCGGACTCAAAGTCGGTCACAGGCTGGTTGGCACCGCGGTGGCCGTACTTCAGCTTCATGGTCTTGGCGCCGGCTGCCAGTGCGGACAGCTGGTGACCCAGACAGATGCCGAAGGTGGGGATGTTCAACTCAAAGATGTGCTTGAGGTTCTCGATGACCTCCACCGGCTCGGCGGGGTCGCCGGGGCCGTTGGACAGCATGATGCCGTCCGGGGCAAGGGCTTTGATTTCCTCTGCCGTTGCAAAGGCGGGCATCACAGTCACCTTGCAGCCGCGCTTGACAAGGCAGCGCACGATGTTGCGCTTGCAGCCGTAGTGCATCAGCACGATATGGGTCTCGCCTTCCGGGTTGAACACCTCGGGAGCGGCGCAGGTCACGTTCTTTACAGCGTCGGTGACGGCATAGGCGCGGATCTCGGCCAGCAGTGCCTCGGTCTCGGCCTTATTGGCCGGGTCGGCGGGGTCAAAGGTGGTCAGGATGGCACCGTTCATCACGCCGCTCTCCCGGATGATGCGGGTCAGGTGGCGGGTGTCGATGCCCTCGATGCCGATGGTGTTGTTCTTTTTCAAAAAGCTGTCCAGCGTCTCCTCACAGCGCCAGTTGGAGGGGGTGGTACAGGCCTCGCGCACGATGTAGCCCTTTGCCCAGATGCGGTCGGACTCCATGTCATCATGGTTCATGCCGTAGTTGCCGATGAGGGGATAGGTCTGGGTGATGATCTGGCCATAGTAGCTGGGGTCGGTCAGGGTCTCCTGAAAGCCCACCATGCCGGTGGAGAACACCACCTCGCCCACGGTCACGCCCTGCGCGCCCACGGACTGTCCGGCAAAGACCATGCCGTTTGCCAAAAGAAGATATGCGTTCATAGTTTTCCTCGTTTCAACGCAGAATGTTGTCATATTTTCAGCGTCCTCGCCCTCTCCGTCAGCGCTGACGCGCTGCCACCTCCCCCAAAGTGGGAGGCCTTGGCAGTCCACGCAAAATTTATGGTTTTGCCAAGGGCTCTCCCTTTGTGGAAAGACTTCCCCCGCTCCGGGGGAAGATGTCACCGAAGGTGACAAAAAGGGGAGTCTGGACGCGAAGCGGCCTGAGAGGGCGAACTCTCTTACAGGGTCTGCTTTGCTTCCTGCTTCATCTTGCGGCTGCCCAGATGCACCAGCGGCAGCTTGCCCTCCTTGCAGATGGGGCACTCCTCCGGGGTATAGTTGGGCAGGTCCAGCTTCAGGGCGCTGGCCAGAATGGGGATGGGAGACGGAGCCTCGGGCTTAGTGCGATCCACCACGCAGGTGATGCCAAGGCAGATGCCGCCGGCCTCTTCGATGACGCGCTTGGTCTCCAGAGAGGAGATGCCGGTGGTCACCACGTCCTCGGCGATGATGCACTTTTCACCCGGGTGGATGGCAAAGCGCTTCAGGCACATCACGTTGTCCACGCGCTCGGTAAAGATAGCGCGCTTGCCGGTCTGGCGGGCCAGCTCGTAGGCGTACACGATGCCGCCCATGGCAGGGCCGACGATGACGTCCACGTCCATCTCCTTGACCTTGTCGGCCACAGCCTTCATCACCTCGGCGCAGCGGTCCGGGTACTGCTGCAGATAAGCCATCTGGCAGTATGCGCCGGAGTGCCGGCCGGAGGACAGCAGGAAGTGACCCTCCAGAAATGCGTCACAGCTCTTCAGAATTTCAAGTGCTTCACTCATTGTACTTCTCCCTCTCTTTTCAGTGGTGTATATTCCTTTGGGTGGTATTGTACCACGCTTTTACGGCATTTGCAAATTTATGCGTTAAGTTTTATTTTATGCGCATAATTGTAGATATTTTATGGATATATCAGTTTTTATTCTGCATGACGGGCGCAGCCGCGGATCTCGTCCAGCGTTTTCACGCCGTTTTTGTCCATCCATGCAGCCATCTCGTTTGCAATGGTCTCCATGGCGCGGGGGTTTGCAAAGTTTGCGGCACCCACCTGCACTGCGGCGGCACCTGCCATAATGAACTCCAGTGCATCACGGCCGGTGGCAATGCCGCCCAGACCCACCACCGGGATGTTCACCGCACCCACGGCCTGCCATACCATGCGCAGGGCGATGGGGCGCACCGCCGGGCCGGACAGACCGGCAAAGATGTTGTTGAACACCGGGCGGCGCTTTTCCAAGTCAATGGCGCAGGCCTGAAAGGTGTTGGTCAGGCTGATGGCGTCCGCACCGGCGGCTTCCACAGCCTTGCACATCTCGGGGATATTCTCGGCCTGCGGGCTCAGCTTGACCATCAGGGGCTTTTTGCAGGCAGCGCGCACCATGCGCACCACCTCACCGGCAGCTTCGGCTTTCACGCCGTAGGCCATGCCGCCCACCTTGACGTTGGGGCAGGAGATGTTCAGTTCCACGATGTCCACTGCACTCTCGCTCAGCATCGCAGCGCCTTCCACATACTCTTCCTCGCTGTGGCCGCCAAGGTTTGCAATGGCCACCGTGCCGTACTTCTGCTTCAGTTCCAGCATCTCGGGCAGCTCCACGTCAATAAAGTGCTGCACGCCGGGGTTCTGCAGGCCGATGCTGTTGATGAGGCCGGAGGGTGTCTCCCACAGGCGTTCGCCCTTGTTGCCGTACTGGCCGTGCAGGGTAAGGCCCTTGCCGGAGATGCCGCCGATTTTAGCAAAATCAGCCAGTTCCTCGTACTCCACACCGTAGCCCACGGTGCCGGATGCGCCGATGACCGGGCTGTTCATCACAAAGCCCAGCAGGTTGGTTTTCAGGTCTGCCATCAGAAGAACACCTCCGTTGCGTCAAATACAGGGCCGTTCTTGCACACGCTCTTGCCCTCGCCGCCCTTGGTCTCGCAGGTGCAGCCAAGGCAGGCACCAATACCGCAGGCCATCTTCTTTTCCATGCTCACAAAGCAGGGAGTGCCTTTTTCGGCACACAGGCGGGCGGCGTTCTTCATCATCACGGTGGGGCCGCACACCAGCACCACATCGTAATCGGCGGGGTCGTACAGCTGGGTGACAAAGCCGTGGAAGCCCACCGCGCCGGTGTCGGTGGACACCTTGACGAGGTTTGCGATGCTGCGGTACTCCTCCATGCAGTAGGGGGTGTCGCGGAAGCCAAAGAACACATCCGGCTTTACCCCGGCAGCGGCCAGCTCGCGGGTAAGCTGGAACATGGGCGCAGTGCCGATGCCGCCGCCCACCACGGCGATCTTTTTGTACTTGCTCACGATTTCCGGTACATCAAAGCCGTTGCCCATAGGGCCGGTAAGCTGGAAGGTATCCTGCTGCTTGAGCTGTGCCAGCTTCTCGGTACCCTCGCCCACCACCTGATACAAAAACTCGATGGTGCTGCTGTCCGGGTTCCAGCGGTGCACGCTGATGGGGCGGGACAGGAAGGGGGCTTCGTCTGCGCCCCAGGAGCGCAGGGTGAAGAACTGGCCTGCGTGGGGGGCATGGTCGCGGTCCGGCCACACCACGGTCAGCAGGCGGATGTCCGGGGCAATGACCTCATTGCGCAGGACGGTGGCTTCACAGCAGGCTGCACGCATGAGCAATGGCCTCCTTCATGTTCACACACTCGTTGTAAGCGGCCTCGTCAAAGGCAGTGCCCGGCTGCTTCTTGTAAGCCAGCAGGATGCCGCGGCTGGAGTTGACCACGCCGCCGTTGCCCTTGGTCAGGTACTGAGCGATATCCTCGGCCTTGCCGCCCTGTGCGCCGTAGCCGGGGATCAGGAAGAAGCTGTCCTGATACTTTGCGCGGATCTCGGTGGCTTCCTCGATGTGGGTGCCGCCGATGACCAGACCGATGGAGGAGTAGCCGTGCTCGCCCATGTAGTCCTTGCCCAGTGCGTTCAGCTTGTCACCCACCAGATCGTAGACGTGGCGGCCGTCGGCCAGCTTCTCGTACTCAAAGTCCTTGGCACCTCCGTTGGAGGTGCGGCAGAGCACGAACATACCCTTGCCCTGCTTTTCAGCGTAGGGCAGATAGGGACTGATAGAGTCCAGACCCATGTAGGGTGCCAGCGTAACGAAATCGCTCTCAAAATCGCCGGTAAAGTGACCCATGGCGTACATCTCGGCGGTCTTGGCGATATCGCCGCGCTTGATATCCGCGATCACCGGCACACCGGTCTCGCGCACAGCCTTCAGGGTGTCGGCGTAGGCCTTCATGCCCTCCATGCCCAGAGACTCATAATAAGCGATCTGCACCTTGTAGCAGCCAGCCACAGCCTTGGTGGCATCGATGAGCTTCTTGTTGAAGCGCACGATGTTCTCGCCCTTGGTCAGGGTGCTGTCCACAAAATCAGCGGGCAGGTAGCTGAAGTCGGTGTCCAGACCCACGCACACCGGGCCGCGGGCTTCCACAGCTTCGTACAGTTTGTCCATGTTCGTCATTTGGGTGTCCTCCTGTAAGTCGTATTTATAGAAAATGAATTGTAACTATGGGTTTTACTCCTCGGCCTGATAGGTGATCTTACCGGCCTTGATGGTGGCAAACACCTTGCCGTAAAGCTGTGCACCGTCAAAGGGGGTGTTATGGCTCTTGGAGTGCAGCTTTTCCTTTTCCACCGTGTAGGGGGTGTCCAGATCCACCAGCACAAAGTCGGCATCGAAGCCCGGCTCCAGCTGACCCTTGGCAAGGCCAAGGATCTCGGCGGGGCGGGTGCTCATCAGGTGCACCAGCAGCTCCAGCGGCAGACCCTCCTGCTTGCAGAGCTTGGTGTAGCACACGCCGAAGGCGGTCTCGCTGCCCACCATACCGGCCATGCCCTTCAGCTTATCCTCTTCGGAGTGGGGTGCGTGGTCAGTGGCAATGGCGTCCACGATGCCGGTGCGGATGCCCTCCACCAGCGCCTCCACATCGTCGGCGGTGCGGATGGGCGGGTTGACCCGGTAGTCGCAGGTATCGTTGGTAAACCACAGGTGGTGGGGGGTCACCTCACAGGTGACGGGTGCGCCCCGCAGCTTTGCCATGCGGATGGCGTCCAGCGCGCCCCGGGTGGACACATGGCACATGTGCAGCCGGGTCTGGTAGTACTCGCTCAGCCAGCAGTTGCGCACCGTCTCAATATCCTCGGCCAGACGGTAGTCCCACGGGCTGATCTCCATATCCTCGGCGTGGCTCATGACCGTGATGTCCTTCTGGGTGCAGATGGCAAATGCCCGCGCCATGGTGGCGTTATCCTGCACGCCGTGGCCGTCCTCGGTGATGAACTTCACACTGGCGGGCAGGGTCTTGAGGTGGTCGATGCTCACACCGTCAAAGTTTTCGGTGATGGAAACGGTCTGGTTTGCATCGCACAGCCCCACCTCGGCGGCTTTCTGTTCCACCATCACAGCCTGTGCGGCAGAAGAGCAGACGGGCTTTGTGTTGGGCATCAGGTTTACAAAGGTGTAGCCGCCGGCGGCAGCGGCGCGGCTGCCAGTCTCGATGTCCTCCTTGTACTCAAAGCCCGGGGTGCGCCAGTGGCAGTGCAGATCCACAAATGCGGGCAGCACAGTCAGCCCACCGGCATCCACCACCGTCTCGTTCTCGGCGGCAAGGGCGGAAAGATCCTGCCCTACGGCAGCGATCTTGCCATCCTTTACATAGATCTCGAGCGGCCGTCCCTCGGTGTTCACAGCGTTTGTCAGCAGCATCGCGGTTCCCTCCTATAATGGTATTTTTGTGTATCAGACGCCCGAAAACGGGCAAAAAAAAACTTTTCCCCGCAAAGGGAAAAGCTCATTGCGCAAAAAAGGAAACAACGAAGCCACGGCAAAACCGGACGCGAACTGCTTGTTCAGTTTCGGGTTCTGGGCGCTGCACAGCATGGTGTTTCTCCTTTTCTTGATGGTTGCGTTTTCATTCATATTATTTTATCATAGAACCGCAAAATGTGTCAATGGCTGCGCGCAAAAACAGGTGCTAAAAGGTTTATGGCATCTCTCGCCGAATTTTGGATACTCTACCCAAAACCCGGGCAGCGCGGCAAAATAACTGCCATTTTGTTCCACAATCCCTAGCGCAGCACTGTACTTTCGTTGCCTGCTGTGCTATTATAATACGGTAAAAGGGAGAGCCCCGCCGCGTGGGCGGGTGTTTATGGGAAAGAGAGGTTTTCCGCATGGGTTTACTTGAGGACGCGCGGAACATCCAGCGCAAGGACCCCGCCGCACGCAGCGTACTGGAGGTAATGCTGCTGTACCCGGGATTCCACATTCTGGTGTACCACCGCATTGCGCACTGGCTGTACGGGCACAAGCACTTTTTTCTGGCACGGTGGGTCAGCCAGCATGGCCGCCACCGCACCGGCATCGAGATCCACCCGGGTGCCACCATCGGCAAGTGTCTGTTCATCGACCACGGCATGGGCATCGTGTTCGGTGAGACCTGCGAGATCGGGGATAACTGCACCATCTACCACGGGGTAACGCTGGGCGGCACCGGCAAGGATACCGGCAAACGCCACCCCACCTTAGGCAACAACGTGCTCATCGGCGCGGGCACCAAGGTGCTGGGCCCGGTGTTCATCGGGGATAACGCCCGCATCGGCGCAGGCAGCGTGGTGCTGCGCAACCTGCCCGCCAACTGCACCGCCGTGGGCGTACCCGCCGAGGTGGTGCGCATCAACAACAAGGCGGTGAACCCCGCCGACGATCTGGATCAGCAGGATCTGCCGGACATCGTCTCGCAGCGGCTCACCGATCTGGATCGCCGCCTGAGCCAGCTGGAAAAAACTGCGCAGGGCGATATCCCGCCCACTGCCGCACAGATCGCCGCCCGGCAGCGGAAGTAACCTATATTTTGGACAAAAACGACACCGGACAGGCCATGACCTGTCCGGTGTCGTTTTATCTTATTCTTTAACACCCTTCCCCGGCACAGAGGGACTTTACCTTCTGCACGGCGGCAGACACAAGGCTGCCGATGGGCTGGTCGGGCACGCCGACAATGTAGTTCTCGCAGTGGTTCACCGGGATCAGCACCCGGGTGGCGCTGCTCTGGCACACCGCCGTGGCCATGGTAGGGGTGATCTCCCCCAGCAGCGCATCTGCAATAACGATGCCGATGGGGCCCACGATGATATCCGCATTGCGGCAGTTCACCACCACAGCATTCTCACCGGTGGCGGCGCGCTGTGCCCCGGCCTTATGCATGGCCTGCGCAGCGACACTGTTGGTGCCCACGGCCACCAGCCGGATGTCCGGGCACTGGGCGCTGAGGGCGGCCACCAGCTGGCGTCCCAGTCCCCCGCCCTGCCCGTCAATGACAAGCACGTTCATGCTGTACCTCAGAAGTCGATCTCTTCCAGCCGCAGCAGCGCCAGAATGTAGATCTTGACGGCCTCCAGCAGCTTGTTGATGGGAGCCGCCTCGTTGGCACCGTGCATCGGGCCGCCGAACTCCGGCAGCTTTACATCCTCATGCTCCGGGCCGAAGCTGACGGCATAGGGGAAGTGGCGGGCATAGGTGCCGCCGCCCATGGTAAAGGGGGTGGCGTTCTCGCCGGTCACCTCGTTGTAGGTGTCGATGCAGGCGCGGATGGCGGGGCTGTCGGCTGCGATATAGAAAGGCTCGGCTGCGTCCACATCCTCCAGCTTTGCGCCCTCGCCCAGCGCAGCGGTGACCTGTGCGGTCAGCTTTTCGCCATTGGTGCAGGTGGGGAAGCGGCTGTCGATGGTCTGCACCAGCTTGCCGTCCTCCATATAGATGCGGCCGCCGATAATGGTCAGCGGGCCAAAGGGGCCGTCGGCGCAGTCGATGCCAAGGCCGGCGCCTGCGGTAGAGCTGTGCAGCTTGTGCAGTGCCTCCAGATAAGCGCGCTCGGCGTCATTGCACAGGCCGTTGTCCAGCAGATAATCCGCTACCAGACCAATGGCGTTCACCGTGCCCTCCGGCATGGCGGCGTGGCCGGACTTGCCCCAGCCGCGCACCCGCACGCCGTCCCCTTCCGGTTCCAGCGTGATGTTGGGAGCGTTCTTCAGCTTGCGGATATCGGTCTTGACCAGAGCGCTGGCGCGGTCAGGCACAGCGTTGTTGGCTACACCGCCCTCAAACTCTGCAATGATGCCGTTGCACACCGGGCTGACGATCTTGCCGCCAAAGTGGCCTTTTTCGCCGTTGCACACCGGGAACTCGGCATCCGGGGTAAAGCAGAACACCGGGGCGGGGTAGTTTTCCAGATAGTACTTCACATCGTTCATGTGGGTCTCCTCGTTGTCGCCCACGATGGCACGGATGGGGTAGCGCAGCTGGTAACCCTGCTCCTTGAGGAACTTCAGCGCGTACAGAGTAACGATCATCGGGCCTTTATCATCCGCGACGCCGCGTCCCAGCAGCCAGCCGTCCTGAATGCGCATCTTAAAGGGATCTGCCGTCCAGCCGTTGCCCACGGGCACAACGTCCACATGGCAGATGGTAGCCAGATATTTTTCAGGGTCTGCACCGGCCAGTTCGGCATAGCCGATGTAGTTTTCGCAGTTGCGGGTGGCAAAGCCCATGCCTGCTGCCAGCTCCAGCGTCTTGTCCAGCGCTGCCCGGGGGCCTGCGCCGAAGGGTGCGCCCTCCTCCGGGGTGCCCTCCACGCTGTCGATGGCGACCAGCGCTGCAATGTCCTGCAGCAGCTGCTCTTTGTTTTCCGCAATGTATGCGTCAATTTTCTGATTCAGTGCCTGATCCATGTTCTATAACGTCCTTTCTGGCCGGAAGCAGAGTCCGGTTTTCACAACTATTATTCAGTGTAACATACTCCGCGCGGAAATGCTACAGGCATTTTTCACGACAAAAACGTCCGCGTTTTGTCAGCCTGCCGCAAACAGCCCGCTGAGCGCGCCCAGCAGACCGGCGCTTGCCAAGCCCATGATGATGCCCGCCAGCAGCACGCCGCCCATGCAGGCGATCAGCACATCCTTGAACTTCATATCCAGAATGGAGGCTGCCAGCGTGCCCGTCCACGCGCCGGTGCCCGGCAGCGGGATGCCCACGAACAGCAGCAGCGCCACGGTCAGACCCTTGCCCGCCTTGGCTTCCAGTGCGCGGCCGCCCTTTTCGCCCTTATTGATGCAAAAGCGGCAGATGGGGCCGATGAGGGGCTTGTGGTAACCCCAGATGAGGAACTTGCGGGCGAACAGATAGATGAAGGGCACCGGGAGCATATTGCCCAGCACGCACAAAAGGTAGGTGGGCAGCACCGGCAGCCCCATACCCAGCCCGATGGGGATGGCCCCGCGCAGTTCGATGATGGGCACCATGGAGATAAAGAAGATCAGAAGATAATTTTTCAGCATTGGCTTCTCCTTATATTACAGGTCGATCTGCAGCTCCACCGGGCAATGGTCGGAGCCAAAGATCTCGTTGTGGATCTCGGCGGCGCGGATGCGGTCTGCAATGCGCCGGGAAACGATAAAATAGTCGATGCGCCAGCCCGCGTTCTTTTCCCGCGCGTGGAAGCGGTAGCTCCACCAGCTGTACTTCACCTCGTCCGGGTGCACCACCCGGAAGCTGTCCGCAAAGCCCGCCGCCAGCAGCTCGGTCATCTTGGCGCGCTCCTGATCGGTAAAGCCCGCGCTCATGCGGTTGGTCTTGGCGTTTTTAATGTCCATCTCGGTGTGCGCCACGTTCAGATCGCCGCACAGGATCACCGGCTTTTTGGCGTCCAGTGCCAGCAGGTATGCCCGGAAGGCGTCCTCCCACTCCATGCGGTAGTCCAGCCGCTTCAGCCCGTCCTGACTGTTGGGGGTGTAGCAGTTTACCAGATAAAAGCCGGGGTATTCCAGCGTCAGCACCCGTCCCTCGTGGTCGTGCTGTTCCAGCCCGATGCCGGTGGTCACTGCCAGCGGTGCCGTTTTGCACCAGCAGGCTGTGCCGGAGTATCCCTTTTTCTCGGCCGAGTAGGTGTATTCGGTGTAGCCCTCCGGCGCAAAATCCGCCTGTCCCGGCTGCATCTTGGTCTCCTGCACCGAGAAGATGTCCGCGTCCAGCGCGGCAAAGCTCTCGGCAAAGCCGTGGGTCAGGCAGGCGCGCAGGCCGTTCACGTTCCAGCTGATCAGTTTCATGCTCTTCTCCTTATGTTATGCCTGATATTTTGTTTTCCATGCGCCGCTGCGGAAGCGCAGCACAAAGCAGGTCACACGGCAGGTCCAGTCGATGACCATAGCCACCCACACGCCCACAGCGCCCCATCCCATGCGAACGCACAGCAGATAGCTGAAGCCCAGCCGCCAGCACGCCATGCTGAGGATGGACACCACCATGGTGAATTTCACGTCGTTGGCTGCGCGCAGGGCGTTGGGCAGCACGAAGGACAGCGGCCAGAAGATGATGGCGCAGCCCGCATGGATGGTGACCAGTGTGATGGCCAATTCCATCGTCTCGCCGGAAAGGGCGTAGATGCCCACCAGCTGCCGGAGGAACAGCAAGATCGCTCCGTTGGAAAGCCCCATGGTGATGTAAGCCCACAGCATCAGCTTGCGGGTGTAGTAAACGGTCTGCTCGTGGTCGCCGGCGCCGATGCACCGCCCCACCACCGTGATCATGGCCAGACTGATGGCCTTGCCCGGGATGACGCCCATGCCGTCCAGATTGTTTGCCACGGCGTTGGCTGCGATCTGCACTGTGCCAAAGGTGGAGATCATGCTCACCACCAGAATGCGCCCGGCCTCGAACAGGCTGTTCTCAAAGGCCGAGGGAATGCCGATGCCCAGAATGCGCTTTGCCATGCCGCCGTCCAGCCGCAGGGTCTTGGGCACGGTAAGCACCGCATCCTCCCGGTAGCACTTGCGCAGGATGAGCGCCGCAGCCACCACGCGGGACACCACGCTGGGCCACGCTACGCCGTCCACTCCCATTTTGAAGCCGAAGATGCACACTGCGTTGCCCACGATGTTGATGATGTTCATCAGAAAGCTGATCTGCATGGAGATCTTGGAGTTGCCGATGCTGCGGAACAGCGCCGCGCCGCCGTTATACAGCGCCAGAAACGGGTAGCTGAGGGCGATGATCTGCAAATATTTCACGCCTGCGTCCAGCACGTCGGTATCAATAGAGCCGTAGAACAGCCGGATCATGGGGCGTGCCAGCACAAAGCATACCGCGCCGATCACCGCACCGGACAAGCCGCTGAGCAGCAGCAGCTGACCGGCGCTTTTGTCGGCATCCGGCCTGTCCTTTGCGCCCAGATACTGGCTTACCACCACCGCGCCGCCGGTAGCCAGCGCCGCAAACAGCACGATGATAAGGTTGTTGATCATATCCACCAAACTGACGCCGGAGATTGCCGCCTCGCCGCAGCGGGACACCATCATGGTGTCGGCCATGCCCACCGTCACTTCCAGCAGCTGCTCCACCAGCAGCGGGATGGCCAGTACCAGCAGCTCCTTTTGGCTGAACAGCGGCTCTCGCCCGCCGGTCAGCCTGTTTTTTTCATTGCCATGCAGTAGCTTTGTCATTCGTTTCTCCCCTCCCAGCACCGGGCACTTTTCCCGGTACGCCGCCGCTGCCCGGCGCGTGCATTTTTCCGGTTACAGCAGATGTGTCCATCTTAACACACCCCCGGCTGCTTGTAAAGCGGTGCAGGCTATATCCCACGAAAATCAGCTTTCCACGCCTGCGTTCCATTGCCCGCCGGTTTTATAAAGGTATCCCTGTGCGGTCTTGCGGCTGTTGTTCCGTTTTTATGCTTGTTCGTCAGTTTGCTGGGAACTTTCCGTAAAATTTGTGCGTTTCTACAAAAATGCGATTTCCCGCGTAATTTTGGGCAAAAATTTTAAAAAACCTCTTGCAATTTTTGTTCCGAAGTGGTATGTTGTATCCAACAAAAGCGAAACTTGGATACATCTTCACTTTGGAGCAGCAAATTCGGCTCCGCACACGCCTTTGTTTTTCACCTTGCTATTTTCTTCATTTACCTTCTTATCATTTACCCTGCCTGTCCCGCAAGGGACGAGAAAAGCGATGACCCACCTGCACGGGTCATCGCTTTTTCTTTTATTTATAAAGTCCGCAGCCCGGACGGCTTTCCCTTCCGTCCCCCATGGGCTGCTCTATCCACAACGGGTGCCGCTTGTGCTGCGGCAGCTCCTCTGCCTCCTGCTTGGTCTTGTGGTGCAGCTTCATGGGCGCGAGGGTCAGGTTTTTCAGCACCGTCATGTGCGGGTACAAGTTGAACTGCTGGAACACCATGCTGGTGGTCTCGCGCACAAGCTTGGTCTTGTTTTTGGCCGTCAGCTCCTGCCCGTCTATGTAGACATGGCCGCTGGTGGGCTCTTCCAGAAAATTCATGCAGCGCACCGTGGTGGACTTGCCTGAACCGGACGGCCCGATGATCACCAGCTTTTCGCCCTCGGCGACCTCAAGATTGACGTCTTTCAGAACGTGCAGAGCGCACCGGAATGCAGGCTGTTCTCGCTTTCCCATCAGACCCGGTCTGCTTATTTTTTCCGGTACTCCCGCGGGGTCATGCCAAAATGCGCCTTGAACGCCCGATTAAAATAGGAAAGGTTTTCAAACCCGCACCGGGTGGCGATAGTCAGCACAGTCTCGTCCGTGGTCTGCAGCACCTCGGCGGCGGTGTTCAGCCGGTACTCATTCAGAAAGGAGATAAAGCTCTGCCCGGTCATCTGCCGGAACCAGCGCATAAAATGGCTGGCGCTGAAGGAGCAGACCCCGGCAGCATCCGCCACCCGGAGCGGCTCGGCATAATGTGCCGAAAGCCATTGCAGCACCGTTTTCAGCCGCTGGGTGTCGGCAGTTTCGGTGGGGAGACACTGCCTGCCCTGCGCAATGAGCAGGGCAAGAAAGCGCAGCAGCGCCCCTTTTACCAGCAGCTCGTAGCCGGGGCGCTTGGCGCGGTTGGCATCTTCCAGCTCCCGCAGGCAGGCGGCGGCTTGCAGATAGCACAAATCGTTCGGGGTCAGACGCACCGGCAGCGAAAGCCGCCCGCTTTGCAGCGGCAGCAGATACTTTTCGGCGCAAAGGTCCTCCGCGCCGCCCAGCAGCTCCGGTTCAAAGATGATATTTTCGTATTCCATGCGCTGCTCCTCTGCCTGCCGCAGCGCATGGAGCGTGCCCGGGGCAAAAAGAAAGATATCCCCCCGGTAGGCCGGGTAGGTCACAGCGCCCACCTGCACCAGCCCTGTGCCCTGCTTGACAAAGACCAGCTCCATGCTCTCGTGCCAGTGGAGTGCCACCTGCTGAAAATCCCCCGGAATGGTGCAGGGGTACAGATTGAACGGAAAGCGCACTGCACCGTGCTGTTTTGTCTCCTGCAAAGATGCCTGATTTTGCATCGTCTCACCCCCTGATGATAGGATTGTACCATAGTTTGCACTGTTTAGGCAAGATTTTGAAGGTTCTATGTGGTATATCTTGAAGTACAGATGTCAAACCTGTTTTCCGTAAGGTGTATCTGAAAACAGAGAAACAGACTGAATTTTCGACTTTTCAGATACACCCTAGCAAAGGAGGATGCTTTTATGAGCTTTACCGAAACGTTACAGAGTATTACCGGCAAGCTGCTGGCAGACTGCACCGACCAGGAGCTGTATCTGGCACTGCTGGAACTTGTGCGGCAGAAGAGCGCCGACCGCGTGCAGCCGGTCACCGGGCGCAAGCTGTACTATATCAGCGCCGAATTCCTTATTGGCAAGCTGCTGTCCAACAACCTCATCAATCTGGGGCTGTACGACGAAGCCCGGTCTGCGCTGGCTGCTGCCGGAAAGCGCCTTTCCGACATTGAAGAGGTAGAGCCGGAGCCTTCTCTGGGCAATGGCGGTCTGGGGCGTCTGGCTGCCTGCTTCCTCGACTCTCTGGCAACGCTCAACCTGCCCGGCGACGGCGTAGGTCTGCGGTACCATTTTGGTCTGTTCCATCAGTCCTTTGAGGACGGCGTGCAGAACGAAAAGCCCGACCCGTGGCTGACTGCCCACAGCTGGGCGGAAAAGACCGACACCACCTACCCGGTGGAACTGGCGGGCAAGGAATACACCGCCCGGCTGTACAAGCTGGCGGTCACCGGCTACGAGGGACGCACCAACACCCTGAACCTGTTCGATCTGGACACCATTGACGAGAGCATCGTCCATGACGGCATTGCCTTCGATAAGACCGCTATCGACAAGAATCTGACCCTCTTCCTCTACCCGGACGATTCCGATGAAGCCGGCCGCCGTCTGCGGGTATACCAGCAGTACCTGATGGTCTCTGCCGGTGCACAGCTCATTCTGGCCGAGTGCGCCGCCCGGGGCTGCAACTACCATGATCTGGCAGACTACGCCGCCATCCAGATCAACGACACCCACCCCAGCATGGTCATCCCGGAGCTGATCCGCCTGCTGGGCGCGCGCGGCATTGAGTTCGAGGAAGCGGTGGAGATCGTTACCAAGACCTGCGCCTACACCAACCACACCATTCTGGCCGAAGCACTGGAAAAGTGGCCGCGCACCTATCTGGACGCCGTGGTGCCCCAGCTGATGCCCATCATCGAAAAGCTGGATGCGCTGGCTCGCACCCGCACCGAGGACGAGAGCCTTGCCATCATCGACAAGGACGACCGGGTGCACATGGCACACATGGACATCCACTTTACCCACTCCACCAACGGCGTGGCGGCGCTGCACACCGAGATCCTGAAAAATTCCGAGCTGCATGGCTTCTACGAGCTGTACCCGGAAAAGTTCAACAATAAGACCAACGGCATCACCTTCCGCCGCTGGCTGCTGGAGTGCGACCCGCGCCTGACCGCCACGCTGGAAAAGCACATTGGCTCCGGCTTCCGCAAGGACGCCGCGGAGCTGGAAAAACTGCTGGCCTTTGCCGAGGACGAGACGGTGCTCAGCGAGCTGACTGCTGTGAAAAATGCCAACAAGGAAGCGCTGGCCGACTGGCTGCTGCACACCCAGAAGGTGACTGTGAACACCGATGCCGTGTTCGATATCCAGTCCAAGCGCCTGCACGAGTATAAGCGCCAGCAGCTCAACCTGCTGTACCTCATCCATCAGTACTACGAGATCAAGGCCGGGCACCTGCCCGCCGCTCCGCTGGTGAGCATCTTCGGTGCAAAAGCCGCGCCCGCCTACACCATTGCAAAAGACATCATCCATGCGCTGCTGACCCTCTCCAAGGTCATCGCCGCAGACCCGGAGGTGTCCAAGTGGCTGCAGGTGGTGTTTGTGGAGAACTACAACGTCACCGCCGCCGAAAAGCTGATCCCTGCCTGCGACCTTTCCGAGCAGATCAGCCTTGCCTCCAAGGAAGCCTCCGGCACCGGCAACATGAAGTTTATGTTGAACGGCGCGTTGACGCTGGGCACCATGGACGGTGCCAACGTGGAGATCAGCCAGCAGGTGGGGGAAGAGAACATCTATATCTTCGGCCAGACCTCCGATCAGGTCATCCACCGCTACGCCGTGGGCGATTACGACCCAGCCCAGTGGGTGGAGGGCGATGCCAACATCCGCCGCGCCATCAGCTTCCTGACCGGGCCGGAGATGCTGGCCGCCGGTCATGCCGAAAACCTGACCCGCCTGCACGACGAGCTGATCCATAAAGACTGGTTCCAGACCCTGCCGGACTTCAACGCCTACGTTGTGCGCAAGGGACAGGCCCTCAGCGATTACGCCTGCGACCCCATGGGCTGGCGGCGCAAGTGTCTGGTGAACATTGCCAAGGCGGGTATGTTCTCCTCTGACCGCACCATTGCCGAGTACGACCGCGACATCTGGCATCTGGGCAAATAATCTTTTTTATCGCAAGACAAGAAATTAGTGCAACATTCAAACAGCATATTTGCGATAAAAAGTTGAATTGCTATAAGCCCCTGCGCAAAGAAAAACAGGAACCGGCACACATTACATTTGGTGCACCGGTTCCTGTTTTATTTCTTATCATGCAAGATGGAACAGATCGATCAGCACGACCATGGCAAGGCCATAGTAGACCACAACCGCCACCAGATCGTTGATCGTGGTGATCAGCGGGCCGGAGGCAACCGCCGGGTCGATATGGATCTTGTGGAACAGCATCGGGATCAGCGTGCCCACCAGACTGGAAATGACCATGGACACGATCAGCGACAGCCCGACGCAGCCGGACAGCAAAAACGCCGAGGTCCAGACATAGCCCTTGAAAAAGTGGATGTAGCAGCCCAGAAAACCCAAAGCCATCACGGCCAGAATTGCACCGTTCAACAGACCCACGCGGGTCTCCTTCCAGAGCAGCTGCAGCTTTTTGGAAAGGGTCAGGTTTTCATCCACCAGCACACGGATGGTCACTGCCAGCGACTGGGTGCCAACGTTACCGGCCATATCCAGCACCATGGACTGGAAGCAGATGACCACCGGCAGCACCGCCACCACTGATTCAAACGCGCCGACGACCGAGGAGACCAGCATCCCGAGGAACAGCAAAGCGATCAGCCACGGGAGACGCTTTTTCACGCTTTCAAAAACGCTTTCGTTCAGATCCTCCTCGCCGGTCAGACCGCCCAGCTTTGCGTAATCATCGCCCATCTCATCATCGACCAGCTCGACCACATCGGACGATGTGATGATGCCCACCAGCTTGCCGGCATCGTTCAGCACCGGCAGGCTGCGCTCCGCGTAGTCCACGATGCGGTCGATACAATCGCTGATCTGCTCCCGGTCTGTGACGTAGGGATAAGAGCGGACGATCAGGCTTTCCAGACTTTCCTCTGCACGTGCAATGATGAGGTCTTTCAGGTCGATTGCACCATAGAAGTGCTCGTTTTCGTCCACCACATACAGCGTGGAGATGTTATCGTTTTCTCCGGCCTGTTTCACCAGCTCGCTCATCGCCTGCCGGATGGTCATATCGTTTTTGATGGAGATGTAGTTGGTGGTCATCCTGCTGCCGATCTCATCCTCATCATACGAGAGCAGCATCTTCACATCTTCAACCGAGTCTTTGTCCAGCTTGTTGACGATCTCGTTCTTATCGGTATCGTCAAGGTCTTCCAGCGCGTCCACCGCATCGTCCGAGTCCATGTTGGAAATGACCTTTGCAGCTTCATGGCTGGGCAGCTCTTTCAGGTACGGCTCGGCATCGTCCAGATAAGTAAAGATCTCGGCAACAGTATCCACGCCCAGAATGGAATAGAGCGATTGACGTTCGGCGGGGGTCAGTGACTCCAACGCATCCGCCAGATCCTTTTCATGGTAATCAGACAGTTTTTCGGCCAGCTCTGCCTTGGGCAGACCGCTGTGAATGATGCTCAGAATTTCCTGCACATAATTCTTCTGCATGGTAGTTCCTCCTGATTCCGCGAGCTTGACAAATCAAAATTCATCGCTCCGCTTGAAATTTTGCACTTCATCATAGCACATCCGGTATGCGGCGGCAACCCTGCCAGCGTGAATTTTTTGTAAAATATCGGTACAATTCAACACACTTCTTTTTGTGCTCATAACTGTATCGCATAAAAATACCCCCATACTGGGTGTCCAGTATTGGGGGGTACATATCAAAGCCACTGCCTTTCTCTTTTTATTTTCATTACCGCCCACGGCCACCGCCGCCGCCGTGGCTGGAACCGCCGCCCATGCCGCCGAAGCCGCCGCCAAAGCTGCCGCCGCCGAAACCGCCGCGCCCGGCACCGCCCCCGAAGGAGCCGCCGCCCATGCCGCCAAAGCCGCCGCCGCGCGGAGGCCGGGGGCCACGGGAGCCACCGTAGTAGCCGCCCGGCGGGGGCGGCGGCGGGCCGCGGCGGCCACGTCGTCTGTAAGGAGGACGGGGTCCGCCGAAGCACCACAGCCAGCCGCAGGGGCTGGCAAAAACATAGGCCATTGACCGGATGATGACGATAAGCAGAACAGCGCCGACCACAAGGGTCAAGATGTCGGTCAGGGTGCTGCCGCCGCTGCTCTGGCTGCCCTGATACCCGGGCTGCACGGTGCTGCCGTTACCGGTGCTGCCGGAAAGGCTGACGCCGTAGATGTCCGCAATGGTGTTTGCCACGTTCCGGGCACAGGTGGTCACTGCACCGTCATAATTCTTTGCGGCGAACTGATCCTCCATGGTCTGGGCGATGGCGCTGGACTGCTTTGCCAGCGTGGTGTTGCGGAAGCCGTCGCCATAGGTCAGGTAGTAGTCGCCGTCCGCATACTGCGCCGATTCCATTACCAGCAAGATCAGCACGCCGTTATTCTGGGAGGACGAACCGATGCCCCACGCGTTGAAAGCCTGTGTGGCGTAATCCTCCGTGGAATCATTACCCGTGTATTCTACTGTCAGTACATCGATCTGTGCGCCGCTGCAGCTGGATTCCAGCTGGGCGTTCAGTTCGGTGATGGTCTGCACGGTGCTGCTGCTCAGCACACCAGCATCGTCCACCACACACTCTCCCTTGGGCAGGCTGGGCAGCTGGGCGGCAAAGGCTGCCGGGCACAGCACCGCCGCACTGACCACCACAGCCAGCACCAGTGCGCTGATGCGTTTTGCAAAGTTTTTCATGCGAAGGGCTCAACCTCCTTTACGCCGGACAAAGTGCCCAGCACACTGGCCGGGAAGCCGCCGACATCCTTCTGATATTCATATACCGCTGTATTATACTGCAAGGTGCCGATGATGGTGGCTGCACTGTTGAACTGGCCGTACTGCCCCTGCACCGCGCCCATCTTCATGGGGTCGGCGGCCTGCTCCTGCAACTTTGCATACAGCTGGTCGATGGCGGTGCCCAAAGTCTCGTTGTCCTCATAGAGGGCATGGAGCCGGGTCTTGCCTGCCTTCACGCCGTCCAGATCGTTGCTGAACGCCGTCAGTGCATCCTGTGCAGTCAATACTTCAGCATTATCTGCCCCCAGCGTATTGCTGGCGGTGGTGATAACGTTGGCCGCTGTATTCATGCGGGTGGTCAGCTCCTCGCTCAGGTTATAGCCGTTGTCGGCGGCGACCCCTGCGGTGAACCACTGGTGGGCGGTGTTGTACTTGCCGCGCAGCTTGGCGCTGCCAAAGCCAAAGAAAGCGGCCAGCATCACCACTACGCTCAAAGCCAGCGCCGCTGCCCGGGTGGAAAGCGCTGCGGGCAGCTTTGCTTCCAGTGCGGCCAGCTTCTGCTGGCGGGGGGTCAGCCTTACGGTCTGCTCCGGTTTTGTCTTTTCGCGGTAGCTGCCCGCGTCAAAGCCGCCGGGAGCGGTTTGTTTATCGTTCTGAGAAAAATCAGCGTTTGCCATTTCAGCTCCGGATCTCCATCATTTTGGTTTTCAGCTCGTCCTCGATGCGGGTCAGCTCCTGCTCGGCGGCGGCACGCTTTGCGCGTCCCTCGCTCTGGATCTTGTTCAGCTCGTCCAGCGTCTCGATCAGGCTCTTGTTGGTCTGCTGCAGGGTCTCGATATCCACGATGCCGCGCTGGCTCTCCTTGGCGGTCTCGATGGTGCCCATCTTCAGCGCCTCGGCGTTCTTCTTCAGCAGGTCGTTGGTCATGTTGGTCACAGCGCGCTCTGCCTGCATGGCCTGCTGGCTGTGTGCCAGACCCAGTGCCAGCACCATCTGGTTCTTCCACAGCGGGATGGTGTTCACGATGGTGGACTGGATCTTTTCTGCCATCATGGTGTTGTTGTTTTGCAGCAGACGGATCTGGGGGCCCATCTGCAGGCTGATATTGCGGGTCAGTTCCAGATCATACAGCTTTTTCTCAAAACGCTCGCACTGGTCGGCAAGGTCGCGGGCAGCCTGTGCGTCCTCCGGCAGGCCGGATGCTTTGGCCTTGTCCATGGCCTGCTGCAATTCGTTGGCACGCACATCTGCCAGCTTTTTCTTGCCGGCAAGGATATACATACTCAGCTCCTTGAAGTAGGCCATGTTCAACTCGTACATCTTGTCCAGCATGGCGATATCCTTGAGCAGCTGCACCTGATGAGCTTCCAGCATGGACTGGATCTTTTCCACGTTGGTCTCGGTCTTGTCGTACTTGGTCTTGAGGGCATCCAGCTGGCTGGTTTTCTTCTTGAAGAAGCCCATGATGCCCTTCTGCTGTTCCTCGTTGGCGTCAAAACTCTTCAGCTCGCCGATGAGGTCGGTGATCATATCGCCCACCTCGCCCAGATCCTTGGTGGACACCTTGGAGAGGGCTGCTTCGGAGAAATCGCCGATCTTCTTCTGGCAGGCAGAGCCGTACTGCAGCACCTGCTGGCTGTTGGTGATATCGATCTTCTGGGCAAACTGATCCACCATGGCCTGTTCCTCGGGGGTCAGGCTCACCTGTGCTTCCGGGGCAGGAGCAGCGGCGGGCTTTTCCTCCTGCGGCACAGCGGCGGGAGTGGGGTCCAGCGTCAGGGTGGGCACTGCGGGGGCATCCAGATCAAAGTTCAGGGTATTGTCAGCCATAAGTGATTCCTTCCTTTCAAAATCCCGAGGGGATATTCTGATTTTACTTGCTCAGACCCTGCCCTTTCAGCATATTCTGCAAAACGGTCAGGTCTGCGGACAGGTCCATGCTCTCTGCCGCGTACAGGGCATCCAGCTGGTTTTCAAAAGCCGTGGCAATGGAGACAGCATTGTGCTCCACCTCGGCGCGGATGGCGGCGGCGTTCTCGCCCCGCACACCCTGCTTTGCAAGCTTTGCGTACTGCTGCAAAACGTTTACGGCGTCCGGCAGATAGTAGTTGGCAAATCGGCGCACCTGCTTTGCCTTGGCGGGGTTTGCTTCCACGGTTTCCACGATGGAGCGTCCTGCCTTTTCCATGCGGGTCATAGCTGCGGACAGCTGCGGGTCGGGCAAAGCCTCGTTCAGCGCGTGCAGAGTGTCCAGCTTCTGCTGGATATCGGTCAGCATCTGATCCACATCCTCCACACCGGTGTGGAAGGGTACCTCGTGCTCCACCACCCGGGGCGGGCAGGTCTTTTTTGCCACGCCAAAGGCCACGGCGGCGCCGCCCAGCGCCACCAGCAGCGCCCATAATTTGTATACCGGCAGCACCGCGCACAGTACCACGAACACCAGCGCCATGGCGTAAAAAGGCAGCACGCTGGGCTTTTGGGTGCGGATGATCTTGCTCATGGTCATTTCTCCTTGTCCGGGGCAGTGCGCCCCTTATGATATCCATAATACAACGTCCGCAAAAAAACGCAAGTATCCCGCAAAAGAATTTACAGCCTTGTCATCATTTTACGATCCAGTCCACCAGCGCAGCGCCCCAAAGTGCTTCCAGCCGGGCGGGGCTGCACGCGGCGTTGGCGGGGCTTGTGCTCGGCAGACGGACAGCCGGGATGCCGGTAAGCGGCTGCTGATATTTTGTGTAGATACGGTAAGCTGTGGCACCGTTGCAGAACACCGCCCGGATGGGCGCTTTGCGCAGCAGCCCGGCGATATCGTTGGGCACCACATCCCGGATGGAAGCATCCGACGCGCCGGTGATGGTGCAGCTTTCCAGCGTATCCCACAGCGCCAGCCCGTGGCGCAAAAGCAGCTGCTTTTTGGCGGCGATATCCTCCCGCACGGGCAGCGGCTCCCCGGTCAGCGCCGCCAGCAGCGGCCAGAACCGATTTTGCGGATGACCGTAGTAAAAGGCCATCTCCCGGCTTTTGGGGCTGGGCCATGTGCCCAAGATCAGTGCCCTGCTGCGGTCATCGTATACCGGCGCAAAGCTCATAAGCTGCCGCCTGCGCTTTCAATATTGCCCCATGCAGAGCCAAAGTCTTTGCCGGAGGGCTCCGCACGGGGGCCGTCGAACCACAACTCCTCGATCAGCGCCGCCACGCCGTCCTCCCGCACGTCCCCGATGATCCGGTCGGCAGCGGCCTTGGCGTCCGGGGTGCCGTTTGCCATGCAGGCACTCAGGCCCGCGGCTTTCAGCATCCCCACATCGTTGGCAGAATCGCCCACAGCCACGGCATCTGCCAGCGTAAGCCCCATCTGTGCACACAGGTCGGCAAGCCCTACGCCCTTATCCATGCCGCCGCGCACGATATCGTAGTAGCAGTAGCCGTCTGCGTTCTGCGCACCCGTCTGCATCCAGTGCAGGCCAAGGTAGCCGTATTTTTCGTGGAAGCGCTCCACCTCCTGCGGCGGCATGGCGGCAAAGGCGGCGTGGGGCATATCCACCAGATGCCTGTCCTGATCCTCGCCGTCCACACAGTCCAGCCCGGGGCTGTTCATCATCTGATAGCCGGTGTGCAGATACTCGTACTCGCAGTAGGCGTAATAGGCATCCCGGAAGTTGAATTGCAGCGGGTAGTTATAATCCTCGCAAAAATCCACCAGCACATACATTTCCTCGCTGGTAAGCGGATGCTCGGCTATTACGTTGCCCTGCCTGTCCACAACGCAGGCACCGTTGCAGGTAATGGCATAGTCGTACCGGATGCCGCCCAGCTGGTTTTTATCCCGGATACCGGGATAGGAACGGCCGGTGCTGAGCACGAATTTGCCCCCGGCGGCCTGCAGCTTTTTCACCGCCTTTACCACCGCCGGGCGGGGCTTTGCTTCTCCAAAGGGCATCAACGTGTTGTCGTAATCGCTTGCCAGAATCTTATATTGCATGGTCATCTCTCCTGTGTGCATCGTTTTCTCCCAGTATAACACATTTCAAAGTCCAGCGGGAGAGGGGGAATATTAAAAATGCCCTCCGCTTGCGCTCTGGGCAAATATAGCGGAAACTTCTTTTGATATAGGGCGTTTGTCGCGCTCTGCGGAGCGCTCCAAGCGCATTTTTCACGGAAAGGGTCGTAAAGACAAGATACAGCCTTTCCCGCAGCGCCGCGCTTTCGCAGAAAGCGGCGCTGCAAATGCCGTTTTCCTCCACGACCCCACCTGTGAAAAAGGGGTTCAGAAAAGCCCGCAC
>NZ_JBBMEN010000026.1:0-27707 GCF_040096575.1 Faecalibacterium intestinale
TGCCAATTCCGCCATATCCGCATATTCTGTTGTGTTCCTGCACCGCAGCGCCGGGAACGATAGTTATTATACCAGATACAAAAGAAATGTCAAGGCTTAATTTCAAAATTATTCGACAAATTTTTGCGGTAAAGTTGGTGCACTCTGGATAGCGGCTGCGGGGCGCTTTTTAAGGCAGATTATGGTACAATAAACGATAGGCAACACCGCACAATTCCCGCCTGACGGCTTAAGCACCGTTCCGGCGGCTGCGGCACGGCATCTGCGTTGCCAAAATGCTCGATAATACACAAAGTATTATCTGCGCTTTTGGCTTAGCATCTGCCGCACCTCGCGCGCCGTATCGGCACTTAGAATTATGCGGTACTGTCTATACGTCCGGGCATCGCCCGGCGATTACGGAAAAACGAGGGAAAACGATGCTGAATGTGATTATTTTTCTGGTCGGTGCACTGATCATGTTTTACATGGCGCTGCGCAGCGTGCGTGCGCGGCAGCAGCTGCGCACCAAGGGCGTCTGCGTGCAGGCCACGGTAAGCGGCACGGTGCAGAGCCGGGACGGCGCTGCCTATGTGCTGGAGTTTACCACCGCAGGCGGCAGCCACCGGCTGCAGTACCCCAAGCCCGCCAAGGGCAAGTCCTTTGCCGAGGGCAGCGTGGTCACCCTATACTACGATCCCGATGCACCGGAGAAGATGTTCGTAGAAGGCGATAAGTCTGTGCTGGGTGCCGAGCTGCTGTACGTCGGCATCGGTGTGGCGCTGCTGGTGCTGATGGTCGGCATCATGAACCGTTGAGAAGGAGGGACACCGCATGAAACTGGAACATTTCGGCATGGCTGAGCCGGGGGACTGCCGGTTGGTATTCACGGCAAGCGTAGAGGAGCTGGCCGCTGCGCTGGCAAAGGAGCAGGCTGCCCCGGATGCCCCGCAGGACGAGGAAGAGCTGCTGACGGCAGCGGTGAACCGCACCATTCTGGAGGGCTTTGATCCTCTTTACCGGCAGCTGGTGCAGGAACAGCAGATTGTACCGGTGACCGACCCGGATTTTGAGCTGCTGGCGGTCAACAAGGCCGAGGGCTTCCGGGCGGGGGCGCAGTTCTACACCCTGCCGCCGCTGGAACTGGGACGGGATACCGGCTTTGTGCAGGCCATCGAGCCCCACCCGCTGCGCCGGTTGACCATTGAACTGGAGATCAACCGCAATTATGGTGACGAAGAGCGCGCCGCCGATGCCGCAGGCAAGGCTGCGCTGCGCGACCGGGTGACCCGGGAGCTCTACGCAAAGCGCTGCGCACAGGCTAAAGACAGGGCAGAGAAGGAGCTGGTCTGGCAGCTGGGCGATGAGGTGACCGGCTTTGTGCCCAAGCGGCTGGAAGCGGGCAACTACTTTGCCGAGCAGCGGCAGTTCAATCTGAGCCTGCAGGCAAACGGCATCAACTTTGACCGGTTCTTGGCGGTACGCGGGCAGACGGTGGAACAGTTCCGGCAGTGGCTGCACCAGCAGGCGGAGCGCAAGCTGCGCAGCTGGCTGGGGCTTTTGCTGGTGGCTGAGCGGGAGGGCTTGCAGCCCACCGAAGCCGAGGTGAATGCCGCCCTTGCCAACTGGAACGAGAAGCTGGACGGGGAGCGCACCTTCCCGGCGAACGACAGCCGCAAGGTGCGCCAGCGCCTTGCCCGGGCAAATGCTGCGGCCTTTGTGGTGGCGCATTCCACCCTCACCCCGCCGCCGGCAGAGCCTATCGTGCAGGAACCGGAGAATAAATGATAACAAAAAGGAGAGATGCGCCGCATCTCTCCTTTTTGTTAATGTTATGAGGGGTACTCAGGTCTGTACGCCCTCGAACTGGCTGTTGTAGAGCTTGGCGTAGAAGCCGCCCTGTGCCAGCAGCTGGTCGTGATTGCCCTGCTCCACGATGTGGCCGTCCTTCATGACAAGGATGACGTCTGCTTCCCGGATGGTGGAAAGGCGGTGCGCCACGATAAAGCTGGTGCGCCCCTGCATCATGCGGGCAAAAGCCTTCTGGATGCGCACCTCGGTGCGGGTATCAATGGAGGAGGTGGCTTCGTCCAGGATCAGCATGGGCGGCAGGCAGAGCATTACGCGGGCGATGCAGAGCAGCTGCTTTTGTCCCTGACTGATGTTGCCGCCGTCCTCTGCAATGACGGTGTCGTAGCCCTCGGGCAGGCGGCGGATAAAGCTGTGGGCGTGGGCAGCCTTGGCGGCGGCGATCACCTCATCCATGGTGGCGTCCGGTTTGCCGTAGGCGATGTTCTCCCGCACCGTACCGGCGCGCAGCCAAGTGTCCTGCAATACCATGCCATAGCTGCCGCGCAGGGAAGCACGGGTCACATCCCGGATATCGGTGCCGGACACCTTGATGCTGCCGCTGTTCACATCATAGAAACGCATAAGCAGGTTGATGAGGGTGGTCTTTCCACAGCCGGTGGGGCCTACGATGGCAATACGCTGGCCGGGCTGTACGTCCAGCGAGAGCCCCTCGATGAGCGGTCGGTCGGGCAGGTAACGGAAGGACACATCCTGCAGCTGCACATGGCCGTCCGGCTGCAACGCGGCGGCGTTTTCAGTCTCCGGTACCTGATCCTCGGCGTCCAGCAGTTCAAACACCCGGGCGGCGCAGGCCAGTGCATTTTGCAGCTCGGTGACCACGCCGGAGATTTCGTTGAAGGGCTTTGTATACTGGTTGGCGTAGCTTAAAAAGACGCTGAGCTGACCGATGGTGATGCCGCCGCGCACGGCGTACAGCGCACCCACAAGCCCTACGCCCGCGTACACGATGTTGTTCACAAAGCGGGTGGCGGGGTTGGTCAGGCTAGAGAAGAAGATGGCCTTCAGGCTCACCTCCTGTAATTGGCCGTTCACTTCGTCAAAGGCGGCAAGACTTTCGGCTTCATGGCCAAAAGCCTGCACCACCTTCTGGCCTTCGATCATCTCGTTGACCAGCGCGGTCTGTTTGCCGCGGACGGTGCTCTGGCTCTGGAAGTAGCCGTAGCTGCGCTTTGCCAGAAAGCCCGCCACCACAAGGCTCAGCGGGGTGATGCACACCACCACCAGCGTGATGGGCACGTTCTCCCGCAGCATGAACAGCAACGTGCCAAAAATGGTCAGGATACCGGAGAACAGCTGAGTAAAGCCCATCAGCAGACCGTCCGCAAAGGTGTCCACATCCGCCACCATGCGGCTGACGATATCGCCGGAGGGATGGCTGTCCAGATAGGACAGCGGCAGGGTCTGAATTTTACGCAGCGCCTCGTTGCGCAGGTCACGGCTGACCGAGAAGGTGATGCGGTTGTTGCACACGCTCAAAAGCCACTGCGCAAGGGCGGCTACGGCAGCCACCACCAGAATGCTTACGGCAATGCGCAGCACCCCGGCAAGGTCTACATTGCCCTTGCCCAGCATCTTATCAATGGCATCACCGCACAGGATGGGGATATACAGCTGGGCGGCTACGCTGACCGCCGCCACCAGCAGGCTGCACACCACAAAGGCGCTGTACGGACGGATCTTGTGCAGCACCCGGTTCAGGGTGGCCTTGCGCTGCTGCGGGGTCAGCTTGTTTTTTGCTTTTGCACTCATGCTTCTGCCTCCCCTTTCTTGAACTGGCTTTCGTAGATCTCCTCGTATACCGGGCAGCTGCTGCGCAGGGCGCTGTGAGTGCCGATGCCCACCAGATGGCCGTCATCCAATACTAAGATCTGGTCGGCGTGCTGCAAGCTGGCGGCACGCTGGCTGACGATGAACACGGTCAGTGCCCCGGGCAGCGCCGCCAGTGCCTTGCGCAGGGCGGCGTCGGTGGCGTAGTCCAGTGCGCTGGCGCTGTCATCCAAAATCAAAATGTCCGGCTTGCCCACCAGCGCACGGGCGATGGTGAGCCGCTGCTTCTGTCCGCCGGAAAGATTGCGTCCGCCCTGCTCCACCGGCTCGTCCAGCCCAAGGGGCTTTGCACGCACAAAGTCTGCGGCCTGCGCCGTTTCCAGCGCCGCCCACAGGTCGGCATCGGTGGCGTCCTTGTTGCCCCACAAAAGGTTGGAGCGGATGGTGCCGCCGAAGAGCTGCGCCTTCTGCATGACCACCGCCACCCTGCCGCGCAAAGCGTCCCGGGGGTAGCTGGCCACCGGGCGGCCAAAGATCTCCACGCTGCCCTCGGTGGCATCGTAAAAGCGCGGGATGAGGTTTACAAGGCTGGATTTGCCGCTGCCGGTGCCGCCGATGACGCCGATGGTCTGGCCTTTTTTGGCGGCAAAGCTGATATCGGTCAGGCTGGGTGCGCCTGCGCCGGTGTAGGTCAGCCCTACATGGTCAAAGCGCACGGCATCGCCGGTCTTGTCCTCAGCCACTTCGCCCAGAAGCTTTGCCGGGAAGGTCATGCCGGGTTTGGTATCCAGCACTGCCTGCACGCGGCCTGCACAGGCCAGTGCTTTGCTGATCTGTACGATGAGGTTGGCAAGCTTTACCAGCTCCACAAGGATCTGGTTCATGTAGTTCACCAGCGCGATGACATCGCCGGACGCCATGCCGCCCACATTGATCTCAATGCTGCCCACATACAGCAGCGCCACGATGGCAAGGTTGATGAGCACATAGGTCAGCGGGTTCATCAGCGCCGAAAGATGGCCGACGTGCAGCTGCATCCCGGTCAGCAGGGCGTTAGCGTCCTCAAAGCGGTCGATCTCGCTCTGCTCCTTATCAAAGGCGCGCACCACGCGCACGCCGGTCAGGTTCTCGCGGGTCAGACCCAGCACCCGGTCCAGCCGGGTCTGCACGGTCTTGTACAGCGGCCGGGTGATCACCATCACGCCGAACACCACCACGCTGAGCAGCGGGATGGTGACTACAAAGATCATTGCCGCCCGGGCGTTGACCGTAAAGGCCATGACCATGGCACCCAGCACCACAAAGGGGCTGCGCAGGAACAAACGCAAAAACAGGTTGAGTCCGCTCTGCACCTGATTGACATCACTGGTCATGCGGGTGATAAGGGTGCTGGTGCCCAGTGTATCCATCTCTGAAAAGCTCAGGCTCTGGATATGGGCAAACAGGGCGTGCCGCAGCGCGGTGGAGTAGCCCACCGCCGCCTTGGCAGAAAAATACTGCGCGGTCAGGCTGCAGGTAAGGCCGACAAAAGCCAGCAGCAGCAAAAGGCCGCACCGCACCAGAATATAATGCAGGTCGTGCGCTGCAATGCCCACATTGACGATATCCGCCATGACCAGCGGCACAAACAGGTCAAAGGTGGCTTCCAGCATCTTAAAGAGCGGTGCAAGCACGCTTTCGCGCTTGTAGCCCTTCAGGTAGCCAAGCATCCGGTTCAAGAAAATTCCTCCTTTGGGGGTCAAAATACACCTTATTATAACGCGATGTATATTGAAAATCCAGTGCCGCAGCTGCGTTTTGCATTGTACAAGCTGCCAAATCCTGTTATACTAGAACTGATATTGATAGGGAAGTATGGTGAACACAATGGCAAGACGAACAGACGGCGGGGTACGCTTCCGCCCGGTGGGCAGCCGCCGCAGCCGCACCGCACCGGTGTACAGCCCGCGCGGCACCGGCTGCCCGGCCATCGAGCAGGCAGTGCAGGGGCTGTACAAGGGACAGAACGAGGAAAGCTTCTGGTCCCTGATGAGTGCATTGAATTACGCGCTGGAGCTGGAGACCCATGTGCTGGTGCCGCTGCAAACGGCGCTTTCGGCGCAGGGTGCGCCTGCCCCGTGGATGGAGCACCCCATCCCGGCGGAAAAGGCCGATGGCCTTGCCTTGTGGACGCTGCGCAACGACAAGGGACGCTGCTGGCTGCCGCTGTTCACCTCGGTGGCAGCGGCCGGTGCAGACCGCAGTACCGCAAGCCGCCCCATGGCTGACCGAACCTTGGAACAGGCCATGCAGCTGGCGCTGGATACCCCGGGCATCGACGGCGTGGTGCTGGACCCGTGGAGCAATTCCGCCTCGCTGGACGGTGCGCTGCTCAACGGTCTGCTGCACGCAGGCCACACCCCGGAGGGCCCCGGCGCAGAGGAGGCCGAAGCCGGTAAAGAAGCTGCCCGCGCCGGACACTGGGCGGCAGCGGCAGAGTGCTACCAGAAAGCCGCCGAGCAGGGAAATTCTGCCGGGCTCTCGCTGCTGGGCGAGTGCCTGTATCAGGGGCGCGGCGTGCCAAAAAGCGCTGCGCAGGCACGCAAGCTGTGGAAAGCTGCTGCCGAAAGCGGTGAAACCATCGCCCTTTTGAACCTTGGCGACGACTGCGCCGCCCGGGGCGACAACGGCAAGGCGCTGTTGTGGTACCGCCGGGCGCGGCAGAGCGCGGCAGCGGTGCCGGATATCGAGTACACGCCCCGGGTCTGCCTGCGGCTGGCGCAGTACGAAACGCGCTACACCTCCCGCAAAAAGGCGCTGGCGCTGGCGGCAGAAGCAAAGCAGGCTTTTACCATTTTGCAGCGGGAGCACGAGCCGGACGCCGACTGCTGGTTGCAGGAAGCGGAACAGCTGCTCTATGCGCTGACCCACGAGCCGCCTACGGCTCCGGCAGCATATAACATAGAATCTTTACAATTGGACTAAAAAATGGTCACAGCCGTCCGGTAAGATAGACTGGAGAAAAAACAGCCCGCAGACACGGCGGACAAGAAACAGAGGAAACAGTATGAGCAAAGTGATCGGCATTGATCTGGGTACGACCAATTCCTGTGTGGCGGTAGTGGAGGGCGGCAAGCCTGTGGTCATCACCAATGCAGAGGGCGAGCGCACCACCCCCAGTGTGGTGGCCTTTACCAAGGACGGTGAGCGGCTGGTGGGCGGCGCGGCCAAGCGCCAGATCGCCACGAATTCCGGGCGCACGATCTCCAGCATCAAGCGGTACATGGGCTCGGACTACCGGGCGCACATTGACGGCAAGGACCTTGCCCCGCAGGAGATCAGCGCCATGATCCTTGCCAAGATCCGCCGGGACGCCGAGAGCTATCTGGGCGAGCCGGTCACCGAAGCCGTTATCACCGTGCCCGCCTATTTTGATGACAGCCAGCGCAAGGCCACGCAGGATGCAGGCCGCATTGCGGGGCTGAACGTGCTGCGCATCATCAACGAGCCCACCGCCGCCGCTGTGGCCTACGGTCTGGACAACGAAGCCGCCCAGAAGATCCTTGTTTACGACCTTGGCGGCGGCACCTTTGACGTGTCCATCATTGAGATCGAGGACGGCACCTTTACGGTGCTGGCCACCGGCGGCGACACCCATCTGGGCGGCGATGACTTTGACCAGCGCATCGTGGAGTACGCGGTGGCAGAGTTCAAAAAGTCTGACCGCATCGACCTGACCCGCGACCCCGCTGCCATGGGACGGCTGAAGGAGGAGGCGGAAAAGGCCAAGAAGGAGCTTTCCAGTGCGCCCTCCGCCCAGCTGAACCTGCCCTTTATTACGGTGGGCAAGGACGGGCCCCATCACTTGGATATCGCCCTGTCCCGCCCGCAGTTCGAGATGATGACCGGCGATCTGCTGTCCCGCACCGTGACCCCGGTGCAGAACGCTTTACGGGATGCCGGCATCTCTGCCAGCCAGCTGGGCAAGGTGCTGCTGGTGGGCGGCAGCACCCGGATGCCCGCCGTGGAGCGGCAGGTGCGGGAGCTGCTGGGCAAGGAACCCAGCCACAGCCTGAACCCGGACGAGTGCGTCGCCATGGGCGCAGCGGTGCAGGGCGCACTGCTGCAGGGCGGCGGCAAGCTGGCGGGTGCCACCGGCGCGGCAGCGCAGGGGCTGGTGCTGATGGATGTGACCCCGCTGACCTTGTCCATCGAGACGCTGGGCGGCGTGGCCACCCCGCTGATCACCCGCAACAGCATGATCCCCACCCGCAAGAGCCAGATCTTTACCACCGCCCGTCCCATGCAGACCAGCGTGGAAATCAACGTTTTGCAGGGTGAGCGCCACTTTGCGCGGGACAACAAGTCTTTGGGCAAATTCAAGCTGAACGGCATCCGGGCAAGCTTTTCGTCTAAGCCCCAGATCGAAGTCACCTTTGATATCGACGTGAACGGCGTGGTGAAGGTATCGGCGAAAGACCTTGCCACCGGGCGGGAGCAGAATATCACCATCACCGGCAGCACCAACCTTTCCGAAAACGAGATCCAGCGCGCCATGGCAGATGCTGCCGCCTACGAAGCTGAGGACAGCCGCCGCAAGGAGCGGTTGGAGCTGCACAATCAGGCCGAGGTGCTGGCCTACAAGGTGGATGAAGCACTTTCCAAGTGCAAAAAGGAACTGGATAAGGACGAAAAATCCCGCGTGAAGGCCGACCTCGCCAACCTGCGCCGCTGCCTGCGCAAGGATAAGCCCGAAAAGATGAACGAGACCGAGGAAGCTGCCCTGCGGCAGGCCAAGAGCCAGCTGGAAACCTCGGCCAACCACCTGATGCTGCTGTACTCTGCCGAGCAGACCCCCGGCGATGGAACGGACAGCACGCTGTAATATTTATAAAATAAGGTTTGTGGGCTGCTGCACCCGCCCGGCGCAGCAGCCCTTTTTGCAGAAAAGAAAGGAACGGCTATGAAGGAACTGCAATATCCGGTGCGCCCCGGGCGCTACCGCCACTTTAAAGGCAACGAATATCAGGTGCTGGGCGTGGCACGTCACAGCGAGACCGAGGAGGAGATGGTGGTGTACCGCGCCCTGTACGGCGAGGGCGGGCTGTGGGTGCGTCCCGCCGCCATGTGGCTGGAGACCGTGACCCGGGACGGCGTTACCCAGCCCCGCTTTACTTATATCGGGGAGTGATGCGCCCGGCTTGAATCCCGTTATTGACCCTAGGATTATTTTGCGGTAAAATGTGAGTATGATACCAAACAACAAAGGAGGTTTTCGTATGAAGGCCAAACGATGGATCTCGCTGCTGCTTGCGGTCAGCATGATGCTTGGTGTGCTGGCGATGCCCGCCTCGGCGGCAGCTCAGCAGCCGGAAAGCACCGCTGTTGTCAGCGAGGAACTGTCCGATGCCGCAGCGCTGAGCGCGGCAGAGGATGAAAATGATATCGTCAACATCCGCATCCGGGCGACCGGCAACCTTGTCTACGGCTCCGATTATAAGCTGGAGGTGGAGACCCGGCCCGAAAACACCCAGTATATTGCCGTGGTGCTGGGCACCAGCGGCGAAGCCTACGGCTATGTGACCCTGATGATCTCGGATAAGCTGCGCACCCTGCTCAAGCTGATCCCCCTGCCCAAAAAGATGTCCCAGACCCCGGATCAGGCCGAGGAATTCAATGTATACAGCTACCTCAAGCAGCTGATCGACGGCAACGATGTCGGCGTGCTGCTGCGGGTGGCGGACGAGGTGGTGTCGGTGATGGACACCGTCAGCTTCTTTGTCCCCGCCAGCTATCTGACCACTGTGAAGAACGTTTCCAACGGCATGAAGCTGACCCTGAGCCTGATCCGCAAGTATCTGCCCGAGGGCGCGCTGAGCCGCATCTATCTGGATGAGCAGCCCAAGGACAGCGGCAAGTACGTTGCCGGTGCTATTGCGCTGGAAAGCAGCGATATCAACGCCGCCGGGTTTGCCATGTTCAAGATCAAGCCCAAGACCGAAAACGTCAGCCTGAGCTGGGCAGCCGATGCTCCGTCCAGCATGACCGTCTCCCAGCTGCAAAACGCCGATCTGACCGCCAAGGTCATTTCGGACGGACAGGTGGCTGAAAACGGCAAGGTGAGCTACACCTACAAGAAAAAGACCTTCCTGTGCTTCAGCAGCAAAATAAACGGCGTGCCCACCGAGCCCGGCACCTACACCCAGACCGCCAAGGCAGGGGGCAACTACTCCTGCAGTACCATCAGCCGCACCATTACGGTGACCGCTGACCCCCAGCCCGCCGCAGAGCAGTCCGCCGAACAAGCGGCAGAGCAGCCTGCAGCATAAATCAGCGGAAAACTATTTTTGAATAGGACGATCCCGGAAAGTCTGCGGATTTTCCGGGATCGTTTTTTCACGGGAGAAGCTACTTTTTATTATCTATAAAATGGGCTGCTTTACTCTTGCAAATCGATGCGCCATACGCTATTATAAAAATAAAAGAACCCCTTGCGGTAAAAAAGGGGACAAGAAGGAGCGGTTTATCTATGGAAGAGAAAAAAAGCGGCATCAAAAAGTTCCTTGAAGAGTTCAAGGCATTTGCCATGCGCGGCAATGTGCTGGACATGGCAGTGGGCGTTGTCATCGGCGGTGCCTTCACCGCCATCGTCACCGCGCTGGTGGAGGACATCATCAACCCGCTGATCGGCCTGTTCTTCAAGGCAGATTTTTCCGATGTGGTCATTGGTCTGGGCGGCTCCAGCATCAAGATCGGCGAGTTCGTCAACTCCATCATCAACTTCCTCATCGTGGCCTTTGTACTGTTTGTTGTGATCAAGTTTGTCAACTCCCTGCACAAAAAGCCCGAGGAGCCCGCCGCACCGGAGGAGCCCACCACCAAGGTGTGCCCCTACTGCCAGAGCGAGATCTCTATCAAGGCTGTGCGCTGCCCCCACTGCACCTCCAAGCTGGAGGGCTTTCCCGAAATGAAAGCCTGAAGCATTCAGCATTGATAATACAACAAAACCCTCCCGGCCGGGCGCAGTCTTTGCGCTTGCGGCAGGGAGGGTTTTGCACATTTTGCGGCTTGGTTGTGGAAAAGTGGAGTGGGAAGTGAGGTAGGAAAATCAGGCGCTCTTACTGCACCTTGGTCAGCTCAGCCAGCTTGTGGTAGATCTCAGTATTGTCGTACACGCCGCCGAACTTCTCGGCGCCGACACCCATGGCGTACACGTTGACCATGGCACCGGTGTGGGCGTAGGTGGTGTGGTCCATGCCGGACTTGTGGTTGATGGTGTGGCAGACAGCCATGCTGAAGGGGATGTAGGTACCGTACAGCTCGTAGTCCTGCTGGCTCATCTTGCTCTGGCTGGAGGAGCCCACCTGCAGGGTGCGCTCATAGGCCTTGCGCAGGTTCTCCACCTCGTAGTCGGTCAGCAGCAGCTTGCCTGCGCTGGCGGCAGCGGGGTCGGTGGGCAGGGTCAGGCCAAAGACGTTCTTCACGTCCTGCATGGCAGTCTCAAAGGGGGTCTTGTTGGCAATGTAGCCCTGCACATAGGTGGCATCGAACTTTGCGTAGGACATCTTCTGGTGTGCCAGATTGGTCAGGAAGGTGTCGTAGTTGGTGGTTTTGTAGCCGATGGCCATGCCGCCGGTCTCGTGGTCGGCAGTGACAAGGATCAGGGTCTCGTTGGGGTGGGCGTTGTAGAAGTCCACCGCAGCCTGCACGGCGTTGCTCATCTCCAGCACATCATGGATGGAAGCCGCGGCATCGTTGGCGTGGCAGGCCCAGTCGATCTTGCCGGACTCGGTCATCATAAAGAAGCCCTTCTTGTTGTTCAGCAGCTCGATGCCCTTTTTGACATAGTCGGTCAGCTGCCACTCGCCGTTGGCAGCGTCCATGGCGTAGTTCATGGCCTTGCCATCGCCCAGATTCTCGGCAATGATCAGGGTCTTGCCTGCACCGGCGGTCAGAGCCGCTGCACCGGCCTGGGTAGTGACCACGTTGTAACCTGCGTTGGCAGCCACGGTATGGTTGTCGGGGCCGGTACCGTCGCCGTTCACCTTCTGGAACTCGCCGCCGGCAAAGTACTCAAAGCCGGAGTTTGCCAGTTCCACGCCGATCTCGTAGTAGTTCTTGCGGGTCTTCTGGTGGGCATAGAAGGCAGCGGGGGTGGCGTGGTCGATGTTCACGGTGGAGATCACGCCAACCTTATAGCCTTTCTGGGCGTGCAGCTTTTCAGCGATGGTCTCGTAGGGCACATCGCGGGTCCAGGGGCACATATTGATGACGCCGCTCTCGGTCTTGTGGCCGGTGGCGATGGAGGTGGCGGTGGAAGCGGAATCCGGGCAGAAGGAGGTGCTGTCGTAGGTGGTCACGCTGCCCACCTGCGGGAAGCTGGTAAAGCTCAGGTCAGCCTCGGTCACAGCGCCGTTGTTGTCCACGGTGCCCTTGTAGAAGCGTGCAGACTGGATCTGGGCAGTGCCCATGCCGTCGCCAATGAACAGGAAAACGTACTTGGGCTTTTTGAACACGTCCAGCAAACCGTTCTCTTCGTCTGCTGCGGCAGAAGCATCCGTCTCGGCGGCGTGCGCAGCTACGGGTGCAGCCGACAGCATACCCACTGCCGATGCAACGGCACCGGCTTTCAGGAAGCTGCGGCGGGAAATTTTCGCGTTCTTCATAACAGATATCCTCTCTTTTTCAGCCCGGCTTGGGGCGGTTCTACTATTTCTTGTGGGAACACCTGTATTGTAACGCACCGCCCGCAGCGGCGAAACCAGCCCCGTGTAACACTTAGGTAAACCTTTGACGCACGGAAGGGCTGCGGTGTAAAATCCGGGCAAAGCCGGTAAAATCTGCCTGTAACGCCCGCATCCGGGTCACTTTTTGCACCGAACCGCCCTGCAAGGGTTGCAAGCAGGGGGCTTTTCATTGTACAATAGAGGTAGACCGTGCTAAGATATACTTCTATAACGAGAGGATCTTTTAAATATGTCTGATATCAAAGTGCTGGCGCTGGATCTGGATGGCACCCTGACCAACGACCAGAAACTCGTCACCCCGCGCACCCGCACCGCGCTGGACGCCGCCATTGCCAAGGGCGTGACCATCGTGCTGGCGTCCGGCCGGCCTACCGCCGGCATCCAGCCGCTGGCCGAGGAGCTGGGTCTGGACAAAAAGGGCGGCTGCATCCTGTCCTACAACGGCGGCAAGATCGTGGACTGCCGCACCGGCGAAACGCTGGTGGAAAAAACGCTGGACCCTGCCCTTGTGCCCGAGCTGTGCGCTTTTGCCGCCGCGCAGGATATTGCCATCCTGACCTATAACCGCGAGGGCATCGTCTGCGAGCGGGACAAGGACGAGTGGGCGAACAAGGAGTGCTTTACCACAAAGCTCCCCATGATCCATGTGGACGATCTGGCGTCCTATGTGAACTACCCCGTGTGCAAAATGCTTATCACGCTGGACCCCACCCGCCGGGACGCAGTATGCGCTGCCGGACAGCAGCAGTTTGCAGGTCGCGCTGACTTGTACCCCTCCAGCCCCTTCTTTATCGAGGCGGTGCCGCAGGGTGTAGCCAAGGACGGCAGTCTGGCGGAGCTTCTGCGCCGCATGGGGCTGACCCGTGAGAATCTGATGGCCTGCGGCGACGGCCTGAACGACCGCTCCATGATCGCCTATGCCGGGGTGGGCATCGCCATGCAGAACGCCGAGCAGCCGGTAAAGGACTGTGCCGACTATGTGACCACCGCCGACAACAACCACGACGGCGTGGCCGAGGCCGTGGAGAAGTTTATTTTACGAGAGGACTAATAAAGCAATGCCGCGTAACTTGGTTTTATTTGATCTGGAATGGAACATCGGCTACCAGCCGTATACCTTTAACTACCATGGGGTGCAGCAGACCCTGCGGGGCGAGATCGTGGAGATCGGCGCCGTAAAGATCGATGAGGACGCCAACGTGCTGGACACCTTTTCCATCCATCTGCGCCCCCGCATCTTCCGCAAATTGCAGCACCATATCGCTAAGGTGACCGGCCTGACGCAGGCAGATCTGGACAAGGGTGAGCCCATCGTGCAGGGACTGCGCCGCTTTATGCAGTGGTGCGGCCCGGACGCCGAGTTTGCCGAGTGGGGTCTGGACGATGTGCCAGTGCTCAAGCAGAACCTGTTCCTGTGCAATCTGGACGAGTCCAAGCCTACCGTGTGGTACGACCTGCAGCAGGTCTTTCTGCGGGAGCATCCCCGCAAGGAGGGCGAGGGCATGACGCTGGAAAGCGTGGTCACCCGCATGGGCATCCCCATGGAGCGCCCCTTCCACGATGCACTTTCCGACACGCTGTACACCGCCGATGTCTGCCGCCTGCTGGATCTGCGTGCCGGGCTTGCCGCCTACCCCACCGAGGACGAGGCGCTGCGCCAGAGCCTGTGCCAGACTCCCGGCGATTACCGGGACTTTACGGTGTTCCACGGCTATGTGGAGCAGTACGCATGGCGGGCTGACCCCAAGATCAGCCAGATGCCCTGCCCGGAGTGCGGCACCACCCTGCAGCCGGACGAGCTCTGGCTGAAAAAGGGCAGCAACAGCTGGTACACCCTGTGCCAGTGCCCCCGCTGCACCGGCAGCGGCAACGCCGCCGGGCAGGGCGTGTTCCAGCGGTACAAGTTGTCCCGCCGGGACGGTCTGCACTGGAGCTTTGCCCGCTGCGCCCAGATGCCGGACGCCGAAAGCCTTGCCCGCTGGGAAAAGCTGCGCACCGCCCAGCTGGAGCGGATGCGCGCCAAGGCCGAAAAGCAGGCGGCGGAAAAATAAAAGCAGGAAAATCCCCTTCCGTTTCGTAGTATAGATAGCAGAGCACAGAACGTGTCGAAAAATGCACACTCTGTTCACGGCTCTGTCATAGAGAATGGATATACTAAGCATAATGCGGCCTGTCCGGGAACGCCCCGGCACCGGCTGCACAGAAAGGGATCGGACACAGGATGCAAACCACACTGATGGGCTGGATACACCAGCTTGGAACACTGGAATACTGGGAAGCGCTGCTGGCGGGCTTTGAGGGGCTTGGCCCCCTTGTGCCCATTCTGCTGGCCATGGTGGAGTCCTTTTTTCCGCCGCTGCCGCTCATCGCCATTGTAGCGCTGAACGTAGCCGCGCACGGCGGCCTGTTGGGCTTTTTGTACAGCTGGGCAGGCGTGGCGCTGGGCGGCATCATCATGTTTTTATTCTGGCGGCGGCTCATCAAGCGCTTTTTCTGGAAGGTAGCCAGCCGCTCCCCCAAGCTGGAAAAGGCGCAGCAGTGGGTGAACCGCTTCGACACCTCGTCCCTGTTCATGCTGTCGCTGCTGCCCTTCACCCCCACCTCCTTCATGCACTTTGCCTTCGGGATGTCGGACTTTGACGAAAAGCGCTATCTGCGCACCGTCCTTTTAGGCAAGGGGCTGATGGTGGCCATGATGGCTGTCTTTGGGCAGTCGCTGGTCAGCTCCCTGAAAAACCCGGTCTACCTTGTGCTCTCTGTTTTGCTGTGGGGCGGGATGTACTGGGTAAGCAAAAAGTTCTGCCGCAAGCATCATCTGGAATAAAGGATCTCCCTATAAAACAAAAAAACTATCTGCAAAGCCCGGAGGGCGGATGCAGATAGTTTTTTATTTTGGCTTAAACGCTGCCGTGACGGCGCTGCTCGGCGGCAAGCTCCTGCTGCAAAGCCGCCTTGCGGTGATCCAGCAGCAGATCCTTGTTGTACTTGAAGTACCGCTCACAGCCGTTCTCGGTGAGGAACTGGTGGGAAGCGGGATTCACCGTAAGCTCGGTGACGAACACCACCATCTCCTGACTTTCCGCAAACGCCTGCTCCATAAAGTCGAAGGCAGCTTCCAGCGCAGCGGCGGCGGTCTTTTGGGTGGTCTCGCGCTGGTCTGCCAGCGCACGGAACTGTCCGCGCAGCAGGTCGAAGGCTTCCTGCGTGCCGGCGGCGTTAGCGCGGCGCAGCTCGCCCTCCCACTGGTGCAGCGCCGCCTGCACCTGCAGGCGGTTGGTCAGCTCTGCCCTGCCCAGCAGCCCGGCATCGCGCTTTTGCTGGGTCTCAGTCTCGTAGTCCTTGATCTGCTGGCTGAACAGCTCTGCGGAGCCGTCCGGGATATCCTCCGGCAGGGTAGCCAGCGCCTTTTTGGTCTCCCGCAAAAAGGCGTAGCAGGCATCGGCCACGGCATCCGCCTGCAGGGAAGCGATAAAGCGGGTGTCCAGCCCTGCCAGCAGCAGGCTGACAAGGCTGAGCCGCTCGTCAAAGGGGGCCTGCAGCAGACGGGCGAACACGGCGGGCTTTGCCTGCCCGGCAAGGATCTCCTCCACGCCGTAGTCGTCCCGGTACTTGTAGTATAGATCCAGATAAGCCGAGAAGTCCTCGGCGATCTTCGGGTGCTGGATGTACTCCCGGATCAGCTCCTCGTCCGCCTGCAAGCCCAGTGCCTCGTAGGTGTCCAGCAGGTTGGAAAGATCTTCCCAGCCGCGGGCGGTGACGAACTGGGTGCCGTCCACGTCCGCGTTGATCTGGTAAAAGTTCTGGGGATGCAGTTCCAGATAGCTCAGGATGGCGCTGTGGATATGGGCAGCGCGGGCGTAGTCTTTCCACACCGGCAGATCCGGCTCGATGTCCATGCGGCGCACGCGGTCAAGGGTGACGATGTCAAAATCCCGGACGGACTTGTTGTACTCCGGCGGGTTGCCTGCCGCCACGATGACCCAGCCCGCAGGCACGGCCTGATTGCCAAAGGTCTTGCACTGCAAAAATTGCAGCATGGTGGGGGCAAGCGTCTCGGACACGCAGTTGATCTCATCGATGAACAGGATGCCCTCGGAAAGGCCGGTGGCTTCCATTTTGGCGTAGATGCTGGCGATGATCTCACTCATGGTGTACTCGGTCACCGACACGTCCTTATCGCCGTAGTGGCGCTGCCGGATAAAGGGCAGACCCACAGCACTTTGCCGGGTGTGGTGGGTGATGGTGTAGGCCACCAGCGCCACCCCGCACTCCCGGGCTACCTGCTCCATCACCTGTGTTTTGCCAATGCCCGGAGGCCCCATCAGCAGGATGGGACGCTGCCGGATGGCGGGAATGGCGTATTCGCCCAGCGCATCCTTGGCAAGGTAGGCTTTTACGGTATGTTCGATCTCTTCCTTGGCACGTTTGATATTCATAATATTTTCCCCCTCTTGTCAGGAGTTGTTCAGCTCGCGGTACAGGTCGTCCTCCTCGGCCAGAGCGTCCGCAAGGGCGCTGGCGGGGCGGGCTGCCGCACCGGTAAATTCTTCTTCGTCCAGTACCACCTTCATCGCCCACGGCGGCACATTGGCATCATCGAACCGCTCCCCTAAAAACAGAAAGGCGGTATCGTAGCCGGGGCGCCGCGCCGGGTAGGTGCCCATGCCGTCGGTGAAATACAGCAGACCGCGCAGGTTGGAAAACTTCTTTTCGGCGCAGAGCTGGTTTACATATTCAAAGGCCGGGCGGAAGTCCGTTCCGCCGCCGCCCCGCAGCTCAAAGTGGTTCATGGCGTGGATGAGTTCATCCTCATTGCGGATGAGAATATCCTGCCGCACGGCGTTGTCGGCCTGAATGAGGTGCAAATTCATGCGGTGGAAAAAGTTCTCCCGCCCTTTCAGCAGGGTGTAGGTCTCGGCCAGAAAGGCGCGCACCAGCTCGCCGGAGGTAGAATAGCTGGTATCAATGACCAGCGCCAGTTCCTCGATCTTTTTGCTCTCCCGGCTTTCCAGCGGCTCGATGAGGGGCAGGTTGCCGTACACCGAAAGGCCGTAGGTGTAGAAGTTCAGGTCGAACTCGTCCGGGTCCAGCTTGACCTCCTCGCGCAGGACGCAGAACCGGCACAGAAAGTCCTTGTAGCTGCGGCGGCTGCGGTTGGCGGCTTTCACCTGCTGCTTCAAGGCATCGGTGCCCTCGCCCGCCTCCTTGTCCCGCAGGTCCAGCTCGGTCTGCATCCGCTCACCGATCTTCTGCCACGTTTTCTGCGGCAGGGGAGTGGGCATCTGCTGGGGCTGCTCCGGGGCATCCTTCGGCCACAGGCGGTGGTCGTCGGTGACAAATTCCCGCTCCAGCTGCCGCAGCACGCCGGGCGTCTGCCGGGTGAGCCAGCGGTACACCGGGGCTGCCGCCACCACCTTTTCCTCGGCGGTGATCTGCCGGTAGGCGTTCTGCCGCACATAGGTCAGCGGACGCATCACGCTTTTGCGCTGTAAGCTGTCGATGACGTTTTCCACCGCGATATCGCACGCAAGGCTCCACAGCTGCGGCTCCCGGCGGCCTTTCAGCCACAAATGCCGGAACACGCAGTGGAAGACGGTGTGCAGATACAACCGGTTGAGATACTTCGGGTTCTCCTGATAAAGCTGCAACAGGCGCTGCGGCTGGTAATACAGGGTCTGTCCGTCCGTAGCCAGCACCCGGCAGCGCTCGTCCGGGGCGGGGGACAGGGCGCTGAGCGCCATATCCAGAAACCGGAAGTCCAGATACAGCCCGCTGCGCACCACCGCCAGCACCTCGTCGCCCATGCGCGCCTGCCACTCCTCGTGGGTCTCTGGCCGCTGGGACTGGAAAGGCTTGCGGGGGTCAAAAAATTTTTCCTTTGGCAACGTGTGGTCACCTCTCAAAAATCAAAATCGTACCGCTGTTTTTTGGGCTGGGGGGCATATTTTTTGTGTTCCGCATCTGCCAGCAGGGCGGCAGCGGCGGCGTTCTCCGCCTTGGCGGCAAGGGCGGCGGCAGACGCAAAGGCGGCTTTATCCAGCACGTCCAGCGCCAGCAGGGCGCGGATGCCGTCGGTATCCTGTGCCTTTAAAAGGCGGGCGAACACCCGGTCGGTGTTGGCTGCCAGAAACACCCGGTAGTGCCCGGCGGCGGCTTCGGTCAGCTGCCACGGGTACCGCAGGCGGGCAAAGCAGAGCATGGCCATAATGGCGGCGTCATCGGCATCGTGCCCCTGCGGGAAGATGGCGTCATATTCTGCGGGAAGGAATTTATTGTCGAGAAAACACTGCCGGTAATGGTATCCCTGCCCGGAAAAGGTGTGCAGCAGGATGTGGGCGGGGGTCTCCTCGATATCCTCCCAGTAGGCAGGGTACCACAGCGCCGCCAGCGGTGCGGCGGCACCGGCGGGCCAAAACTGCGCCTGCACCGCCTCGGTGATGTTGTTCACCAGTGCAAACAGGCCGGTGGGCTGCTCCGGTGCGGCCTGCACCCGCAGGGTCTCCAGCGCAAAGCAGTTCAAAAACACATCGCTGCCCACGGTCAGGCTGCTGCTGCCTACCGTGAGCAGACGCAGGCTGCGGCAGTTGTAAAAGGCGCAGCTGCCGATGACCTGCACACTGTCCGGCAGAGTGACTTCCTCCAGAAAGCTGCCGCACACCGGGTGCAGCTCCTCTTCCTCCGCAGCCGGAGCGTCAAGGTCAAAATCGTACCGGCGGGCGGGCTTTTGCCCCACCGCCAGCCCGAATGCCCGGGTCAGCCGCACCGCGCCGTCCGCGCCTACCGCGTAGCGGCAGAGGGCATCCGGTGCAGGCAGGCTGCGGGGCTTTTCGGAAAAGCAGTAGTCGCCCAGCTCGGTCAAAGCAAGACTGCCGCCTTCCGGGGCGGGCAGCGTGCCCGGCAGCGCCACACAGGGCGCTGTGCCGTACACCCGCACCAGACGTGCCGTCTGTGCCGAAAGGGGCAAGATATCCAATATCAGTTCGTTTGCCTGTTCTACCATGCTGCGACCTCGTTTTTGCATTGTATTCAGCTTTCAGTATACCGCGAACAGGGGGTGATTGTCCAGTGCGAGGGGAGATTTGGAATGCCCGCCGCGTGTGCTCCAGGCATATTCAGCGGAAAATCTATTTAAAATAGAGCGATTCCGGGTGGGGGCGTAGAGAAAAACAGAAAAAGCCGCCGCACGGTCAGGTGCAGCGGCTTTTGATTCAGTTGATGAAAACCGGAGCGGAAGCGGGATCAGTCCGCGCTCTCCTCTTCTTCCTCGTCATCCTCATCCGTATTACGCGGCTTATAGAAGATGCCGCTCAGGAAGATGCTGACAAAGTACAGCAGCACCATGGGGAGTGCCACCATGCACTGGGACACGATGTCCGGCGGGGTGACCACAGCAGCGATGAAGAAGATGACCACGATGGCTACTCCGCGCACCTGCTTGAGGATCTGCGGGTTGATGATGCCCATCTTGGAAAGGATGATGGTGATCAGCGGCATCTCAAACACACAGCCAAAGATGATGAACATGGTCAGGCAGAGGTTGACGTAGCTCTCGATACTGGTGGTGGTCTGGATGTACTCTGCACCCTCGATGCCGGTGCTGAGGAACCGCAGCATGAACGGCATCATGAGTTTATAGGCGAACAGCACGCCCACGCAGAACAAAATCAGACCCAGCAGCATGACCAGCTTGAAAAAGGTGCTCTCGCTCTTTTTCAGACCCGGCTTTGCAAAGGCGTAGATGTTGTAAAAGGCCACAGGCACCGTTACCACCACACCGGCCAGAATGGACACCCGGAAATACTGCATCAGTTTTTCCTGCGGGGCAATGGACACGAACTGGTAATAGTCGCGGCCCATGGCGGTAAGCAGATCGATCAGACGGTCTGCATACGCCAGCGAGACCACTACGCCCACCACAAACACCACCGCGCAGATGATGAGCCGGTTCCGCAGCTCTTTCAGATGGCCGGTCAGCGTCATGCTGCCGTCCTCTGCCATGACTTCGGCTTTCTTTTTGCGCTTTTTGTTTGTAGCCACAATTACTCCTCGTCTTCGTCCTTCTTATCAGCCTTCTTTACAGTCTCCTCGGACTGCTCGGCGTCCTCGTCCTCCATGCCCTTCTTGAAGCCATTGATGGTCTTACCGAACATCTTGCCCAGCTTCGGCAGGTTCTTGGGTCCGAAGATCAGCAGAACGACAACCAGAATGATCAGCAGCTCATTAGTACCAATACGCATAATAAATATCTCCTTTTTCTTGCCGCGCCGCGTGGCGGGCGTATTACAGAATGTATCTGGCAACCGCGGGCGCGGGTGCATCCATAAATAAGTAGGGGCGCTTACACCTTTGCTTCCTCAGCAGGTGCAGCTTCGGCGGCTTCCTCGGCAGCGGCAGGGGCTTCCTGCACAGGCTCGGCAACCGGCTCAGCAGCGGGCTGTTCCGGCTTTTCAGCGGGGACTTCCACAGCTTCAGCAGGGACAGTCTCGGCTGCTTCTGCCGGGGCTTCAGCGGGCTGCTCGGGCAGCTCCTCCACGGTGTCCTCGGTCAGGTCGGTGACCTCCTCGGTCTCAGCCTGCTTCTTGGCGGCTTCCTCCTTGCTGGTCTTGCCAATGCCGGTAAAGCTCTTGGTCACGTCCCGCATACTGCTGTCGATATCCTTCTTGATATCGGTCAGGGGGGCAACAGCTTCTTTCAGGGGTGCCTGGATCTCGTTCAGGGGCTCTACCACGTTCTTCTGGATCTCTTCAGAAGCAGCGCCGGTGTACTTCTTCAGCTCGCGGAGCATCTTGCCGATCTTTTTAGCATAGACGGGCAGCTGATCCGGGCCGATGAACACAAACGCCACGATGACGATGACGATAAGTTCCCAAAAACCAATTTTCATAAGTAACGTTTCCTTTCCTGTACCAAGGGCGTTTCCAAGGCCGCCGCACACCACAGCGGTTTGTGCCTTTTTGCCCTTTTTGGCGGGGATTCGGCGCACTGCGCGCCTTTGTTGCCCTATGTATACCGAAAAGTGGTGTACTGAATGTTAATATATTATTAATATTTTGTGAACGAGTGCACGAATGACCTGTTTTAATCAACAAAACATATTTTAGTGTCAAGTTATTACGCTCTGGATAGGATACAACAGAGGAATACCTGCAGCCTGTGCCGGAAAAGGCAAAAGCCCCGCAGGGCACTGTGCACTGCGGGGCCTTTGCGCATAGGGAAGGAGGTGTAACAAAGAAAGGATAGATCAGAAATCCACCTCAGTATCGTAGTAGCAGCACTTGAGCAGCTTTTCCATCTCTTCCTGACTGGGCTGGCGGGGGTTAGAGCCGGTGCAGGCGTCAGCGATGGCGTTCTTGGCGATCTCGGGCAGACGCTCGAGGAACACATTCTCCGGCACAAAGCCCTGCTCCGTGGGGTAAGAGTCCGGGCCGTAGTGCTGGATGCAGTGGGGGATGTTCAGCGCATCGTTCATGCCGCGCAGGTACTCGATGAGCAAGCCGACCTTTTCGTCATCGTTTGCGCCGCCCAGCTTCATCTCGTCCGCGATGACGCCGTAGCGCTTTTTGGCTTCGGGGTCCTTGGCGTTGAAGGCAATGACCTTGGGCAGGTACATGGCGTTGGCAGCGCCGTGGATGATGTGTGCGCCGTAGTCTGCAAAGGCAGCGCCGGTCTTGTGTGCCATGGAGTGCACGATGCCCAGCAGCGCGTTGGAGAACGCCATACCGGCAAGGCACTGGGCGTTGTGCATGGAGTCGCGCTTGGACATATCGCCGTTGTAGCTGTCCACCAGATCGCCCTGGATCATGCGGATGGCAAAGATGGCCAGAGGATCGGTGTAGTCGCAGTGTGCGGTGGAAACGTAAGCCTCCACGGCATGGGTCATGGCGTCCATACCGGTGTGGGCAACCAGCTTTTTGGGCATGGTCTCAGCAAGATCCGGGTCAACGATGGCCACGTCCGGGGTGATCTCGAAGTCTGCGATGGGGTACTTGATGCCCTTCTGGTAGTCGGTGATGATGGAGAAGGCGGTCACCTCAGTGGCAGTGCCGGAGGTGGAGGAAATGGCGCAGAAGTGTGCCTTGCGGCGCAGCGGCGGGATTCCGAACACCTTGCACATCTCCTCAAAGGTGATCTCGGGGTACTCGTACTTGATCCACATGGCCTTGGCTGCATCGATGGGAGAGCCGCCGCCCATAGCGATGATCCAGTCGGGCTCAAACTTCAGCATGGCTTCGGCACCGCGCATGACGGTCTCCACGGAAGGATCGGGTTCGATGCCCTCGAACAGCTCCACCTCCATGCCGGCTTCCTTCAGGTATTCCACCGCACGATCCAAGAAGCCGAAGCGCTTCATGGAGCCGCCGCCGACACAGATCATTGCCTTTTTGCCGGTGAAGGACTTCAGCGCTTCCAAAGCGCCCTTGCCATGGTACAGATCACGGGGCAAAGTAAAACGAGCCATAATGTAAACCTCCAAAAATATCACGGCACACGCAGCGCTGTACCGTAGTTTGTTATTATGTTAATTGTATAACAATTTGGAGATGGCTGCAATTGACGTACCGGGAGAAAAAGTCGTTCTATTTTGGGCGGAATCCACAAACAGAAGGATGCAACAGCTGGCAGCACTGGAAAAACACAAAAAAACACCCCGAAGTCCTAAGACTTCAGGGTGTCTGAGCTGGAGCTGCTATCCAGATTCGAACTGGAGACCTCATCCTTACCAAGGATGCGCTCTACCAACTGAGCTATAGCAGCACATCACAGCTCGATTAGTATAGCACAGGTTGACCTGCTTTGCAAGCGTTTTTTGAAAAAAATAAAATTTTTGCAAAAATGGCTGAATGCGGGCAGCATCCTCGCCCTCTCAGTCAATGCCTATCGGCCTTGACAGCTCCCCCAAAGTGGGAGCCCTTGGCAGTCCACGCAAACTTCATCTCTTTGCCAAGGCCTCTCCCTTTGGGAGAGGTGGATTTGCGAAGCAAAGACGAAGAGGGCGAGCTCGCTGGCAAGAAAGCATCGACAGTAGATATTTGCTGTTCATATTTTGCGCAAAAAAGCCCCGGAGCATCCGCAGACGCTCCGGGGACTTGTGTAAATTGCGGTTACTTTGCCAGACTGGTCAGGATGGAGTCGCACTGCTCCACGGTGGAGGAGAGCATCAGGTTGTAGGCGGTGACCATCTCCTGAATGGCGGTGCGGTTCTCCTTGGTCAGGGCGTAGCTCTGGGTGGTGCCGTTCCGCCCAACGAACACGGCGGTGACGCTCTTGGCGTTCAGCCACTCGCTCAGCCAGCTGATCTCGTCGTCGCTCAGCTGGAACAGCTCCAGATCGAACCAGCAGCCCAGATCCTGATCGTAGCCGCCGCCGTACTCTTCATCACAGGTGAAGGTATACATATTATTATCGGCAGTCACATTGACCGTCTTGATGTCCAGCTTCTTGCTGCCTGCATAGGTCAGGATCATGTTAAAGGCAATGCCGTCGTCCTGCACGAACATATAGGGGTACAGCCCGCAGGATTTTTTTGCCATGCTGGCCTGCTCCTGCGGAGAGGAAAGATCCCAGCCGCCGGTCTCCTCGTCGTAGGTGACAGTGAACTTGGATAAAGCAGCCTTGAGCTCGGCATCACTGGGGGAGGCGTTGGTGGTCTCTGCCGCAGCGGGAGCAGCGGGCAGCGCGGGCGCAGCCGCTGCTGCAGCCATGCCGCCGCACAGCATGGCCGCAGCGCATAAACCGGCCGCAATACGCCGGAACAAACGGGAAGATCTCATAAGTCAGTTCTCCTTTCCATTTTCGAAGGGGGATTTCTGGTTTCAGTATATCGCAGCCCGGCGGAAAAGCAAGAAAACTGACACGAAACGCCCTGACGCTGTAACGAAACGACTTTCGCTTGCCTTTAGCCCACCTGATGCTCCTCCAGCCAGCGGGTCATCTGCTGGGCGATGCCCTTGACGCTGCCCTCCGCAAAGGGCACCTTCAGCCCGGCGGTCTGCAGCAGCTCGGTGTAGCTGGCAAGCCCGGCGCGGCGCACCAGCTTGAGGTAGCGCTGCCATGCATCCTTGTGGTCGTCAAGGCTCAGCAGGAAGAACTGCAGCGCTGCCATGGTGGACAGGCAGTAGTCGATATAGTAGAAGGGGCACTCGTAGATGTGCAGCTGGCGCTGCCACCCGGCGCCGCGGCCGTAGAAGGGCAGGTTGTCAAAGTCGATCCACGGGCGGTACTTCTTTTCCAGCTTGAGCCACTCGGCGTTGCGCTGGTCGGGGGTCAGGTCGGGATTCTGGTACATGATGTGCTGGAACTCGTCCACGGCGCAGCCGTAGGCAAGGAACACAAAGCTGTCCTCGGCGTGGAGCAGGGCGTACTTCTCGGTGTCCTTGCCGAACAGCAGGTGGTGCCACGGCGCGGTGAGGAACTCCATGGCCATGGAGTGGATCTCGGCGCTTTCCATGGCAGGGCATTCCAGATCGGCGGGTACGTTGGGGTCGCGCTCGGCCACATAGCCCTCAAAGGCATGGCCGCACTCGTGGGTCAGCACATCCACATCGCCGGAGGTATCGTTCCAGTTGGCAAAGATGAAGGGAGCCTTGTAGCTGGGCAGGCTGGTCATGTAACCGCCGGACATCTTGCCGGGACGGCTTTCCACATCGAACAGCTCGTTGTCCTGCATAAAGTCGATGAACTCGGCGGTCTCGGGGCTCAGCTCGTGGTACATGGTGCGGGCGGCGTCCATGCGTGCCTGATAGCCCGGGATGGGCTTGGGGTTGCCGTCCTTGAAGATGATGGGCAGATCGGTAAAGGTGGGGTGGGTGATGCCGGTGCGCTTGGCGCGCATGGCCATCACTTTTTGCAGCTCGGGTACAACGTCCCGGGCAACCTGATCCCGGAAGGCCTGGATCTCGGCCTGTCCGTAGCCGATGCGGTTCATGCGCACATAGGAAAGCTCGCTGTAATCCTTGTAGCCCAGCACCTTGGCCTGCTGGTTCAGGTTCTTGACGATCTTGGTGTACAATGCATCCAGCTCGTCCCGGTGGGCGTCAAAGTAACCGGCCTCGGCTTCGTAGGCGGCGCGGCGCACGGCGGGGTCCAGATCCTCCTTATAGGGGCCCAGCTGGGGGATGGTCAGCTGCTTGCCGTCCAGCTCCACCAGTGCGCCGCCGTAGATCTGCTGGTACTGGCTGACCAGCGCGTTGAACTCCTGCTGCAATTCAACGGTGCGGTCGTCCATGCCCAGCACGGCGTTCTTCATACCGGCTACACAGGTGGTGCCGAAGTGTTCGGTGAGCGCTTCCACATAGGGGTTTGCCAGAAACGCCCGGCTGATCTCCACACTGGCGTTGGTCACGGCAGGGCCGTTGGCATCAAAAAAATCCTGCTCGGCCTTCCAGTAGGCATCGCGGGTGTCGCAGGTGTAGTGGATGTTCGCCAGCTGGGAGGCGGTGGTGTAGTCTGCAAAGGCGCGGCTCTGCTCGTAGTACACCTGAATGAGGGCATCACCGTCCGGGGCGTCAGCGGCCTTGGTGGCCAGCTGTTTGCACCGTGCCAGCAGGGCGTCGATGTCGGGGCGGGTATAGGTCATTTCGCTGAATTTCATGGAAAATTTCCTTTCCGGGGCAGTTCCCCCTTTGGTATCTTGTGTTCATCTTACCACGTTCTGCGCCAAAAGAAAAGAGGAAGACAGGCGGGCAAAAGTCCTACGTTTATACAACACTGCCAAAAATAAAAACGCTCCTTTGGCAAAGATGTCTGTTTGCGCGCTTGCGGAGCGGCAAAAAAAGGATTATAATGGCATCATCAACAGAGTAAGACCCTGTGCGTTAAGTGCCGCATCAACGGGGAGTTGTGCTGCGGACGAAGGTATTGACCGCGGTGCAGGGTCTGCATCCCGCTGCTGCATGGACTTGGGTGCAGGCGAGAGCCGTCTGCGGTTTTTGCCCGGAAGTGAATGTTGTTGGAATTCACGCCCTCCTTTGTGCGGTCTGTCACAGGGGAGGGCGTTTTTTTGCGTCCTGCCTGCTGTTCCTTTTTAAGGAGGACAACTACGATGAACGACAAAAAAACTTCGGTGCGTACCCTGACCATGCTGGCCCTGCTGGTGGCCATGAGCATCGTGTTCAGCCGGGTGCTGAGCATCTCCACCGGCTTCGTCCGGTTCAATCTGGGCAGTCTGCCGGTGCTGCTGTCGGCGGTGGTGTTTGGCCCCGGCGCAGGCTTTGCGGTGGGCGCAGTGGCCGATATCATCGGCGGTGTGCTGGCGGGCTACGCCATCAACCCGCTGATCACCTTGGGCGCGGGTGCCATCGGCTTGGTGGCGGGTTTTGCGTGGCAGAAGCTGAGCAGCCTTTCCACAAATTTGCGGCTTGCAGCCAGCGTGCTGCTGGGGCATTTTGTGGGCTCTATGGTCATCACCTCGCTGGCGCTGCGCCTGTTTTACGGCTATCCGTGGGCAACGCTGGCAGTGCGCATCCCCAACGCCCTCATCCTGAGCGCTGTGAACGTTGTACTGCTGCGCATCCTGCTGGAAAACCGCAGCCTGATGAAGCTGGCAAAGAAGTAAGAGTTCTATAAAATGGAACACCGGAGCGTCTGCAGACGCTCCGGTGTTCCGAAATTTTTAATATTATTCCTTGAATCGAGGCAGTATCTATGAACTACGAACAGGCAATGGAATACATCCACGCGGTGCAGTGGGCGGGGCATAAGCCCGGGCTTACCCGCACCCGCACCCTGCTGGCTGCACTGGGCGACCCGCACAAAAAGCTGCAATTCGTCCATGTGGCGGGCACCAACGGCAAGGGCAGTACGGCGGCAATGCTGGCTTCCTGCCTGCAGGCCGCCGGTTACCGGGTGGGACTGTATACCTCGCCCTTCATCAACCGGTTCAACGAGCGCATCCAGATCAATGGGCAGCAGATCCCGGACGAGATGCTGGTGGCGCTGGTGGAGCAGGTAAAGCCTGCCGCCGATGCCATGGAGGACGTGCCCACCGAGTTCGAGATCATCACCGCACTGGGAATGCTCTATTTTGCGCAGCAGCAGTGCGATATCGTAGTGCTGGAGGTGGGACTTGGCGGCACGCTGGATTCTACCAATGTCATCGAAACGCCCGCCTGCGCGGTGATCACTGCACTGGGCATGGATCACGTCAAGGAGCTTGGCCCTACGCTGGCGGATATCGCCGCTGCCAAGGCGGGCATCATCAAGCCGGGCTGCCCGGTGGTGAGCTACGGCGGCGCACCGGAAGCAGACACCGTGCTGCGCCGGGTGGCGGCGCAGCAGAATGCGCCCCTTACCGAGGTGGATTTTGCCAAGCTGCAGATCACCGGCGGGGATCTGGACGCAGTTACCTTCAGCTTTGACGGGCTG
>NZ_JBBMEN010000027.1:0-27134 GCF_040096575.1 Faecalibacterium intestinale
CCCAGCGGAGCGTCTTTGCACGCTTGCGGCAAGCAGAAACTTTCCCCGCAGCGCGCAATACGCTTTTCCGGTTCTCTTTTGGTGTCAAAAGAGAACATTCCCGCCCTTATTTTCCCACACAGAACCGCTCGAACACCTGTTCGATGACGGCTTCCGAAGCGTTTTCTCCGGTCAGGTCGCAGAGGGCGTCCAGCGCATCATCCACGCAGACCGAAACGGCGTCCAGCCCAAAGCCGCCGGCGGCGGCATCCAGTGCACCGGCTGCGGCGTCCCGGGCGCGGAGGGCGGCAGAAAGCTGCCGCTGGCCGGACAGGCTGGCGGCGTGGGGGTCGATGCTGCCGGTGCCCAGCAGCCGCGCCACCGCAGCGGCGATGACCTTGCGGCTCCCCTCTTCCCGGCAGCAGACCGGCAGCACCATGGCAAAATAGGGGGCGATAAGCTCTGCATCGAACTGGGTAGGCTTGTCCTCCTTGTTCACAAGGGCGATGGCGGGGCGACCGGCGCAGCGCTGTGCCAGCGCCAGGTCCTCCCGGCTGGGCGGCTCGGAGCCGTCAAAGACGGCTAAGATCAGTCCCGCTTCTTCCAGTTTTTTCCAGCTTCGGCGAATGCCCTCAGCTTCGATGGCGTCCTCGGTCTCCCGCAGACCGGCGGTGTCAAAGAGGTTCAGCCGGATATCCCCCAGCTGCACCGCCTGCTCCACCACATCGCGGGTAGTGCCCGCCACCGGGGTGACGATGGCACGGTCGAACCCTGCCAGCAGGTTCAGCAAGGTGGACTTACCCGCGTTGGGGCGTCCCACGATGGCGCAGTCCACGCCCTCGCGCAGCACCGCACCGGCATCGTAGCTGCGGATAAGGCCGTCCAGCTCTTCCCTCACCGCGCCCAGCACGGTACGCAGGTGGGCGGGGTCCAGCTCCGGGACATCCTCCTCCGGGAAGTCCACCCAAGCGGCCAGATGCGCCTGCAGGGCGGTCAGCTGGGCTTTCTGGGCGTTGATCTTTTTCGCCAGTGCGCCGCCCAGCGCGGCGTTTGCCAGCGCTGCCCCCTGCCGCCCGTCTGCCGAGATCAGATCCATGACCGCTTCGGCCTGGGTCAGACCCAGCTTGCCGTTCAGAAAGGCACGGCGGGTGTACTCGCCGGGGGCGGCAGGCTGCGCGCCCGCTGCAAGGCAAGCTTCCACCAGCCGCCGCGCCACCGCGCTGCCGCCGTGGCAGGAAAGCTCCACCACGTCCTCGCCGGTGTAGCTGTGGGGCGCGCGGAAAAACAGGGCGACGCCCTCGTCAAAGGCTTCTTCCCTGTCCACGAAATGCCCGAACAGTGCGGTGTAGCCCTTAGCCTGTTCCACCTTTTTTGCCGGGTTTGCCGGGTGGAACACCCGGGCAGCCACGGCATAGCTCTCTGCGCCGGACAGGCGCACCACAGCAATGCCGCCCGCCCCGGGGGGCGTTGCGATGGCGGCAATGGTCGATCCCTGCATACTGCATCCTTTCCGCGCACCCATCCCTTGCGGGTGCGCTGCTCGTGCGCTGGTACCGCAGACCTGCCGCAGCGCACACTTTCTGATTTTACAGTTTATTTTACCACGTTTTTGCGCAAAAAGATACACCCGCCGCGCGGTTTTTCCACATCTTCCAAAATGTTTGTGGAAAAAAGGATTGAAAATGGTGGGCAGCGTCTGCGAAGTTACCCCTTCTGTCTGCTCACTGCGTTCGCAGCCACCTTCCCCAAGGGGACGGCTTTCGGCGGTGGCGGAAAGGTTTCCTGCATAACCCAAAGGCGTCCCCTTGGGGGAGCTGCTGAGCGCAGCGAAGCTGAGGGGGTTCTTCCCTACAAAAAAGCGCCCCGCACTTCCGGTGGAAATGCGGGGCGCTGCATAGTTTTATTGAAACCTGCCGATCACAGCTCGATCTTGCCGAAGCTGAAATCTGCAAAGTCGTCCACGCGCTCGGTGCGCTTGGGTGCTACGGGTGCTGCACTCTCGGCGTCGCGGGGGGCGTAGGTGCGCTCCGGCACGCTGGACGGACGCGGGCCGCGAGGTGCACCGCTGCGGTTGCCGCGGTAGCCGCCATTGCTGCGGCGCTCGCCACGATAACCGCCGTTGCGGTTGCCGCCGGGACGGCGGCCATTCCGGTTGCCGCCACGGCCACGGCGCTCGCCGTAGGTATTCTCGGTCTGAGCATCCGGTGCGGTGGAGTAGATGACCACGCGGCGGTCACGGCCCTCACCCTTGCTCTCGCTGCGCACACCCTCCATCTTGCTGATGGCAGAGTGGATGATGCGGCGCTCGTAGGGGTTCATGGGCTCCATGGCAAAGCTGCGGCCGGTCTTGCGCACCTTGGCACCAATGCGCTGTGCCAGTGCGGTCAGGTCGCTCTCGCGCTTGTCGCGGTAACCGGCAACGTCCAGACCCAGCTTGATGTAATCGCCCTCCAGACGGTTTGCCACAAGGCTTGCCAGATAGGACAGGCTCTCCATGGTCTCGCCGCGGCGGCCGATGAGGGCACCCAGCTTTTCACCGTCCAGACGGATGATGGTGGCTTCGCCCTTCTGCACGGCGCTGAAGGTCACATTCTCCACGCCCATCAGGGTGATGACCTCCCGCAGATAGTCCACAGCGGCCTTCACCTTGGCGTTCTCCTCGATGACGATGGGCACCTCCACCTCTTCTGCCTCCTCGGCAGCTTCGGCGGGCTGCTGGGCAGCGGGGGTCTGCTCTGCGGCGGGAGCGGCAGGCTCCTCCGCAACAGCGGGAACTTCCTCTGCCACAGGAGCAGTCTCCTGCACGGGGGCGGCAGTCTCAACAGGCTGCTCTGCCACCGGCTTTGCGGGTGCAGCGGCGGGGGCATCCGGCTCTTCCACGCGCACGCGCACCTTGGCGGGGGTGGTCTTTAAGCCCAGAAAACCGGTCTTTTGGGGCATTTCCAGCACTTCATAGCTGACATTCAGATCGTCGGCCTGCACGCCCAGCAGGGCGCAGGCTTTGGCGCGGGCTTCGTCCACCGTCTTGCCGGTGGATTCCTGTGTACGGATCATAACCGTTTACCTCCCTTATTACTGTTTATCCTGCTTGTCAAGCTCGCTCAGCGGCACGGTGCGCTCGTCCTTGTAGCGCTCGGCGTCCAGTTGACGGGCATACTCCAGCCGGCGCTTGTTCATCTCGCTGGCGGAAAGGTTCTTTTCCACGCTCTTGCCGGTCTTGGGGTCGGTCACCGTGATGGTGGTGTTCTTCACACCGCGCTTTTCCTGCTTGCGTTTGGCGGCGATCTCCGCTTCCACTTCCTTGCGCATCTTCTCGGGGTCGTAGAACTTGCGCATGACCTGAGTCTGTGCGGTCATGACGATGTTGGAAATGACGTAGTACAGAGAGAATGCCAGCGGGTAGGTAAAGCAGAAGAACAGGTACATCAGCGGCATCATATACATGGTCAGCTTCATGCTGCCCTGCATCTGCTGGCCGGAGGCCTTCATGCTGATATGGGTGGACAGGAACATGGTGATGACCGACAGCAGCGGCAGCACGATGTCCAGAGAAAGCCCCAGCTTCGGGATGCGGGTCAGGTCGATGCCAAAGAAGTTCATGTGCTGGCTGAACTCGGTGATGGTAGCGATCTGCTGTGCGGTAAAGCAGCCCAGCACGCCGCTGTTGCCGGCAACCACCTCGGCGATGATGTTGGTATCGCGGGTGATGGCGGTAAAGGAGATGCCGGCGGCGGTCATCGCCTCACCTGCGCTGGCCAGTGCAGCGGCGCTGATGTGGAAAATGCGCTCCAGCGGGTTATACACCACGCCGATAACGCCGAACATGACAAGGAAATTCAGCAGCATGGGCATGCAGCCGGCCGTGGGCTTATAGCCAAAGTCCTGCTGCAGCTTCATCAGCTCAGCCTGCTGCTTTTCGGGCTTGTCCTTGTACTTGGTCTGGATCTCCGCGATCATGGGCTGGAAAGCAGACATTTTCGCCATGCTCTTCTGCTGGCTGGTCTGCAGGGGGATCTTGACGATGTTGATGAGCAGGGTGAAGAGGATGATGTCCCAGCCGTAGTTCGGCAGCAGCTTGTAGATCCACTCCATGACATAGCCGAGAGGACCGCTCAGGATGTAAAAGAAGTTCATACCTTTGTCCATTCTGCCCCGGCTGTGGCCCGGGACGCATTATTTTTTTATCGTAGGACACGCCGCCCACAGTGCAGCGCGTCACAAGAAGCGAAATTAAAAGAGAGTCCGTCATCTCCGTGGTTAGCATCCTCGCCCTCTCAGTCATCGCTACGCGATGCCAGCTCCCCCAAAGTGGGAGCCCTTGGCAGTCCACGCAAACTTCATCTTTTTGCCAAGGCCTCTCCCTTTGGGAGAGGTGGATGCGACCAGAGGGAGCAGACGGAGAGGGCGAGGACGCTGCCCTATCCCCCATGCCGCTTTTCAAACAGCTTTGCGGGCTGCAAGTTGCGGGCGGGGCTTTGCCAGCGGCCGGGCGGCGGCACGGGGTCGTAGCCCCACTTGCCCAGCGGATTGCACCGGGCAATGCGCCATGCGCCCAGCAGAATGCCCTTTACACAGCCGTGGGTCAGGATGGCTTGCATGGTGTAGTTGCTGCAGCTGGGCGAAAACCGGCAGCTGCGGCCGATCCATGGGCTGAGAGTGTACTGGTAGATGCGGATGGGCACGCACAGCGCCCTGCGGCAGAGCATTTGCAGCCGGTTCACGCGCGGGGCTCCGGCTTCTGCTTGCGGGCGGGGGGCACGGTGGCGGGCGGCTTTGCGTCCGGGCGCTTGGCCTTATCCGGCAGACCGGCCTGGGCAAACAGCTTTGCCACAACGCTGCTCAGCTGCCAGCTTTTCAGCTTGGGGGTCATGCCCCGGGCCACGAAGATCAGATCGTAGCCGCCGATATTGTAATCCAGATGCTCGTCAATAGCGGCTTTCATCACGCGGCGGGCGCGGTTGCGCTGCACGGCGTGGCCTATTTTTTTGGTGGCGGTCAGGCCCACCCGGGTGTTGCGGCCCCGGGTCTTGAGCACATACAGTACCAGTGCCGGGTTCACATAGGACTTGCCGCGGGCGTACACACGGCCAAACTCGCTGTTGCGGCGGATCGGACGATAACGCATAACGTCGGCACCTCCTTTCGTCCGGGTGCACATGGGTGCACTCTTTAGCCAGTATATCAAAAATTTTTGCACTTTAAAAGCCCATCCGGGCATTTTTACGAAAAAACTTTTGACGGGTAAAAAAATAAGACCGCCAATGGGATATCAGCGGTCTTTTGTGCGCATATTCATTTCTGCGCCGGATCTCACCTGCAAGGTTTAAGATCAGACAGTCAGGCTCTTGCGGCCCTTTGCACGGCGAGCATTGATGACCTTACGGCCGTTCTTGGTGCTCATGCGGGTCAGAAAGCCATGAACTTCCTTGCGCTGACGCTTCTTGGGCTGAAAAGTTCTCTTCATGGTTGTATCCTCCGTAAAAACTTATCCCCGGTATGGGGTCTTGATCGGTCCCAGATTGGGGACAGGCTTGCAATTCAACAGTATATCGCATAGTATGACGTTCTGTCAAGCATTTTTTGCAGTTTTCTGCAAACTTTTTTCTGATTTTTCTGTTAAAAGCTTTTCAACTTTTTCACCGTTTTGCTGTGGAAAACTTTTTTCTACCAGATATTGTGGTCTTTTTTGCGTTTTTCCACAAGGCTGCTGTACCATCTTATTTTATGTATTATAAATTACATTATAGTAATATAGACGCAGGGAGATTTTTGTGGTATACTAACGTGGTATCAGCAGCATTGTTGAAAACTTCGACCGATTCAATGGAGTGGATGTTTTATGGATTCTTTCAAGGACGTTTTAGAAGCGGCCCAGATGTACTGCAAGGCGCAGATGGCCGAGCCAACGTACAATCTCTATATCGACGGGTTGGAGCCCATCAGCTTTGAGGACTCCAGCCATATCACCCTGTCGGTGCGCAACGATTTTATCTGCAAGATCGTCACCGACCGGTACCTCGGCCTGCTCAAAGAGGCCTTCAAGTCCGTGCTGGGCTTTGATGTGGACATCACCCTTGTGGTGCCCAGCACCCCGCCCCACGAAGTAGTGCTGGCCCAGCAGTACGAGGCAAACCCAGCCTCCCCGCAGGGCAACTACGAGTTCACCTTTGAAAACTTCATCAAGGGGCCGTCCAACCAGTTTGCGTTTGCTGCTGCGCAGGCTGTGGCGGCAAACCCCTCCGGGGCGTATAACCCCCTGTTCATCTACGGCGGCTCCGGTCTGGGCAAGACCCATCTGCTGACCGCCATTCAGACCGAGATCAAGCGCACCCACCCCGATTTCGTCATCATGTATGTCACCTGCGAGCAGTTCACCAACGAGCTGATTGCCGCCATCCGCGCCGGCAGCACCGAGGACTTCCGCATGAAGTACCGCGTGGCAGACCTTTTGCTGGTAGACGATATCCAGTTCATCGCAGGCAAAGAGTCCACGCAGGAGGAGTTCTTCCACACCTTCAACTCCCTGCATGATGCCCACAAGCAGATCGTCATCGCCTCCGATCGTCCCGCCAAGGAGATCAAGAGCCTGGAAGAGCGTCTGCGCACCCGCTTTGAGTGGGGTCTGACCGCCGATGTGCAGCCGCCGGATTTTGAGACCCGCGTTGCCATCGTGAAGCGCAAGGCAGAGCTGCTGCATCTGGACCTGCCCGAGGACGTGGCAGAGTTCATTGCCAACCACCTGAAAAACAACATCCGCCAGCTGGAGGGCGCAGTGAAAAAGCTGAACGCCTATTATATGCTGGAGGGCATCCAGCCGGTGATCAGCGTGGCGCAGAACGCCATCAAGGATATCCTCAACGAGACCCAGCCGGTGCCGGTGACCATCGAAAAGATCATCGGCGAGGTATCCCGCACCTTCAACGTGTCCCCTGCCGACATCCGGGGCACCAAGCGCAACGCCAATGTGGCTTCTGCCCGGCGCGTTGCCATCTATATCCTGCGGGAAGTCACCGGCATGAGCATGGAGGAGATCGGGCGGGAATTCTCCGGCCGCGACCACTCCACCATCGTCTACTCCCTCAAGACCATGGAGCGGGACATGAAGAACGATCAGCACCTGCGGGAGACCGTGAGCGATATCATCAAGAACGTGAAAGCTTAAACCGGGGAAAACCGGGCAAAAGTCATACTCATTTCAGGGTGTGACCCCAAAATATGGGGAGAAACCGGAACAAAAAGGGGAAAATACGCCTATATCTTGTGGCAAAAAGGCGAAGCTTTCCACACTTTCCACTTAGTTTTCAACATTTAACATCAGTTCTTCACATCGGCTGTGGAAAGAACCACCGTTCCCCACCTTTCAACATTTCCTTCACGAGCCTTCCACAACCCGGTGGAAAGCCAAAGCCCCGCATCCCGGCAAGACATTTCCGGGTTTTCAACATCTTCCCCACCCCCTACTACGGTTACTACAACAAGTTCAATATATTACTGCCTTCCGGCAGCAGCCCAAAGGACAGATATTCTGCCGGAAGTGTGAAAAAAGGAGAGATACTGTTTTGAACATCGTCTGCGATAAAACGCTGCTCAGTGCAGCCATCGACGGCGTTTCCAAAGCTGTCACCATGCGCTCGTCCATCCCGGTGCTGGAGGGCATTCTGCTGAAGGCCGAGGGTTTTCAGCTCACCCTGACCGGCTACGATCTGGAAATGGGCATCGTGACCACCATCGAAGCCAACATCAAGGAGCCCGGCGAGATCGTGCTGAATGCAAAGCTGCTCAGCAGCATGATCAGCCGGATGCCGGCAGGTCAGATCAGCATCGTGGCTGCCGATAACGGCAAGACCACCATCCAGAGCGGCGTGGCACAGTTCGAGATCCAGTCCATGCCCGCCACCGATTTCCCGGATCTGCCCAACACCGGCGCGGAGCAGACCCTGACCATCAAGACCGGCGTGCTGCGGGACATGATCGAACGCACCTTGTACGCTGTCAGTCAGGACGAGAAAAAACCCGCCCACACCGGCGAGCTGTTCGAGATCGAGCTGGACAAGCTGACCATGGTGGCGCTGGACGGCTACCGCCTTGCCATCGTGGAGCGCCCCATCACCGCCGTGAAGGATATCCGCATCATCGTGCCCAGCAAGACCATGACCGAGGTCTCCCACCTGCTGGCCAACGATGACGAGGAGGACGTGCACATCAGTGCCAACCGCCGCTATGTGGTGTTCACCACCGCCGGTTACACCATCATGAGCCGCCTGATCGAGGGCGAGTTTTTGAATTACCGCAACGTCATCCCCGCCGGAAGCCGCACCCGGGTGACCATCGACACCAAGGACTTTATCTCCACCATCGAGCGCGCTTCCCTGATTATTACAGAGCGTTTAAAAAATCCCCTCCGCATCTCCTTTACAGAGGGTAAAGTCGTGGTGCGCTGCCAGACGAACCTTGGCCGCGTGGTGGACGAGTTCAGCGCCGCCTGCGAGGGCGACGAGGTGGAGATCGGCTTCAACAACCGCTATCTGCTGGATGCGCTGCGCAACGCCCGCACCGAGCAGGTGCGCATGGAGATCAGCGGCCCCTTGAGCCCGGTGAAGGTGCTGCCGGTAGAGGGCAACGACTTTTTGTATCTGGTACTGCCGGTACGGTTTAAAAACGACTAAGGAGCGCGTTTTATGCAGAAGATTCTCATTCATACCGAGTTTATCAAGCTGGATGCCCTGCTCAAATTTGCCGGCCTGTGCGAGACCGGCGGCGAAGCCAAGGAGCTGGTGCAGGGCGGTGCCGTGAAGGTGAACGGCGAGGTGTGCACCATGCGGGGCAAAAAGTGCCGCGCCGGGGATATCATCGAGCTGGACGGGCAGAGCGTAGAGATCGGGCAGGGTCAGTAAATGCGTCTGCTTTCGCTGGAAGTACAGAACTATCGCAATATTTGTGCGGCACGGCTGGAGCCCGGGCGGGAACTTACCGTCATCTGCGGCAACAACGGGCAGGGTAAAACGAACCTTCTGGAAGCCATCTGGCTGCTGACCGGCGGCAAAAGCTTCCGGGGCGGCAAGGATGCCGAGCTTGTGCGCCGGGGAGAAGCATTCGCGGTGCTGGAAGCCGACACCCAGCGGGACCGGCCGGAAGGCTGCGAGCCCGCCGAGCCTGCCCACATCCGCATGACCGTGGGCACCCCGGAAGCCGCAAAGCCCGGCCGCTATGCGGCGGTGAACGGCGCAGCGCCCAAGCGGGCGGCGGCACTGGCGGGCAGCTTTCCGGCGGTGGTGTTCGACCCCGGGCACCTGAGTCTTGTCAAGGGGGCACCGGAAGGGCGGCGCAAATTTCTGGACGCTGCGCTGTGCCAGCTGTACCCCGGGTATCTGGCCAGTTACCGCCGCTATGTGCGGGTTTTGCAGCAAAAAAATGCGCTGCTGCGCCACTCTGCAAACGGGCAGGAGCGCCCCTATGCGGAAAAGCGCACCCTGCTGGAGGTACTCAACACCGAGCTTGCCGCGCGGGGCGAAGCCTTGCAGCAGCGGCGGCGGGAGTATCTGGAGCTGCTTGCCCCCCGCGCCTGTGCCAACTACGCGGAGCTTTCCCACGGGGCGGAGCGGATGAGCATCCGCTACGCCGCCCAGTTTGCGCCGGGCGGGCTTGCCGCACTGCTGCGCCAGCGGCAGGAGGAGGAGCTGCGCGCCGGGCAGAGCCTGTGCGGCATCCACCGCGAGGACCTGGAGCTTTTACTGGACGACCAGCCTGCCCGGGTGTATGCCAGTCAGGGACAGCAGCGCAGCGTGGTGCTGAGCCTGAAAATGGCGGAAGCAGCAGCGGCGGCGCAGATCACCGGGGAGCACCCGGTACTGCTGCTGGATGATGTGCTGAGCGAGCTGGACGAGGGGCGCAAGCAGTATCTGCTCACCTGCATGAAGGAAAAGCAGACCTTTGTGACCAGCTGCGATGACACGGACTTTTTAAAGACCGACGGCGAGGTGTACCGCATGGACGGCGGGGTGCTGAACCGGGTCTGGCAGCATGGATAAATGTTGTAAGTGATACTGCATAAAAGCTGAATTTTCGTGGGCTTTATGCAAACAAAAGACACGGGAGAAAATACAGTATGTATATTCATCTGGGGCGGGACTATGTTCTGAACGACCGTGATATCATTGGCATCTTTGATCTGGAGACCACCACCACCTCCCCCCGGGGGCGGGAGTTTCTGAACTACGCCCAGAAGAACGGGGCGGTGGTCAGCCTTTCGGACGAGCTGCCCCAGTGCTATGTGCTGGCAGACGGAGGGCTGGTGGATGCGGTGTATCTTTCGGAGCTGTCCAGCGCCGCCATGCGCCGCAGAGCGCAAAAGATGGTGGAGTGAAATTTGCGGAAAACGGGCGGAAGATCCACAGAAAAAAGAGGGATGGGAAAGCCCCGGAGCTGCCCGGAAAGCCGCACCGTGCCAGCCGGAACGCCCGCTGCGGGCAGCGCGTAAAAACACAACAAAACGGCGAGAAAAAAGTACACCATGGTGTGCCGGTTCCCGCTTTGCTATAATTTGAAAAAACAAACGCAAAAATGAACAAAAGGGAGAAAGGATATGGCAGAAGAAATCATTACCAGTACAAATGCCGATACCGCGACCGACCACGAGTATAACGCCAGCGAGATCCAGGTGCTGAAAGGTCTGGAAGCGGTGCGCAAGCGCCCGGGTATGTATATCGGCTCCACCGGTGAGCGCGGTCTGCATCATCTGGTGTACGAGATCGTGGACAACGCCATTGACGAGGCGCTGGCCGGTTACTGCGACCACATCGAGGTCAAGATCCTGAAGGACAACATCATTCAGGTCACCGATAACGGCCGCGGCATTCCCGTGGACATTCAGGCCGATACCGGTCTGCCCGCCGTCACCGTGGTGTACACCATCCTACACGCCGGCGGCAAGTTCGGCGGCGAGAACTCCGGCTACAAGGTGGCCGGCGGTCTGCACGGCGTGGGCGCTTCGGTGGTCAACGCCTGCTCCGAGTGGCTCACCGTCAATGTGCGCCGCGACGGCAAGGAGTACGAGCAGACCTTCCGGCGCGGCGACCCGGACGGCGCACTCAAGTGCATCGGCACGGTAGCCGAGGGCGTCACCGGCACCCGGGTCACCTTCAAGCCCGACCCGGAAATGTTCAAGGACACCACCGTCTACGACTTCGACACGCTGGAAAAGCGCCTGCGGGAGGAAAGCTTCCTGAACGCCGGTGTCAAGATCACCCTGACCGATGAGCGTCAGCTGTACACCCCCGTGCTGGAGGATGGGCAGGAGGGCGACCCTTGCTACCGCTCCGAGGTGATGTGCTACGAGGGCGGCATCAAGAGCTTTGTCACCTATCTGGGCGAAAAGCGCAAGCTGGAAGTGCTGCACCCCAACGTCATCTACCTCAAGGGACAGACCGACCGCGGCGTGGCAGAGATCGCTTTGCAGTACAATTCCAGCTACAACGAGCTGCTTCTGAGCTTTGCCAACAACGTCAACACCCCGGATGGCGGCACCCATGAAGAGGGCTTCAAAGCCAGCCTGACCCGCGTGTTCAACGATTACGGCCGCAGCCACGGCCTGCTGAAGGACAAGGACGAGAACCTGTCCGGCGCAGACGTGCGCGAGGGTCTGATCTGCGTTATCTCGGTCAAGCTGCAGGAGGCCGAATTTGAAGGCCAGACCAAGGCAAAGCTGGGCAATACCGAAATTCGCACCCTCGTTTCCAACATGGTCTACTCCAAGCTGATGGAGTTCTTTGAGGAGAACCCCGGCGTGGCAAAGGCTATTTTTGAAAAAGCAACGCAGGCCGCCCGCGCCCGCGCCGCCGCCAAAAAGGCCCGCGAGCTGGTGCGCCGCAAGAGCGCGCTGGAGACCAGCCGGATGCCCGGCAAGCTGGCAGACTGCCGCGAAAAAGACCCCAGCCGCACTGAGATCTTCATCGTCGAGGGCGACTCTGCAGGCGGTTCTGCCAAGATGGGACGCGACTCTGCCATTCAGGCCATCCTGCCGCTGTGGGGCAAGATGCTGAACGTGGAAAAGGCCCGCGCCGATAAAATTTACGGCAACGACAAGCTGATGCCGGTGGTGCTGGCGCTGGGCTGCGGCATCGGTGACGAGTTCGATATCTCCAAGCTGCGGTACGACAAGGTGTTCATCATGGCCGATGCGGACGTGGACGGCTCCCACATCTGCACCCTGATGCTGACCTTCTTCTTCCGCTATATGCGCCCCCTCATCGAGCAGGGTCATGTGTATGTGGCACAGCCGCCCCTGTTCAAGGTGCAGAAGGGCAACACCATCAAGTACGCCTACAACGACGCGGAAATGGCCATCCTCTCGCAGGAGATGCCCGGCGCAAAGGTGAACCGCTATAAGGGCCTTGGTGAGATGAACCCTGAGCAGCTGTGGGAGACTACCATGAACCCGGACAACCGGGTCATCGTGCAGATCACCATCGAGGATGCCGAAAAGGCTGACGAAGCCTTTACCATCCTGATGGGCGATCAGGTGGAGCCCCGCCGCCGCTTTATCGAGACCAACGCCCAGTACGCAAAGCTGGACGTGTAAGACACGGAGGAACAAATGGAAGAAGATTATGTGATGATACCGGGCAGCGGAACCAAAAAGATCATCCGCGATGTCAAAAAGGAGATCGAGACGGCCTTCCTGGATTATTCCATGTCGGTCATCGTGTCCCGCGCCCTGCCCGATGTGCGGGACGGCTTGAAACCCGTCCACCGCCGCATCCTGTACACTATGCATGAGCGCGGCAACGACCCCAGCCATGCATACCGCAAATCCGCCGATACCGTCGGTGCAGTGCTGGGCTCTTACCACCCCCACGGCGACGCATCGGTCTACGACGCCATGGTACGTCTGGCACAGGATTTCTCGCTGCGCTATCCGCTGGTGGATGGTCAGGGTAACTTTGGTTCTGTGGATGGCGACCCCCCGGCTGCTTACCGTTACACCGAGGCCCGCATGAGCCGTATGGCGGTGGAAATGCTGACCGATATCGAGAAGGACACCATCGACTGGGACCCCAACTTTGACGAGACCAAAAAGGAACCCAGCGTGCTGCCCTGCCGCTTCCCGAACCTGCTGGTCAACGGCAGTCAGGGCATCGCAGTCGGTATGGCTACCAACATCCCGCCCCACAACCTGAGCGAGGTCATTGACGGCTGCATCGCCTATATCGACGACCCGGATATCGACCTGCCCGGCCTGATGGAGCACATCAAGGGCCCGGACTTCCCCACTGCCGGCATCATCATGGGACGCAGCGGCATCCGCGCCGCCTACGCCACCGGACGCGGCAAGATCACCCTGCGCGGCCGCGCCACCATTGAGGAGACCAAGAACGGCCGCACCCAGATCGTGATCACCGAGATCCCCTATATGGTCAACAAGGCGCGTCTCATCGAGCACATGGCAGACCTTGTCAAGGAAAAGCGCATCGAGGGCATCACCGGCCTGAACGATGAGACCAACCGCAAGGGTATGCGCATCGTGGTGGATGTCCGCAAGGACGCCAACGCACAGGTCATCCTGAACCAGCTGTACCAGTACACTCAGCTGCAGGACACCGTGGGCGTTATCATGCTGGCCATTGACCATAAGGTGCCCAAGGTGCTCACCCTGAAGCAGATGCTGCAGAAGTATGTGGAGTTTCAGGACGAGGTGGTGCGCCGCCGCACCCAGTACGACCTGAAAAAGGCCAAGGAGCGCGCCCATATTCTGGAAGGTCTGAAGAAGGCCACCGACATCGTGGACGAGCTGATCGCTACCATCCGCGCCTGCAAGGGCGGCATGGCAGAAGCCAAGGCTGCCATCATGGAGCAGTTCGGCTTTGATGACCCGCAGGCAGACGCCATCGTCAAGCTGCAGCTGGGCCGTCTGGCCGGTCTGGAAATTTTGAAGATCGAGGAAGAGCTGGCCGGCCTGCGCGCCAAGATCGAGGACTGGGAAGCCATTCTGGCGGATGACGCCCGGGTGCTTGCCATCGTCAAGGACGAGCTGCTGGAAATGAAGAAGCGCTTCGGGGACGAGCGCCGCACCGAGATCCAGTCCGTGACCGGTGAGGTGGATATCGAGGATCTGATCGCCGAGGAGCAGTGCGTCTACACCCTGACCGAAGCCGGTTATATCAAGCGTCAGCTCAAGGCCACCTATCAGGCACAGCGCCGTGGCGGACGCGGCATCTCCGGCATGACCCGCAAGGAAGAGGATATCGTGCAGGAGATGTTCGTAGGCTCCACCCACGACTATGTGCTCTTTGTCACCGACCGGGGCCGCCTGTTCCGCATCAAGGGCTACACCATCGCCGAGGGCAGCCGCACCAGCAAGGGCATGAACATCGTCAACCTGCTGCAGCTGGCGGAGGGCGAAAAGGTGACCAACATGATCTGCCAGAGCAAGGACGCCGAGCAGTCGGGCGGCTATGTGACCATGGTCACCAAGCAGGGTCTGATCAAGCGCACCCCGCTGGAGCAGTACGCCAACATCCGCAAGAGCGGCCTGATCGGCATTGCCCTGAACGAGGGCGATGCGCTGGCATGGACCCGCCTGACCTCCGGCCACGATATGCTCATCGTTGCCACCCGCAACGGTCAGGCCATCCGCTTCAACGAGGAGGATGCCCGCCCGATGGGCCGTAACGGCCACGGCGTGCGCGCCATCCGTCTGGCGGAGGGCGATGAAGTTGTCGGCGTCTGCATCTGCCGCGAGGGCGGCACGGTACTGACCGTGACCGAGAACGGCAAGGGACGCCGCTCGGATATCGACACCTACCGCATCACCGCCCGCGGCGGCAAGGGCATCCGCAACTACGATGTGAGCCGCGACAAGGTTGCCGCCGTGAAGATCGTGGACGATGTGGATGACGTGCTGCTGAGCAGTCAGGAGGGCATCATCATCCGCCTGCACGCCAACGAGATCCCGCTGCAGAGCCGCTACGGCTCCGGCGTGCGGGTAATGCGTCTGGGCGAGAACGACAAGGTGATGGTACTGGCACGCACCGACCACGACGACGAAGCACAGACCGAGAAGATCGACGCTTCTGAAGCCGATGCTGAGCCCACCGCCGAGCAGCTTGCCGAGATGGAAGCCGCCGATGCTGCCGCCGCCACCGAAGCCCCGGAGGCAGACCCGGAGGAGAAGGAATAAGGCGCTGAGGGCAGGCCGAAACTCCCTCAGTCAAAACCTGACGGTTTTGCCAGCTCCCTCTGGGAGGGAGCCTCTGGCGAAACCACGCACTTTACGTTTTAAACGGAAACTGTATCGCTATGCCAAAGGCCCCATCTTAGAGGGGGCTGTCGCCGAAGGCGACTGGGGGAGTTTACTTTGCCGCAAACTGTTGTTTCTCCCGCAGCGCCGCGCTTTCGTAGAAAGCGGCGCTGCAACTGCCGTTTTCCTCTACGCCCTCTCCTGTGAAAATGGGTTTCAGGAAAGTCCGCAGACTTTCCTGAAACCCGAAATATTAAATGATTTTTCCGCTGAAAATGCCCAAAGCGCACGCGGCGGGCATTCTAAATCGTCTCGCCCGGTGGAAAGCGCATTTTTGGCGCGTTTCACCGTCAGGTTTGTCTGGACTTCCCCTTGAAACTGTGCTAGAATAAACGAAATCACAATACCCGTGGGGGAGTAGCAGGCGCTTTGCAGAGCGCAGCAAGTCAACACAATGACCGCTTTCCGGTCTGGCTTGCTTTCATTTGCGAGACTCATGTGTTTTGGTGCGTGTTTGCTGCGCCCGTGCACATGGAGTGGATCTTAAAAAATCACCCGGTCCCGGACGTACAATGCGCCCGGGGCCGGGTTTTGTTTTGGTTTGGAATACGGTCAACAAACAGGAGGCAGACAGAATGGAATGGAGTTTTGTATTTTTCCTCAACAGCGTTTTGCTGGGCGTGGGGCTTGCGATGGATGCGTTTTCGGTGTCCATGGCAAACGGCCTGCACGACCCTAAAATGAACAAGGGCACGATGTGCAAAATCGCGGGCACTTTTGGCATTTTTCAGGCCGCAATGCCCATGATCGGCTGGGTGTGCGTGCATACCATCGTGGAGCTGTTCTCGTCCTTTGAGACCCTGATCCCGTGGATCGCGCTGGCGCTGCTGAGCTACATCGGCGGCAAGATGCTGATGGACGGTATCCACGGCGAGGAAGCCGAAGAAGCGGCAGAGCTCAGCGCCGGGGCGCTGTTCATGCAGGGTGTCGCCACCAGCATTGATGCTCTCTCGGTGGGCTTTACCATCTCGGAATACGGCTGGCTGATGGCGCTCACCGCTGCCATCATCATTGCGGTGGTCACCTTCATCCTCTGCATGGCGGGTCTGCGCATCGGCAAAAAGTTCGGTACACAGCTTTCCGGCAAGGCCAATATTCTGGGCGGTGTCATCCTTATCGGCATCGGACTGGAAATTTTCATCACCGGGGTGTTCTGAATATAAAAAGCCCGGAGCGTCTGCGGACACTCCGGGCTTTTTGGTTTGCAGTATACCCCCTCAGCCTCGCTGCGCTCGGCAGCTCCCCCAAGGGGACGCCTTTCCCTAGGAGGGTAACTTTCCGGCATAGCCAAAAGCCGTCCCCTTGGGGAAGGTGGCAAAGCCGCAGGCTTTGACGGAAGGGGTAAACTCGTCTTTGTTCCCCGTGGAACAATTTTGCGTTATTTTACGGTCTCCGGCTCAAAAAAGTCGGCGTATTCCTTGGTCAGCTTGCTGCCAAGGCGGCGGATGCCGCCGTATAGGTGCCGCTCCACCAGCGGCTCAAAGGCGGCAAGGTCGCACCGCTCGATGGCGTTCAGCAGGTTGCGGTGGTCGGCGATCACCTCGTCCAACCCGCCGGTGGTCATGGTGTCCAGCATACGGAAACGGCTGTAATCGGCGTGGGCATTCTGCAGGGTGCTCCACAGGTACATCTTGTCCATGGCAGAAAACCACGTCTCGTGCAGGCGGCAGTCGGCTTCGTACAGCTTGTTGAAGTCCGGGCTCTCGACACGGGCAAGGGCTTCGTACGCGTCCACCCGCGCACGGATCTGCGCCCGCTGCGCCGGGGTGGCGATGGGGGCAAAATCGCGCAGGATGCGCCCCTCCACAGCGGTGCGCTCGTAGATCAGCTCGTCCACGATGCGCCGGTTCAGCCGGGTGACGGTGGTGCCCTTGTAGGGCACGATGCGCACCAGCCCGTTTTCCTGTAATTTTTGCAGCACCACCCGGATCAGGGAGCGCGGCGCACCGAACCGGGCGCACAGCGGGTTCTCGCTCAGCGCAGAGCCGGGACGGATGGTCAGGTCGATGATCTCCCGCTCCAGCACGGCGTAAATTTCGGCATCAGTCTTGTATTGCTGTTCCATATCACTCACCTAATTCCAAAAACTCCTTCCACGGTGCGGCGGCGGGCAGGGGCAGAGAAAAGGCCATGGGCTTGCCGGTGTCCGGGTGCACAAAGCGCAGGCCGCAGCTTTGCAGGGCGATGCTGCCCTTCTGGCGGCTGCCATATTTGCCGTCGCCGTACAGCGGGTGCCTGCGGCTGGCAAACTGCACCCGGATCTGATGGGTGCGCCCGGTGTGCAGGGTGATCTCGGCAAGGCTGTTTTCCCCTGCCGTGGCAAGGATGCGGTATTCCAGCACCGCTTCCCGCACCCCCTTGCGGGGACGGCTGACCGGGAACACCCTGCCCTTGCGGCTGTCCTTGAACAGGTAGTCCCGCAGCACTCCGGCGGCGGGCAGCTGCGCGTCCGGCGCACCGGCGAGGACCGCGCGGTACTGCTTGACGAACTGCGGCGCGGCGGCTTTGCCCTCGGTGCGGCCGTCCTGCACGGCGTAGGCGTCCTGACTTTGGGTCACCTGACGGCTCAGGGCGGCGGCAGCCGCCGGGGTGCGGGCATAGACCATCAACCCGGACACCCCGGTGTCCAACCGGTGCACCACCCCCACAAAGGCATCAGGCGCGTTCCAGTGCGCCCGCAGCGCGGCGGGCACGCCCTCCTCGCTGGAAAGCCCGGCAGGCTTGTCCAGCACCACAAGGGCGGCATCCTCGTATAAGATCACAGCTTGCCCTCGGCCAGCAGAGCCTTCAGCTTCAGGATGCCCGCAATGGTCTTGCCGTCCTTGATCTCGCCGCTCATGACCATCTGATACGCTTTTTCCAGCGGCACACGGTCGGGGGTCAGGAATTCGTCTGCATCAAGGTGCATCTTCGTTTCGTGCAGACCGGTGGCTACCCATGTGTAGATGACCTCGGTATCGTAGCCCACGGTGGGGTAGAATTCGCCCAGCGAGATGTAGTTGTCGGCGGTCAGGCCGCACTCCTCTTCCAGTTCCCGTTTGGCGGCTGCAAAGGGGTCCTCGCCCTTTTCCAGCTTACCGGCGGGCAGCTCCCACAGCTGCTGCTGCATGGCATAGCGGAACTGCCGCACCATGCAGATGGTGCCGTCTGCAAAATAGGGCAGGATGCAGGCGCCGCCGTGGTGGTGCACCACCTCGCGGGTAGCGGTCTTGCCGTTTTCCAGCAGCGCGGTGTCCTTGGTCAGGGTGATGACCCGCCCCTCGAACAGGGTCTCGCTGGAGAGAGTTTTTTCAAAGTGTACGGTATCGTTCATTTGTTTTACGCCCCTTTTCCGGCGCTGCGCCGGTTTTATGCTCTCAGTTTACGGCAAAGTGCGGTTTGTTGTCAATAAAGATATGATAAATACAAGAGGGCGGGACGCTTGCCTGAACTCCCCCAGTCATCGCTGCGCGATGCCAGCCCCCTCTAAGATGGGGCCTTTGGCATAGCGGCAAAGTTTCCGGCTAAAGCGAAAAGCTTGCGGTTACGCCAGAGGCTCCCTCCCCGAGGGAGCTGTCAAAACCGTCAGATTTTGACTGAGGGAGTTTCCTTTCGCGAAAAAAATCATAATTTCTGGAAGCGACGGTGGGCAAAAACCGAAAATCAGCATCACTGCTTGCTTTAGCGCACTAAAGAAAGTACAAAACCGCTAAAAAATTTCTTAATTTTTGGTGCGTTTGTCGGGCGGTTTGCGTTTACTTTATTGCCGGAATCTGCTATTATAGTATACAAGCAATAGTGCCTTTTATGGGGTTCTCCGGTCCCAGCGGGCATATTGCCCCGCGCAAAAGGTACCAAATTCTGAATAATGGAGGAAGAAAAATGCCTAGAGCAAAGCAAACTATGGATGGCAATACCGCTGCCGCCCATGTAGCGTATGCCTACACGGACGTGGCTGCCATCTACCCCATTACCCCGTCTTCTCCGATGGCTGACTCTGTGGACCAGTGGTCTGCAGCCGGCCAGAAGAACATCTTCGGCAATCAGGTCAAGGTCGTTGAGATGGAGTCCGAGGCCGGCGCCGCTGGTGCTGTCCACGGCTCTCTGGGTGCAGGTGCTGTTACCACCACCTTCACCGCTTCTCAGGGCCTGCTGCTGATGATCCCCAATATGTACAAGATCGCTGCTGAGCAGCTGCCCTGCGTGTTCGATGTTTCTGCACGTACCGTTGCTACCCAGTCCCTGAACATCTTTGGTGATCACAGCGACGTTATGGCTTGCCGCCAGACCGGCTTTGCAATGCTGGTCGAGAGCAGCGTGCAGGAAGTTATGGATCTGTCCCCTGTCGCACATCTGTGCGCCATCGAGGGCAAGGTTCCCTTCCTGAACTTCTTCGATGGCTTCCGTACCTCTCACGAGTACCAGAAGATCGAGAAGTGGGACTACGCTGATCTGAAGGAAATGTGCAACATGGAGGCTGTTGAGGAGTTCCGCAAGAAGGCTCTGAACCCCGAAAGCCCCAAGATGCGCGGTTCCCACGAGAACGGCGACGTGTTCTTCCAGCACCGCGAGGCCTGCAACAGCGTTTACAACGCTCTGCCGGCTGTTGTTGAGAAGTACATGGCTAAGATCAACGCAAAGCTGGGCACCAACTACGATCTGTTCAACTACTACGGCGCACCCGATGCTGACCGCGTGATCGTTGCTATGGGCTCCATCTGCGACGTTGCTGACGAGGTCATCGACTACCTGAACGCCAAGGGCGAGAAGGTCGGTATCATCAAGGTCCGCCTGTACCGTCCCTGGGTGTCCTCCGCTCTGCTGAAGGTCCTGCCCAAGACCGCCAAGAAGGTGGCTGTGCTGGACCGCACCAAGGAGCCCGGCTCTCTGGGCGAGCCCCTGTACCTGGATGTTGCCGCTACCCTGCGTGAGGCTGGCCTGAACGATGTCGTTCTGACCGGCGGCCGCTACGGTCTGGGCAGCAAGGACACTCCCCCGTCCTCCATCTTCGCTCTGTTCAAGGAGCTGGAGAAGGATCAGCCGAAGGAGCGTTTCACTCTGGGTATCACCGATGACGTCACCTTCCTGTCCCTGCCCGAGGTCAAGCCCGCTCCCATCACCGCAGCTGCTGGCACCAAGGAGTGCAAGTTCTGGGGTCTGGGCGGCGACGGCACCGTCGGCGCAAACAAGAACTCCGTCAAGATCATTGGCGACCATACCGACAAGTATGTTCAGGCATACTTCCAGTATGACTCCAAGAAGACCGGCGGCGTGACCATCAGCCACCTGCGTTTCGGCGACAAGCCCATCCGCAGCCCCTACTACATCAACCAGGCTGACTTCGTGGCCTGCCACAACCCCGCTTACATCCACATGGGTATGAAGATGGTCCAGGATGTCAAGCCCGGCGGCGTGTTCATGATCAACTGCCAGTGGTCCGATGAGGAGCTGGGCCAGCACCTGAACGCCGAGGCAAAGAAGTATATCGCTGACAACAACATCCAGCTGTATACCATCAATGCTATCGATAAGGCTATCGAGATCGGCATGGGCAAGCGCACCAACACCATCCTGCAGTCTGCATTCTTCAAGCTGGCTGACGTCATGCCTATCGATGACGCCATCAACTTCATGAAGCAGGCCGCTCAGAAGAGCTACGGCAAGAAGGGCCAGGACGTCGTTGAGATGAACTGGAAGGCCATTGACGCAGGCGTTGACGCTATCCACAAGGTAGACGTGCCCGCATCCTGGTCCAACCCCGAGGCTGATCCCGCACCCAAGGCTCTGGCTGGCCGTCCGGAACTGGTCAAGCAGATCCGCGACGTCATGGAGCCCATTGCCCGTATGGACGGCGACAGCCTGCCTGTTTCCTCCTTCGTGGCAAATGCAAACGGCGAGTGGGAGCAGGGCGCTTCTGCATACGAGAAGCGCGGCACCGCTGTCAACGTCCCCGAGTGGGATGCTGCAAAGTGCGTTGGCTGCAACCAGTGTGCATTCGTGTGCTCTCATGCAACCATCCGTCCCTTCCTGCTGACCGCTGACGAGCTGGCAGCTGCTCCTGCACAGACCAAGAGCCGCGATAACAAGCTGACCCCCGAGTACAAGTTTGTTATGGCTGTTTCTCCGCTGGACTGCATGGGCTGCGGCGAGTGCGTCACCGTCTGCCCCACCAAGGCTATCACCATGGTTCCTCAGGACAGCCAGGCCGATCAGCAGGCAGTCTTTGACTACTGCGTGGCCAACATCTCCAAGAAGGCTACCAAGATGGCCGACGACACCGTTATGGGCTCTCAGTTCAACCAGCCCCTGCTGGAGTTCTCCGGCTCCTGCGCAGGCTGTGCCGAGACCTCTTACGCTCGCCTGATCACTCAGCTGTTCGGCGAGAAGATGTACATCTCCAACGCTACCGGCTGCTCCTCTATCTGGGGCGGCACCGCTTCCATCTCTCCGTACACCGTCAACAAGGACAGCGGCCATGGTCCTGCATGGTGCAACTCCCTGTTCGAGGATAACGCAGAGCATGGTCTGGGCCTGTACATCGGCCAGAAGACCGTCCGTGAGAACCTAATCAAGGAGATCGCAGAGGTTGCTGGTTCCGACAAGGCTTCTGCTGAGCTGAAGGCTGCTTACGAGCAGTTCATCGCAACCAAGAACAACACCAAGGCCAATGACGAGCCCGCAAAGGCCCTGATCGCTGAGCTGGAGAAGGCTGCTGCTGCCGGCTGCGAGAAGTCTGCAGAGATCCTGAAGAGCAAGCAGTACATCGCCAAGAAGTCCGTCTGGATCTTCGGCGGCGACGGCTGGGCATACGACATCGGCTTCGGCGGTCTGGATCACGTTCTGGCTTCCGGCGAGGATGTCAACGTGATGGTCTTCGATACTGAGATGTACTCCAACACCGGTGGACAGGCTTCCAAGGCCTCCAACATCGGCGAGGTCTGCCAGTTCGCTGCTGCAGGTAAGGAGATCAGCAAGAAGAGCCTGTCCGAGATCGCAATGACCTACGGTTACATCTATGTTGCTCAGATCGCTCTGGGCGCTAACATGAACCAGGCTGTCAAGGCGATTGCCGAGGCTGAGGCTTACCCCGGCCCCTCTCTGATCATCGGCTACGCTCCCTGCGAGCTGCACGGTGTTAAGGGCGGCATGACCAACTGCCAGAACGAGATGAAGAAGGCAGTCGAGGCTGGCTACTGGAACCTGTTCACCTTCAACCCCGCCAACAAGGCACAGGGCAAGAACCCCTTCACCCTGACCTCCAAGGCTGTGGACAACGAGAAGTATCAGGCTCTGCTGGCAAACGAGACCCGTTACAGCCGTCTGACCCGCGCCTTCCCCGAGCGTGCTAAGGAGCTGTTCGCTCGCAACCAGGAGGTTGCAAACGACCGCTACGAGCACCTGACCCGTCTGGTCGAGCTGTACAAGTAAGCTGTTTTTAAGCAGCGGCAGAGACACCAAATGAACCAGCGGCCCCTGCTCTTTCCCGTGTGAAGAGCGGCAGCCCCGCATCGGCGGTTACTGCGCAATGCAGCGGTGCGGAACTGTGGAATTTGCCTTTGCCGTGCACAGAACAGGCTGAACGTTTTGCCCTGTACCTGACAGAACGGTCGAAAAAACCTGATTTCATTCCCCGCCTTTTGCGCAGGGGCTTGAGATACCAAAGCGCCCGCGAGGGCCCTTGAGAGCACACCCCGCGTGTGTCAGGAGCATAAGGTCTGCGTGCAGATACCTTGCTCCGCCTGCGGCATAAGACCTGCCTTTGCAGGGATCTTGCCTCAGTGAAAAACTGCATCAGTTTTTAGCGCCCCGTTCACCCTCCGGTGACCGGGGCGTATTTTTGTGTAAAAAAAACAGCAAGGGCTGCTGCACGTTGTCCGGTGCAGCAGCCATTTTCTATCATGTTGAAAATACTTTGGTATAATAAGAAAGATTTAGCGGGCTCGCCCTCTCAGTCAATGCCTGTCGGCCTTGCCAGATTCCCCCTTTTGTCGCTTACGCGACATCTTCCCCCGGCCGGGGGAAGTCTTTCCTCAAAGGGAGAGCCTTTGGCAGTCCCCGCAAACGTTATCTCTTTGCCAAGGCCTCTCCCTTTGGGAGAGGTGGATTTGCGGAGCAAAGACGGAGAGGGCGAGGATGTTGATAATGACCAAGAAGCTTATCACAAAATCTTCCAGAATTTTCCGCTTCCTTTTTACAGTTTCTTCATAGCTTCTTAACGAAATGAATGGTGAAAGCTGTTATACTTTTGCCATGGGAAGCGGGGCCGCAACCACTTCCCAAGTAACATGATTCCTCCTCACACCAAGGCAATATCCAAGCAAAACACCCTTCTCTGTGTGCCGCAACACGGAGAAGGGTGTTTTGTTTCTGTAAGACGCCGTATTGCAATTCAACTTTTTAATGCAGCGGCAGCAACGTTGAATTGCATATCGCAAATATGCTGTTTGAATGTTGCACTGATTTCTTGCCTTGCGATAAAAATCTTTGCAAAACCTCGCTTTAGGGTTGACCCCATTTTTTTGCGGCGCTATAATAAAAAAGGATATAGCCAACGCAGCGCCCGGCGCGGGTGCTGCGGCTGCGGAATTTACGAAAACTGGGAGGTGAACGCAGGACAATGGACCCTGATCATAGTCGAAGTAGCTCCACCGATGCGGTAGATCGGACAACAAAAAGTACTGCGTTCGCCTTTTTGCCCCCGGCGGCTTATAAAAAGCCCCCGGCATAGGAAAGGCGCGGCTTTGCGTGCGCGGAAACGGCTGCATTTGCGGCATTCCGGCACCGGGCGGCGCGTTTTTTGTTTCCCGACCTGCTGCATCCTCCGGCGCGGAGAAAGCCCTCCGCGCCGTATAGTGCCCAGAGGAGGTAGCCCATGGAAATGGAAGAAAAGAAGCTGGAAACCAACACGGAACAGAACCTGCCGGTGCAGGAGCTGCCCGCCGATATTCCCGCCGAGGTGCGTCAGAAGCTGGCGGAGGATCTGAACGAGGAAGCCACCGAGGATCTGAAGCAGGATATGCGGGAGGCAGAGCGGGAGGAAGCCAATGACGAAGAGGTCAAGGCAAACCCCGAGATGCTGACCAAGAGCCGTCTGCTGAAGCTGCTGATCAAAAAGCAGTACGTCAAGCTGCGCGAGGTGACCGAGGAAGAGCAGCCCGCCGACCTTGCCGAGCTGCTGGAAGAACTGGACGAGAACAACCGTCTGGTGGTGTTCCGTCTGCTGAAAAAGGAAGTTGCCACCGAAGCCTTTGCCTATATGTCCGACGAAGCCCGGGACGATCTGGTAAACGCCTTCTCGGACGTGGAACTGGTGAGCGCCATCGAGGAGATGAGCCTTGACGATGCCGCCGACCTGCTGGAAGATATGCCCGCAGGCGTGGTCAAGCGGGTGCTGGAAAAATCCTCCCGGGAGACCCGCGAGAGCCTGAACAAGCTGCTGAACTACCCGGAAAGCTCTGCCGGCAGCCTGATGACCCCGGAATATGTGCGTCTGCGCATGGATATGACGGTGGAACAGGCTTTTGCCGCCATCCGCAAGCAGGGCGAGAATGCCGAGACCGTCTACACCTGCTATGTGGTGGAGAGCAACCGGCTGCAGGGCGTTGTCTCGGCCCGCAATCTGCTGCTGGCAGACCCCAAGACCCCCATCACGGAGATCATGGAGGACAATCTGGTCACCGTGAAGGTCACCGACGATCAGGAGTTCGTGGCCCGTGAGATGCAGCGCTACGACTTTACCGCCATGCCCGTTTTGGACAACGAGGGGATGTTCGTGGGTATCATCACCATCGACGATGCTATTGACGTTCTGACCGACGAGAGCACCGAGGATATGCAGAAGATGGCCGCCATTCTCCCGGATGACGACGCCACCACCTACTTTGGCACCAGCGTGTGGACCCACGCCAAGCAGCGCATCCCGTGGCTGCTGATCCTGATGCTGTCCGCTACTTTTACCGGCATGGTCACCACCCACTACGAGGAAGCCTTTGTCAGCCTGCCGCTGCTGGTGTCCTTCATGCCCATGCTGATGGATACCGCCGGTAACTGCGGCAACCAGATCAGCACCCTGATGGTGCGCGGTCTGGCACTGGGCGAGGTAGAGCCCGCCGACTTTGTGCGGGTGCTGGCCAAGGAGCTGCGGGTGTCTGCCATCGTGGGCGCGGTGCTGGGCGTTGTGAACGGCCTGCGCATCTACCTGATGTACACCTTCCTCTTCCCCGGTCAGTACGCCAACGTGATGGGCTACGCCATCGTGGTCAGCGTGTCGCTGTTCTTCAGCGTCATTCTGGCAAAGCTGGTGGGCGGTATGCTGCCGCTTGCCGCCAAAAAGCTGGGTGCCGACCCCGCTATTATGGCTACCCCCTTCATCACCACCATCGTGGACGCCTGCAGCCTGATCCTCTATTTCCAGATCGCACAGCTGGTGTTCCGCAATATGATGTAAAGAAAAAGGCAATGCCGGACGGTCTGCGGACCGCCCGGCATTTTTTTGCGGCAAAAACAGTGTGGAAAACCGCTGTTTGTGTCCGTTTTCCACACCGGGTTTTTCTCCCCGGCGGTTTGTGGAAAACTGCCCGGGGCAAAATTCCAAATTGGAGAAAAGCAAACCCGTAAGCCGGAGTAAACTGTAAAAACAAAAGAAAAACCTTCGACTTTCTTTTTTATAAAAGGCAGAATGCCCACATTTTAGCCCAGAAACTTCCAGAATATGGCGGCGTCCATTACGGCTTGTATAGGACTTTCCTCCACCGGATGTGGAAAACTATGTGGAAAAAGTGGAAAACATCGTTGGAAACTGCGCTTCTTTTTCACAAAAACGGTGGAAAACCCGGTGGAAAAAGTGAAAAGTTCATTCCAGAACGGATAGTCCATACAATTTCCGGTTGTCGTTTTGGGACTTAAAACCCGCATGAATGCTGTGTTTTTCCCGCCTTTTCCACACCCCGGCGGCTTCGGGGTGAAAAAACTGCGCTTGCAGCCTGTGTGCCGGGAAAGAAAGTGCAGTTTCAACGCCTTCCGCGTGGATTTTCTTGAATGCAAGGAGCGGTCATGGTAAAATAGGGGTAACATGAAACTGGCGGGGCATCCCGCAACGGAGGCGAAACACATGAACAACTGGCTGAATAAGCTGGAGCGCAAGTATGGCCGCTATGGCATCCCGAACCTGACCAATATTCTGGTGGCGGGGCAGATTTTGGTATTGGCCATCGAGCTGTTTGTTGACCGCACCATCCCCTACTGGCTGGGGCTCAGCCGCAGCCTGCTGCTGCAGGGGCAGATCTGGCGGGTGATCAGCTTTATATTCATCCCCTTTTCCGGCGGCAGCATCCTCAGCGTGGTGCTGGGCATCTACTTCACATGGTTCGTCGGTACGGCGCTGGAACGGGAGTGGGGCGATTTCCGCTACACGGTGTATCTGCTGTCCGGTGTGCTGGGCACAGTGCTGGGCTGTCTGCTCACCGGCGTGACCGCCAGCACCTACTGCCTGTCCCTCTCCCTGCTGCTGGCCTTTGCCATGCTGTACCCGGAGGTGCAGCTGCTGCTCTTCTTTGTCATCCCCATCCGGGTAAAATATTTCGGCGTTTTCGCGGCAGTGCTGTGGGTATTCAGCTTTCTGGGCGCTTCCCTGCCCGGCAAGCTGGACTATCTGCTGTCCATGCTCAACGTCTGGCTCTTCTTTGCCCCCATGGCCTACCGCTCTCTCCGCGCATGGGTGCGCCGGGAGCAGTGGAAGAGAAAAAATAGGAGGTAAAACCTCCCGTGAAAATGGAAACTGCCGAGGGGTGTTCTCTTTTGACACCAAAAGAGAACCGGAAAAGTGTGCGCTTTGCGGGGTAACTTTCTGCTTGCTTTCAGCGTGCAAGGACGCTCCGCTGGG
>NZ_JBBMEN010000028.1:0-25235 GCF_040096575.1 Faecalibacterium intestinale
ACCGAAGTCACGCCAAATCTTCCCCATTTCGGGAGCTTTTGCAAATACTGTTTTATGGGAACTCTGCTACGGGGAACGCCCTGTTGTACATATCGCTATCGTATGTGGATTTTTCAGGGTGCGTCCGGGTGGCGCACCCTGTTTTGTTTTGCCTTATTTTCCCTTGTTCCGCAGTTCTTTTTTCGTTGCCCACAGACTGTAAGCGCAGGCGAGCAGCTCGGACGCCCAGAACGCAAACCATGCCTTGTCGATGCCCATAGTGCGGATAAGGAGCCACAGGCAGGGCACCAATACCACCAGCTGCCGCAAGGCAGCGCCGATCATATTGACCACGCCGTTGCCAAGACCGGAGGCAAAGTAGCCGCACAATATGGTGATGACCGCAAACAGGAAGGTCACCGAGATGATGCGCAGAGCGGGCACACCGAAAGCCAGCATCTCGTCACTGGCAGAGAACAGCCCCAGCAGCTGCGCCGGGAACAGCAGCCCCACCAGCGTGAACACCAGCGAAGTGGCCAGCATCAGGAACAGGCCTGTGGTGGCGGCACGGCAGGCTTCCTCCGGCTTTTTCTGCCCCAGCTTCCGGGAGAGCAGGGCGTTCAGACCCACGGCGGTGCCCACGCCAATGGCGATCATCAAAAACTGGATGGCATATACAAGAGAGGCGGCAGTCAGGGCCGTTTCCGACAGCCGCGCCACAAAAATGCTATCCACGATGTTGTACAGCGATTGGATGAGCAGCGACAGCATCAGCGGTACCGCCATAGTGTACAGCAGGGGGCGGATGGGCATTTCTGCCAGTTTGTTTTTCGGGTTCATAGGTTCTCCTTTTTCGGGCAAACAAAAAAGCGTGAAATCGTTGAGGGGTAGCTTTCCCTCAGGATTTCACGCTTTGTAAGCCGGCTTTTTGTATTCTTAACGGAAGGTATTATACCGGAGTTTTTTCAAAATTGCAAGAAGAATTTTGAAAAAATCACAGCAGTGCGCTTTCCAGATCACTCAGCATTTCGCTCAGTGCCTGAATGCCGCCCTCTGCGGTGTACCAGACATTCGGGTGTGCCAGATAAACGACGTGGCCGTTCTTGTAAGCATCGGTGCTCTTGACCAGCTCGTTTTCCAGGATCTCCTGCGCCAGCTGTGCGCCATCGGTGCCAATGGCTGCATCACGATCCATGGCGAAGATGTAGTCGGGGTTCTTGTCCACAATGAACTCGAAGGAAGCCTCGTTGCCGTGGGTCGAGGTGTCGATATTGGCATCTACGCCGATGTTCTCAAAGCCGATCTCCTTGCCGATGATGGAGCAGCGGCCATCGTTGCCCAGAACATTGAAGCTGCCGCTGGTGGTCATGCCGACGATGGCAGTCTTGCCCTCTGCAAAGGCTTTCAGGGCGTCGATGCGGCTGTCAAAATCCGTCATCAAAGCTTCCACATGGTCTTCCAGACCAAAGATAGAAGCGATGGTCATGGCGTTTTCTCGGGTGCTTTCCACAACGCCCTTTTCGGCGTCGGTCGCAAGGAAAACAACGGGTGCGATCTCGCACAGAGCATCATAGGATTTGGACAGGCGTCCGCCGATAAAGATGATGTCCGGCTCGCAAGCCATGACTGCTTCCATATCGGCTTCCTTGATGTTGCCAAGGTTCGCAATGCTGTCATTGGTGACATAGCTCTGAAGATAGTCCAGAGAGGTGGATGCCGTGCCGACCACACGGTCGCCAACGCCCAGTTCATCCAGAATGTCCAGAGAAGCAAGGTCGAGGATTGCAATGCGCTGCGGGTCAAAGGGCACTTCCACGTCCACTAACTCCTTTGCACCGTTGAACGCCTTGATGGTCACAGACTCCGGCACCGCTTCCGAGGAAGTGGTAGCTTCGCTGGATGCAGCCACAGAGGATGCCACGGAGCTTGCCGTGGAGGAGGAAGCGCCGCAGGCGGCGAGAACACCCGCTGCACTCACAGCGGCCATAGCGGTCAAAAACGAACGACGAGAAATTTTCTTCATAAGAATGCTCCTTTTAAAAAGTACTGAAATCAATAATATATCGACAAAGGCTTGCCTTCGATCTGCATGATCTCAAAGTCCACCTTATAGATATCGGACAGGTTTTCTTTGGTGATCACTTCCTGCACGGTGCCAAACTTTGCGATTTTTCCATCCACGAAGGCGCAGATGTAATCGGAATAAAACGCAGCATAGTTGATCTCGTGCAGAACAAGGATCACCGTTTTGCCCAGCTCATCGCACAGGCGGCGGACGATGCGCATGAGGTTGGTTGCGTGGTAAATATCCAGATTGTTGGTCGGTTCATCCAGCAGGATATACTCGGTGTCCTGCGCAATGACCATGGCAATATAGGCACGCTGCCGCTGACCGCCGGACAGTTCATCGATGAACTGCTCCTCAAAATCGCCCAGTTCCATGTAGGCGATAGCGCGGTCAATGATCTCGTTGTCCTCTTGGGTCAGCCGCCCGCCGGAATACGGAAAGCGGCCAAATGCAACCAGTTCCCGGACGGTCAGCTTCATCTGAACATTGTTTGCTTGGGTCAGGATGGCGAGCCGCTTGCTCAGCTCCCGGCTTTTCCAGCGCGTGATCTCCGTCCCCTCAAAATCCACAATTCCGCTGTCCCGTGCGATCAGGCGGGACAACATTCCCATCACAGTGGATTTTCCTGCACCGTTCGGACCGATGAGGGAAAGGACTTTGCCTTTCGGAATTTCAAAACTCACGCCATCGACAACGGCTTTGCCATCGTAGCGTTTGGTGATCTCTTTTACAAACATGGTGTTATGCCTTTCTCTGGGTGAGCAGCAGATACAGGAAATACACGCCGCCGCCCACGGTGATGAACACGCTGACCGGAACCGAGTAAACGAACACCCGCTCCACCAGAAGCTGTCCGCCAATCAGAACAGCCATACCGAACAAAACAGAGCCGGTGATGAGCTGGCTGTGCCGGTAGGTACGCAGGAACTGCCGGGAAAGGTTGGCAATGATAAGCCCCAGAAATGCCAGCGGCCCGACCATAGCGGTGGCTGTTGCAATGTACAGTGTGACCCCCAGCAGCAGCCGGCGGATGCAGCGGTCATAGTCCACACCCAGATTGATGGCCTGATCTTTGCCCAGTGTCAGAACATCCAGCAGCGCAAGCTCTTTCCGGAAGGCAAAGGCGACCAGCGCCAGAACTGCAACGGACAGTACCAGAATCGCCGAATTGACATTGGAAAAGCTGGCGACCAGATCCGTCAGCAGCGTGTCGTACTCGTTGGGGTCCATCACACGGGTCAAGGTCGTCTGGATGCTGGAGAAGAACGAGGTCAGCACCGTGCCGATAAGCAGAACGTACAGAACATTGTGGTTCGTTTTCCGGAACAGATAGCTGTAGATCACGGTGGCAACAGCACCCATGATGGCAAGATCTACCGCAAAGGCTGCATTGGCATTGACTGCCAGAAAGCTGCCCGAACCCGCCACAAAGAACACAGCCGTGTGGATCAGCGAATAAAGCTGATCCATACCCAACAGGCAGGGCGTGACGATGGTGTTATTGATGATGGACTGAAACACGATGGATGCACTTCCAATGGCAAATGCCGTGATGAGCATGGCGATCAGCTTGGGCGTGCGGATGCGCATGGCGTAGGCAAATAATTTTTGGTTTTCAAAATGGACACCCACTGTCATATAGCCCGCGCAGGCCAGCAGAACAAGAAGCAGAAGGATCAGCAGGCGCAGATGATTTTTGTGCATTTTCATGCTGCACCTCCGGTTTTCTTGGCAGCTTTGCCCAGCCGGACTGCCTTGCGTCCATGCCGAAGCCGATACAGCAGCAGACCGACAAACAGGATGCTGCCGATAACGCCAACGATCAGCTCGATGGGCAGCTCGTAGGGATAGATCACAACCCGCCCGATCATATCGCAGACCAGCACGAACACAGCGCCAAACAGAGCGGTATCCACCAGCGTTCCGCGGATCTGGTCACCCTTGAACATTGCTACGATATTGGGCACAATGAGACCGATGTAGGAGATTGAGCCGACCACGACAACAACGGATGCCGTGATCATGGCAGCAATGGTCAGACCCATAAACAGCACCAGATCATACGGAACGCCGAGGTTCTGAGAAAAGTCTTTTCCCATGCCCACGATATTGAAGTGGTTGGCAAATACAAATGCCAGAACCACCAGCGGTACCGTCAGCCAGACAAGCTCATACCGCCCACGAATGACGGTGGAAAAATGACCGACCAGCCAGCTGGAAAGCGCCTGTGTCATTTCATATTTGTAGGCAAGATAATTGGTAACGCCCATTACGATGTTGGAGAACATGATGCCGACCAGCGGGACCATGACAACGTCCTTGAACTGGATACGCTGGATGAACCAGACAAAGACCCATGTGCCCAGAACAGCACAAACGAAGGAAAAGGCAGCACGTCCCCACAGGGTAGAACCCGGTGCAAACAGCAAAGCCAGCAGAATGCCAAACTGTGCAGAAGAGATCGTTGCGCCTGTGGTGGGCGAAACAAACTTGTTCATACAGAGCTGCTGCATGATAAGCCCCGCCACACTCATGCCGATGCCTGTGCAGAGGATGGCAAGCAGACGCGGCAGGCGGGAGATCAGAAAGATCTCCCATGTTTCCACGCTGCCTGTAAACAGGTCAGAAGGCCGGATGTCCAGCACCCCGACAAACAAAGAACAAACCGAAAGAATCATCAGCAGAACGCCGAGAAAAACGGTGGAACGATGATTACGAATGAAAAGCCCTCCTCAAGATTAGTGCAAACTAACTTTTTTGAAAATAAAAAGAGAACGCCTGCGTGTGAAGAAACTGGTCTTACGTGTTCACACACAGCGCGTTCTGCTGAAGGGATTATATCATAAGGCATCGATGGGTTTCAAGTGGCAAACTCTCACGAAGGTTTTTCATAGCAAACCGTCATGCTTTGTTAATTCCTACAAAGTTGCTCCGATTTATATACGCACCAAAAAGGATAGGATTGAATTTTAAAATATACGATAAAAAATGCAAAAAATAAATGCAAAGGCGATTCTTCACAAAAAGAGCCCTTGCATTTGTTGGTAAAAATCACCATGCGGCTTCAGCGCAAAACCTCCAGCAGCCGTCTGCCGGCTTCCTGCTGCGATTCCCCAAACGCCACCGCCAGCTCCTCCCGCAGGACACGTTCTACCATCTGGTAGAAGTAGGTATCCATAGCGTTGATCTTTCGGCCGCGGCTTTGCTGCTGGGTCTGCTTTTGCCCCAGCTCCTTGAACAGGGTCAGGTACTGGTAAAAATCGTTGGTGTGGAGCAGTGCCTGATAATGTTCTGCCAGCGCTGTCTGTACCCCCGCCGGGATGGGCAGCTTCTCCGCTTTGATGCGTGCAAGGTCGGCTGCTGCCTGCTGTGCCGGGGTCACCGGGCGCAGCGCCGCTTCCTTTTCCGTGGGGATATAGCTGCGGTCGTGGGAATCCGAAAAATAAGGCCGGAGGGTGTAATACTCTCTGGCGGACTCATCGCAAAAGCGCCGCAGCCCGACGCCTTCCACCTCGTGCACTCCCAGATTTCCGTAAACCACCAGCGCTCCCGCTTGAAACCGTGACATGGTATTTTCCTCGTTTCCTTGTATGGAAGGATTGCAAAAAACAGACCTTCCAGCGTACTTTCGTTCTCTACAATATTGTACCACGGCCGGGCGGCTGGCTTCAAAGGGCATCTTTCACAAAGTTTTCCTCGTGCAATCTGCGCAGAATGCCCAGTGTAATTCTTGTGCAAAACTGCCTTTGCAAATTCCCGGCGGGCAGGCTATAATAATTTCGTACAACGAGTAGCACTCATGCGTAAAACCGGTTGCATGAGAGCTGCCCGTTGTTTTTTTGTCCTTAAAATGGAAAGGTAAGGTGAATCCCATGGAAAGTTCCAATCAATTTCTCGGCACGGAGCGCATCGGCAAGCTGATGCAGAAGTATGCGATCCCGTGCATTATTTCGCTGCTGGTGGGTGCGCTGTACAACATCGTGGACCAGATCTTTATTGCAAACGCCAGCTATCTGGGTTCCTACGGCAACGCCGCCAACACCGTTGTGTTCCCGCTGACGGTGGTGGCGCTGGCTATTGCGGTGATGATCGGTGACGGCTGCTGCGCTTTCGTCAGCATCAGCCTTGGTCAGAACGAAGTCCCCAAGGCAAAGCGGAGCGTCGGCAACGCAGTGGTGATGTGTCTGGTCAGCAGCATTGTGCTGGCGGCTCTCTATCTGGTTTTTGCGGATACTATTCTCGCCCTGTTCGGCGGAACGGTGAACGCCGAGACCTATCACCACTCGCAGGAATATTTTTTCTATATCACGCTGGGCGTGCCCTTTTATATGTTCGGGCAGGCCATGAACCCCATCATCCGCGCGGATGGCAACCCCCGGTTTGCCATGGTGTCCACCCTTGCGGGTGCGGCGCTGAACATCATTCTGGACCCCATCTTCATTTTCGGCTTCCGCTGGGGCATGATGGGCGCAGCGGTGGCTACCGTCATCGGTCAGCTGGTCACCGCAGCGCTGGCAGTGTGGTATCTGCTGCACATGAAGATCATTCGCCCTGAAAAGGGTGACTACCGGCTGAAAGGCTCCATCTGCGGCCGCACCCTGACCCTTGGCATGACCAGTTTTCTGTCTCAGATCAGTCTTGTGGCGGCTATGGCAGCCATCAACAACATGATCCGCAAATACGGCGCACTGGATGCCGTGTTCGGGCAGGAGCAGTACGCCCAGATTCCTATGGCAGTTGTTGGCATCGTGATGAAGTTCTTCCAGATCGTCATCTCCATCGTGGTGGGCATGGCGGCTGGCTGCATCCCCGTGGTGGGCTTCAACATGGGCGCCAAAAAGCCCACCCGTGTGAAGGAGCTGTTCACGAAACTGCTGCTGGCAGAAGCCACCGTGGGTGCCGTTGCACTGGTGCTGGTGGAGCTGCTTCCCCGACAGCTCATCGCCCTGTTCGGTGCCGCCAACGAGAGCGTTTATTACACGGATTTTGCCGTGCGTTCCTTCCGCATCTACCTGTGCATGATCATTCTAGCCTGTGTCAACAAGGCCTGCTTCATCTTTTTGCAGGCCATGGGCAAGGCAGCGGAATCCACCGCCCTGTCCATGGTGCGTGAGGTGGTGTTCGGCGTGGGCTTTGCCCTGCTGCTGCCCCGGTTCTTCGGGCTGGACGGTGTGCTGTACTCCATGCCCATGTCGGATATCCTCACCTTCCTGATCGCAGGTTATCTGATCTGCAAAACCTACCGTGAACTGAACCAGAAAGGAGAAGTCTAATGGAAAAACGCATCATCACCATCAGCCGCGAGTTTGGCAGCGGCGGCAGAACCATCGGCAAGCTGGTGGCAGAGCATCTGGGCATCCGGTGCTACGACGCCGAACTGATCCAGAAACTGGCTGCCGAAAGCGGCTTTGACGAAAACTACATCAAGGAGGCCGGAGAGTATACCCCCGGCGGCTTCCTTGCTTCTGCCTTCACCAACCGCAGCTTCGGCCCCACCAACGAGGACCTGCTCTGGAAGTTGCAGTACCGGATCATCCGGGAGCTGGCGGAAAAGGAGCCTTGCGTCATCGTGGGGCGCTGCGCCGATTTTATCCTGCAGAACCGCACCGACTGCCTGAAGGTCTTTGTCCACGCGGACATGAAATTCCGGGCAGACCGCATCGTGCGGATCTATGGGGAACGGGAGAAATCGCCCGAAGCCCGACTGAAGGAAAAAGATAAACGCCGTGCCGCCTATTACCGCTTCTATACCGATATGAAATGGGGCGATGCCTCCAACTATCATATTGCGCTGGACAGCGGTGTCATCGGCATTGAAAAGTGCGCAGAACTCATTGAAAGCCTTGCCTGAACTGTATCCGATGCAAGTCCTAAGCCAATAGAGCAAAACACCGCCTACCTGCGTTTGATTACGCAGATAGGCGGTGTTTTTTCAATACGATTTTATGGGAAGCTCCATTGTTCTCGTTTCCAAAGAAAACAAAAAATCCGAACCATTTTCCTCGGATGCAACTTCCGTCGCTTTCGCCAAACATCAGCGCCCCACAGTAGCCGCAGAACGGCTTGGTGGCAAGCATATACCCTATACGCAAGCACCTGAAAGAACATTTTGAAATTATTATATAGATTGTAGCTTTCGGATTCCAATCCCTAAAAGTACGTTGCTGATTTCCACCACCTGCAAAATTTCTTCTTTGCTGGCATTATCATAGTGTATCCCCGCTGACACGACAACCGGACAATTCACAGTCTTAAACAGTTCTTCACACCAGTGCTGACAAAGACCGCCCTCTTTGTGTCCTTCAAACTGTGTAACTGTAATCTTCCCAGCAGGATCTGCAACTCCGACTGCTCCGATATGGGGCTTGTCGCCGCCATACAGACCAACCTGCACCCCGCAGTCTGTCACTGTGATTTCTGCCGTGATGGTTTTTCCACGGAACATCTGCTCATGGGTAAAATGTTTCATAGATTCATGCCCTCCCACTCATAGCTTTCCTCGTCCAGATCAAACTGACTCAGAATCCGGTTGACTGTATGGCGGGTCATTTCCGCAACAGATGCCGGATGGTTATAGTAGGTCTGCATGGGCGGCAGGATGACTGCACCATACTGACTGGCTTTACACAGGTTTTCCAGATGCAGGGTGGACAGCGGGCTTTCCCGCGCTACCAACACCAGCTTGCGTCGTTCTTTCAACATACAGTCTGCGGTTCGCAAAAGTAGGTTGTCGCTGTACCCGGACACGATGCCTGCCACGGTCTTCATGCTGCAGGGACAGACGATCATCCCCATACTTTTCCAGCTTCCGCTGGCCGGGGCAGCGCCGATGTTGGCATTGTCGTGCACCACATCTGCCAATTCCTGAAATTCCTCGGTGGACATCCCGGTTTCCTGATGCAGGGTCATTTCACCGCCCTTGGTCAGAATCAGGTGTGTTTCCACCTCCGGTCGGTATTTCAACTGCTGCAGCAGTTCAATGGCCAGCGGCGCACCGGAAGCACCGGACACGCCAACAACAAGACGCCTTTTCATTGAAAAACCTCACAGTTCAAAATCCGGCAGCCAGTGCTTAACATCTACTTCTTTGAACGCAGCCCGCTTGAATTTTTCCTTCAGCTCAAAAGGCACGGTGCAGTCAAAGATGGTCTTGGTGGAACAGCCCACATCCCGGATGGAACCGGTATACTCCGGGCAGGAACTGGGGTCCAACGGATGGCACCGCACACCGGGGATCGTGATAATATCCCGGTCTCCCTGAAAGCGGGTGTTCATCGCCCACAGCACATCGTTGGTGTCAAAGATGTCCACATCCTCATCCACCAGAATGACGTGCTTCAGTTCCGGGAAGGCACTGAACGCCAGCAATGCGGCCTGCCGCTGCTTGCCCTCATCGGTGTGGACCGTCTTTCTGCACTGCAGGATCGCCATATACTTGCCGCCGCCTGCCCGGTGAGAATAGACGTTCAGCACCTTGCCGGGCAATGCCTTGTCGATGAGGTTCAGAATACTGGCCTCGGTAGGGATGCCTGCCATATTCACGTGCTCCTCGCTGGGACCGATGCAGGTCTGCATGATGGGATGCTTGCGGTGGGTCACGGCTTTTACCTTCAGCAGCCAGCACTCATGGCTTGCCTTGCCGTTGTAGCCGGGGAACTCCGGCATCGCATAACCGGTGTGGCTGTTCTGATCCTCCACCACATGATTGCTGCCCGGTACGATCTCACCCTCAATGACATATTCCGCATTGGCAATGGCGTTTTCACGGACCGTCAGGCAGGGGCACAGCTCCACCGGGCGCTTGCGCAGCGCACCGGCAATGCTCAGCTCATTGAAGCCCAAGGGGGTCGTGGGGGGTTCAAAGCAAGCGGTCACCTCGATGGCGGGGTCTACACCGATAGAAACGCTGATAGGCAGCGGCTGGCCCAGTTCGGTGGCGCGCTCTGCCATGGCACCAATGTGACGGCTGCCCGGCTGCAGGAAAATGGACAGCTCGTCCTTGGACTGGATGCACATCCGGTGAATAGTCACATCCGAGCAGCCCGTGTCCGGGTGGGTGGCATAGCACATCCCCAGCGTGATGTAAGGACCGGCATCCACCGGCGTATTGGTGGGCGCGGGCACCAGCTTGAACAGGTCAAATTCCGGGTCGGTGGCACGGTGCACCACTTCCTGACAAGGGGCCGGTTCGTGGGTGACGATGGGCTGAATGGGGTTCTTGGCACACTCGCAGAGCAGATGGCCCAGTTCCTCCTTCTTCACGCCAAACAGGTTGGCTACCCGCTGGCGGCTGGCCAGCACGCCAATGGCAACGCTTGTGTCCGGGTGTCCCTTGACATTATGAAACACCATGGCTGGGCCGTCCACCTTGGTAGGGCGCATCACGGTGCCGCCCGCGCCCACATAGCGGTACACACCGGAAAGCTCTGCCTCCGGGTCTACCTCCACATCTGTTTCCACCAGCTGACCCGGTGTCTGGCGCAGCACGTCCAGGGCGGTGCGCAGGTCTAAAATATCGGTACGATGGTTCATAAAACGCTGTCTCCTTTTTACAAATCGCTGCTCTTTTGGCACAGCCCATCGATCCAGCTGAACAGCTCATTCAGATCGTAATCTCCACTATGCGGCAGCCCCCACGGAATAGCAAAGTCTACCTTGTATCCTTTGTTCTGCAAAACGGTTTGCAAAATGTATGGAATAGCCAGTGCTGTATCACGATCGTAAGCACCGTGACGAATGCGCCAGTATGGGGCGGTATCGGCGTTTCCGATAAATGTAAGTGGATTCATTTTGGCGATGATTTCCGGCGCTGCCAGCGTACCGCCTGCGGTATCATGAGCCTGACCATAAGCCGTGAAATGCTGCCGCTGGATTTCCTCTGTGCCAAACTCCTCGTTTTCCGGGGAGTTCATATCCAGTGCATCGAAGGCAGGTGCGGTCTTCATGCGGGTGATGGCAGTGACAAAGCCCTCCCAATCCAGAGCCACGACCTTACCATTCTCAATGGTCAGGTAAGATTGCTGCTCTACCTCGCTGCCCGCAACCGCAATACCGGAAAGCGCCTGTGCTGTGTGGTGGGTATCCAGCTCTTTCTGTGCCGCGCACATCACTTCAGCCTTCAGCGCATCCAGAAAGCTGCCGGTGCCATCTTCGTTCAGGGTCAACGGTGTCCCGTCAGCGGCTTTCAGGTCAAGACCGTTCAGATAGGCCGGAAACAATGCTTTCAGTTCCCGGGAGATCTGTTTCTGCTGCTCGGTCTGTACTCCTGTGGTACCTTTTTGAACGATTTTTCCATCCTGTACGCTCATGCGAATCGTGCTGAAATGATCGTGTCCACAGAACATCCACTCATAGGCAGCATCTGCATTTTCCAGATTGTGGATGGGACAATAGCAGCTTACCGCAAACACATCGTCTCGTTCATCTGCTGCGCCAATGGCCGCTAGTTCTGCCGCATACAGCGGGCTATTGCCACTGGTACCGGCCAGAGCAGACAACGCACCGCCTGCACTGGTACCGTTGGTAATGAGTTTTTCTGTGTCGCCGGGGATGCTGTCGCGGTTTTTACGCAGCCAGCGGATGCCTGCTTTCAAGTCCACAATGAACGCAGGGGCTTTGCCAACGCTGTGACCGGTCTCCTGTTGTTCTGCAATCGTTTTGGAACCCTCAAAAAACTCTGTGTTTTGATGTCCAGAAGTGCGTCCGCGTACACCGATGCAAACAACGATATATCCATGTTCCAGCGCACGAAACGCTGCATTGGGACGACCAAAGCGATCAAGTCCCGGACAGTCTGCCGGACCAGGCAGATAACCGCCTACTGTATTGGGTACAAAGATCGGAGCCGTATGCAGTGTATATCCATTGTGTCGTGCACCGTCGTAGTAATCCTCTGGGACATAAAGGTTCAGCTTCTGAATAGGGTCCACAGGTGCCGCACAGTACACGATGTTTTCAAATGCGCGGTAACGGACCGTGGACCCCGCCAGTGTGCAGTGTTTTGTAGTGTACGCCGTTGGGTCAAAACACAGGTCTTTTGCCATGAAAATCCTTCTTCCTCTTATTGTTCTACTCTTATCGCAAGTCAAGAAATTAGCGCAACATCAAGACGGCATCTCTGCGATATGCAATTCAACGATGTTGCTGTTGCATTATCGCAATTTTCAAAAATAGTGCCTATCAAAATGGCATATTTGCGATATGCAGTTTGCGGATGTTGCTTGTGCATGAAAAGCGCAAACTGCTATAAAAAGTTGAATTGCTATAAATTCAGCTGCCTGCTACCAACAGACATTTCGTGCTGCGGTGTAAAATATATTTCCGTATTTTCCGGGGTGTTCCTGCGGTCGCCCCGAAAGACCCGAAACCCCCATCATTTTCAGGGGAGCCGCTGCATCTCGTCCGGCTATAATATCTTCAGCCAATTCCAGATTATCCTGTAAGATACGCTTATCCGACCAGAACGTCCCATGATTGCGCAGCACAGTATCAAACTGGTCTTGGTATACCTGCAAATGACGCAGAGCTGCAACATACGTGGGAAGTATCTCCTTTGCCAACAGTGTCATTTCGCCACAAGCGTCCCCGAAGATTGCAACACGATCTTCCGGAATCAAGAATACCTGCATCCCGGCAGTATGTCCGGGAACGGGGATCGCCTGCACCTGAGCGCCGCCCAACTTCAAAACGGAATTGGCTTTTAAGGGGCTATAAGGTGCTGCACGGCCGGGCTGAAGATCCTGCGCCGTAAAACCTGCCGGAGCCCCGTCCGGTCCGCTGATGATTTCATCATAACGTCTTTGCCAAGTGTTGTGCTGTTTTTCCAGTGCAAAGTCAGCCTGGCTAAGGAATACTTCTTCAAACTGGGCAGAGCCGCCTGCATGGTCCAGATGTCCATGTGATAACCAGACGTGATACGGTGTAGTGATCAGACTTTCAACAAAGCCGCGAAGATCACCGATGCCAAAGCCGGTGTCAAGCAGCACTGCGCCATTTGTTCCCTGCACAAGATATACACATACCCCACAAGGAAGAATAATTCGTTGAATATGCTGTGACACAGCCTGCAGCTCAAATCGTTGCATAATACGCCTCATTTTTGCCAAAGTACAAAAGGGACAGACTGGGGAAAATCCCTTTATCTGTCCCCTGGAGTTTTTGTCAGATCAAAGTTTCTTTTCGGCTTCAAAGTCGTAGGTCAGCCACTGAACGATGAAGCAGAATGCCATGCCGATGCCAGTGCCGATCAGAGCTTTGATAAGGTCACTCATATCGCCGGTCGGATTGACATAGTTGGCAAAACCGAAGATGCCGCTGCCGCCAAACAGGTAGATTTTCGTGCGCAGAGCACCCATCACCGCACCACCAACAGCACCGGAGAGAATGTTGATGGCATAAGGTTTCTTAAGCGGGATAAGGATGGAGTACATCAGAGGTTCGCCAACACCACATACCTGAGAGATAAAGGAAGGCAGAGCCAGATCGCGCACCTTTTTGCTCCGGGTACGCAAAGTGATGCACAGACCCTGTGCCACACCGATCATAGGACCGATGCCGCCGGAAGCCATGATGTAGTCGAAGCCATTGATGCCGATGTTGGAAAGAGCCAAAGAAATAATGACCCAGTGCAGACCAAACATGACCAGAACGCCGAAACCGCCGCCGACCAGCGCACCAGCAATAATGCCGCCAACAACACCGCACTCATACAGGGCCTTGACCAGCATGAAGATGGCACCACAGATGCCCTGCGAAACGGGGCCGATCACAATATAGGTCAGAGGAACCGTAATCAGAAGCACCAGCACAGGAGTAAGGATGCCACGGATAGCTTCGGGCAGAGATTTTTTAAAGGTTTTTTCAAGTTTGGATGCGAGGTACACGGCAAGCATGATGGGGATAATGCTGGAAGTATAGCCACTGCCCGGCATGATAATGGGAATGCCAAACAGGGTGTTATAATAGTCCATTGCAAAGGGCGTGCCTGCCAAGATCGTACCAGCTACTTCCATTGTAGAACCGATATTGACCATTGCCGGGTACACCAGTGCGGTACCGATCGCCGCCCCAAGATATTCGGAGCATTTGAATCTGCGTGCGGCAGAGAAACCCAACAGAATGGGCAGAAAATAGAAGAAGCCATCGCCTACTGCATACAGCAGCATATACAGACCGCTCGTAGTGGAAATCCAGCCCAGAGATGCAAACAGCGAGATCACACCTTTGATGATACCAGCGGCGGTCAGGATTCCCAGCGTGGGAGCAAGAACGCCAGACATCGTGTTCATCAGGGCATTGACTGGATTGTGCTTTTGTCCTGCAGGGGACTCGTTGTCTGCCGAATCAGTAGAAAGACCGTAGGTTTCAACGATGAGATCATATAAGGCGTCCACTTTACTGCCGACAACTACCTGACACTGTCCACCAGCCATAATCAGCTGGATCACGCCCTGCAGTTTGCGCAGTTCTTCCTGATTCACCTTGCTTTCATCCTTCAAAGTGAAGCGCAGCCGCGTAAAACAGTGCGCCAGGTTGACTACATTTTCTTTGCCGCCGACATTCTGAATAATCGATGCGGCTAAAGCATCATATTTGTTTGCCACTTTGCTTTTCCTCCTGTTTCTTATCAATCAGCTGCCCGGGCTTCTGAATATAATATACAGCCATCTTGCAAAATTGTAAATATAACTTTCACACAAAGATTTTGACTGTTCCTTGGCATTTTGCACAAACTTGTTTGAAATTCGTCTGTTTGTCAGTGGTTTTCAGGTTGTGTTTACGGATAGCATTCCTATGCCTTGAATAAAAGTTTTATTTTAACAGAGGGAAAGGATTGTTTTTTTATAAAATTTTGATACACTTGTCTTATCTTATAAGAAAGAAAGAAAGAAAGGCTTTTTATGAACCCTTTACAGCGAATGGAGCTTCACAAAGCTGATTTTACACAAAACGATCAAATTATCTATGATTGCATCATGAAAAATCCTGCTGGAATCACACACATGTCTACCAGCTCCCTTGCAGAACTGTGCGGCGTTTCTCAGCCGGCACTTTCTCGTTTTGTGAAAGGTTTAGGATATGCGCGGTATCAGGATTTTCGGGCAGAACTGATTGGCATGGTAGCACAGCAGACCGAGCAAGCCGAGCAGGGGCAGGAACATCTTTTGTACTTTAGTCAATTATATCAGCTATTGCATGAAACGGAACAATTACTCACGGCAAATTATTTACATGAACTCGGTAGCTACCTTTGTGAATTTCCACGGATATTTGCAAGCGGTATTGGAAAAAGCCGCCATGCAGCAGAGCTGTTAGAAATTTTGATGCGCAAGCATCGGCGCTTTGCGCAAGCAATCAGTCATGATGCACTGACTGAGCTTACGGATTATATGGAGTCTGATGATCTTCTGATCGTGTTTTCCGTAAGTGGTGGCGAACATATCATGGAAGAGGCTCTGCGAGCAAATGGTAAGGTTATGCTTGTTACCTCAAAGCCCGATCCACGGTATACTGATAAGGTTGATAAACTTGTTGTTCTTCCCCATTTATCGTCAGACCCGGAAACAGATTCTGTTTCGCCAGTTTTGTTTGATATCTTTGTAGAACTTGTCACATCGTTTCTTCCCTATAATATAGAGAGAGTATCTGATTCATAAATAATTTCGCAAAACCATCTTGACGCACCTTGAAAATTTTCTGTCCATCCGGGACTTCACTTCTGCAATGCGTCTGCATTTCCGAAGTGATCTTGTTGGGGCAACGCCCCTCCATCTGCTGTCGCAGACCGCGCTGCCGCTTAAAAGCCCCACTGGGGCTTTTATTGCTGCGCTACGCTTTGCAAATGCGGTCCCACCCCAAACCCTGCTTAAAACGGACGAGGAGGAATTGTGTCAATTTGACACAATTCCTCCCACTATAGAGAAAACAGAGCGATCCCGACGGGGAACGCCCTGTTGTACATATCTCTGTCGTATGTGGATTTTTCAGGGTGCGTCCGCAGGGGCGCACCCTATTTTTGTTTCATCGTGGTTGGGTGTACATCAAACCGCATCACCGCAACTCCTTATAGGTTTCTTCCGGCACCGGCTCGCACCACTCGTTAGAGGTGCCTTCGCCGGGTACTTCCACTGCCAGATGAGAGAACCAGCAATCGGGTGCAGCACCGTGCCAGTGCTTGACCTCCGGGGGAATGTTCACCACATCGCCCGGATGCAGCTCCTGCGGCGCTTTGCCCCATTCCTGATAGTAGCCCCGGCCTGCCACGCAGACAAGGATCTGTCCGCCGCCCTTTGCAGCATGGTGGATGTGCCAGTTGTTCCGGCAGCCCGGCTCAAAGGTGACGTTGTAAATGCCAACCTGTGCGGTGGACAAGGGTGCCAGATAGCTTTTTCCACTGAAATACTGCGCAAAACCGTCGTTGGCTGCGCCGATGGGGAACACCATTTCGCTCTGGTGCTGTGCCTTGGCATCCTCTGCAGATTCCTCTGCCCAGACTTCCTTGGCCATGCGGAAAGCCGCCCACGCCTTGGGCCAACCTACATAAAACGCCGCATGGGTCAGGATCTCTGCAATCTCAGTCCGGGTAATACCGTTGTTTTTCGCTGCCGTCAGGTGATACCGAAACGAGGAGTCCGTCAGTCCCTGCGCCATCAGTGCTACCACCGTCACAAGGCTGCGGTCCCGGAGAGAGAGTTTATCCTCTCGGCTCCACACCTGCCCGAATAGTACTTCATCGTTAAGTTCCGCAAATTTTGGCGCAAATTCGCCCAGAGCATCCCGCCCTGCTGTCTGTTTCACTGCCATTATACGTTCCTCCCCATCTCGTAAGCCTGCGCCATGGCAGGCGTACCGCACACTGCACCCGGCTCGTAAACGCCACATACTACAAGGACTCCCTTTTCCACGGCACCTTCCACACAGTCTGCATAGCCCCGGAAGCAGGCCAGCGTAGTGTCCGCAGAGGATTTTTCCTCGTCTGCCATGGTGGTGATGTAGTAGAACTCTTTGTCCTTGACCTCAAGCCACCGTGCCACGGTACGGTCGATCACTGTCTTCAACTGGGCACTGATGGAGTAGAAGTATACCGGGCTTGCCAGCACAATGACATCGGCATCGATCATCTTTTGCAGGATGTCTGCCATATCATCCTTGTGGACGCAGGCTCCACCGTGGGTGCTGCAGTAGTAGCAGCCGGAACAGGGAGCCACCTTTTTCTCAGCGACCCGGATCTTTTCTGCTTTGTGCCCGGCATCCTGCGCCCCGCGCAGAAATTCGTCGCATAGAATATCAGAGTTGCCGCCCTTCCGTGGACTGCCAGACAAAATCAATACCTTCTTGCTCATAGGAACCTCCTTGACAGCAGAGTGCATCCGCATTATGATGTTGATAAAGTTTGATTTTATCATACAACTTAAAGCGCACTTTAAGTCAAGGGCTTTTTGAAAAACCGGAGGTTTCAGATGATCTATACCGTAGGCGAAATGGCACAAAAGCTGGGCGTACCTGCCTCCACCCTGCGCTACTACGACAAAGAAGGGTTACTTCCCTTTGTGGAGCGTTCCTCCGGCGGCATTCGAATGTTCCGGGAAAACGACTTCGAGTGGCTGCAGGTCATCTGCTGCATGAAAAAAGCCGGAATGTCCATCAAGGATATCCGGCAGTATATTGAGCTTTCCATGCAGGGAGACGACACCATTGACACCCGGCTGGAAATGTTCCGGCATCAGCGGGAGGTGCTCACCCAGCAGATCCAGAAGTTACAGCACACGCTGGAGACCGTGGAGTATAAATGCTGGTTCTATGAAGCCGCCAAAGCCGCTGGGACAGTGGATGTCCCCGGTGCGATGACCGATGCGGACGTGCCGGAGCAGTTCCGTGCCATCCGGCAGGAGCTTCGGGGACAGAAGATGCCGAATATCGAAAGATAAGAAATGCCGTTCCAGTTGCTTTTGGAACGGCATTTTTCTTAATCTTCTAACCCATGGCTCCCGGTTACGGTTTTCAAATATTCCTTCGTGTCACCGTTCAGAATCAAATTGGCATAGCCCAGCGGGTCATTATAGACGAGATAGTCTAACTCCGACCTCTGCGCCATGGTCACATCCAGCGCATCCTCGACCCCGGTGCAGTCAATGTAGATCATTCTCCCATCCCGGAGCAACAGCTCCACGCAGCCGGTGTCCATGTTGACTTTACAGATTCTTTCATCGTACTTCATGTTTGTGTCCTTTCTGCCTTACGGCACTCTTACAGTGGTCTGTCGTGCTTTCTTATGATAAGGTCTAGGACGCTTTTCGATGGAAGCAAGGGATTCATTTTGTTTTCCAAAGAAAACAAAAAATCCGAACCCTTCTCCTATCGGAAAAAAGTTCGGATTTTGTTGTTGTGGTGCACCTCCAGGGACTCGAACCCTGGGCCCACTGATTAAGAGAAACCATCGCGCAACAATCGTCAATTTCCAGAATTACGCAGATTCGTTGTTTTTATCGTTTTATCGTAAATTTGCGTTTTGCATCTGCTGCATCCTTTGCATCTGTTATCTCCTCTTGCATCCGTTATCCAGCCGTTCCGGTGTGCAAAAATGTGCAGAGCCAAAATCAGCCTCTTAAAACAGGGATCGGATTTTTATGCAAAGCCGGGAAAATGGGCTGGTTTGGCTCGAAAATGGCATCCGCAATTTCACCTGTTTAAACCAAGCATCAAATGTACATCAACAACTACGATTCATGGCAGGGATTTGGACAACTGCGATCTCTTATAAATCCAAAGCAGCTCTTTCTATGTGGACTTTTCTGGATGGAAACACCTAAAAGGTTCACATTTTTTATTTTACCGGCAGCCAGACCGTTGTTTTTGCCCCGCATGGGGTGTTCTGCCCGAACACTGCCGTGCCGCCATGGGCGGCGGCGATCTGCTGCACTACATATAAGCCAAGGATATGGGGCGCATTTTCGGCAGGCTCCGCAGCGTTCAGTGCCACCAGAACGGCAGCTGGATAGCCGATACCGTCATCTGCCACGGTCAGGCAGAAGTGCTCCCCCACCCGCCGGGTGTGCACGGTAATGTTCACCGGCTTTGGGTTATGCCGGACGCTGTTGTTCATCAGGTTTTCCAGCAGCCGTGCCAGCAGCGCCTCATCCACCGAAAGCACTGTCTGCTCTGCTGGTTCTTCCTGTTCCAGTGTGATCTCGCAGCGCTCTGCCAGCGGGCTTTCGCAGAACTGCGCCACCAGCTGCCGGAACAGCGGCCCTGCCCGGAGGTCTTTCCGGCGCAGGGGTTGGGCACCGTATTCCAGCTTACTGGTCAGGTTCAGGTCATCAATGAGGGTGCGCAGCTTTTCGCACTGGGTGCGGATACCGGTCGCTTTCTGCCGGGAGCTGTCCGGCAAAAGTGCATCCTGCTCCAGCTGCTCCGCCCAGCCTAAGATCAGCGCCAGCGGGGTGCGCACGTCATGGCTGACCCCTGCGATCCACTGGGTGCGGGCATTGTCCCGCCGGGAAAGCATCTCATTTTTGGCTTGCAGCTGCGCCCCGGTCTGGTTCAGCTTTTCTGCCAGTTCCCCGGCAAAACCGTCGGTAGGCAGCCGGACGGTCTGCCCCTGCGCCAGTGCTTCCAGACCGTTTGCCACGGTCTCCAACCGCTTTGCCCCCCGCCAGCTCAGCCAGAAGCAGAGAACCAGGCCCAGCAGCAGCATTCCCAGCACTGCTGCCGGGAGCACCCGCACCATGCTCAGGGCAAAGTCCGGTGAGCTGTAAATGCTGTACTTCCACAGGCTCCCCTTTGGCAGCCCGATGACGAACAGTCCGTAAGGTTCTGTCCAGCAGAACACCGGGTAATCCGCCAGATACCAGCGGGCAAATTTGGCGATATCGCCGGGAGTGTAGGCATGGTTCAGTTCCTGCGGCAGGCCGTAGCTCCAGCGGATGTTTCCCACATCGTCCAGCACCATCGCCCACTCGTAGCCATTCATCCACTCCTGCGGGGTGCGTTCTGCCCCAAAGGCAAGCCCTTCGGCGGTCTCCACCATGGAATCCGCAATCTCGCTGGATGAATACTCCCGCTGCGGCAGGCGGCAGCCCTCCTGCCAACCCAGCCAGCCCAGCACCGCAACACCGGAAAACAACAGCAGCAGAACAATGCCCACCGCCGCCAGCACATACCGCCGGATCAGGCGCACAAAGGTTTTCATGCTTCTTCCCCCTTTGTCAGCTTATAGCCAATGCCCCGCACCGTCCGCAGAAACTGCGGCGCACCGGGTTCGGCTTCCAGCTTCTCCCGCAAATGCCGGATATGTACCCCCAGACTGTTCTCGTAGCCATAGTAATCTGCGCCCCAGACCGCCGCACAAAGGGCATCGTAGGTAACGATGTGTCCCCGGTTCTCTGCCAATTTCCGCAGCAGCGCCAGCTCGGTAGCAGTCAGCGCCAGTGTTTTGCCCTCTGGCAGGGTAACAATGGCATCATTCAGGTCTACGCACCGCTCCCCCAGTTGCAAAGGTGCCGGTTTTGTACGGGACAGCTCTGCCCGGTACGCCCGCTGCAAAATATGCTGCACCCGCAGCAGCAGTTCCTGCATCAGAAAGGGTTTGGTCAGGTAGTCATCTGCGCCAAGACCCAGCCCGAACAGACGGTCGGCATCCGCGTCCCGTGCAGAGAGGAACAGTGCCGGAACGTCCGCTTTTGCCCGCAGCGCCCGGAACAGCGAAAATCCGTCCCCATCCGGCAGGTTGATATCCAGGATCATCAGCTCCGGCTGCTCTGCCGCAAAACAGGCGCGGGCAGCGGCGCAGCTTTGGGCAGTTCTAATATGGCCATATCCTGCGCCCCGCAGCTGCTCACATAGCAGTGCCAGCAGCTCGGCGTTGTCATCCACAACGAGAAACTTTGCATCATAAATGGTATCCATAAGGGCAGTTCTCCTTTCCCGCCTTTACTATACCACACTTTTCGCGCCGCAGCGGAAAACACCTGCAAATTTAAGGGTAAATTAAGCTGCGCTTCCGGTCAGTTTAAGGCAGCGGGTGTATTCTGGCATCGTTCCGAAAACCATGAATGCGAAAGGAGACCATTTATGAAACCTGTGATTGAGACCCATGCCCTTTGCAAAAGCTACCATGGCCGTCCGGTAGTGGATCATTTGAACCTGACTGTCCCGGAAGGCTGTGTTTACGGCTTTTTAGGCCCCAACGGTGCGGGCAAATCCACCACCATGAAGATGCTGCTGGGGCTTGTACACCCCACCGGTGGCAGTGTGGAACTGCTGGGGCACACCCTGAACGAAGCAAACCGCATTGCCCTGCTGCGCCAGACCGGCAGTCTGATCGAATCCCCCTCCGGTTACCTGCACCTGACTGCCCGGGAAAACCTATCCATCGTGGCTGACTTGAAAGACGTGGACCGGAAGGACATCAGCCGGGTGCTGGAGATCGTGCACCTGACCAAAGACGCTGACCGGAAGGTGGGGCAGTATTCCCTTGGCATGAAGCAGCGGTTGGGCATTGCCATGGCGCTGCTGGGCAGCCCCAAACTGCTGATTTTAGACGAACCCACCAACGGTCTGGACCCGGCAGGCATTCAGGAGATGCGCAGTCTGATTGCTTCCATGCCCCAGACCACCGGAGCCACCGTGCTGATCTCCAGCCACCTGCTGGGCGAGATTGAGCAGATGGTGGATCAGGTGGGCATCCTGAACCACGGCAAACTGCTGTTCGAGGGCTCCTTGCAGCAGCTGCAAAAGCACAGCCGGGGCGGCATTCTGCTGCGGGTGCTGGATACACCCAAAGCCGCAGCCGTCCTGCAGCAGCAGGGAGTAAAAGCCACCGCACCGGCAGATCAGCCGGACACCCTGCAGCTTCCCCCGCTGCCGGACGAAGCATTGGCGGCACTGGTCTGCACCCTTGCCGAAAGCGGCGTGGGTGTGGTGGGTCTGACTGCGCAGACAAAGAGCCTTGAGGATATCTTCCTCAGCCTGACCCAGACCAGCGGGGAGGTGGCGTAAGATGGCAGCTTTCCGTGCAGAACTGCAAAAAGCCCACCGTAGGCATGACCTTGCTCTCTGCCTGCTCATCCCCGGCATTGTCGTGCTGTGGGTGGGCGGCCTTGCCCCGGCAGACCCGGAGGAGCTTGCCAACGGTTACAGCGCCCTGCTTTACAGCCTGCCCGTCATTGAAGCCATTCTGATGCCGGTGATGATGGCAGTGCTGGCCTCCCGGCTGTGGGATATGGAGATCAAAGGCAACACCGCCAAGCTGCTCTACACCCTGCAGAGCCGCCGCAGCCTGTTTGCAGGCAAGGCGGTCTTTGGAGTGCTGGAGGTGCTGTTGGTTACGGTGCTGGAGCTGACCTGTGTTCCGGTGCTGGGGCGTGTCCATGGTTATACCGAAGCCTTTCCCACTGGGCAGCTGGTCTATCTGTTCGTCTGCACGCTGGCTGTGGACACAATGCTCTTCTTTGGCGAATTTCTGCTGATGCTGTGGGTAGGCAATCCCCTGCCGGCGCTCTGCGTGGGCATTGTAGGGGCGCTGGTGGGTCTGTTCTCTGCTTTTATGCCGCCGCTTGCCAGTTATTTTGTGCCCTTTGGGTACTACATCCCTCTGAGCGCCTACGAAGTGGCGAACTGGGACAAGGCCACCCACACCGTCACCTACGGCACCCGCTCCTTCAACTGGGGGCTGTTGGCCTTCACCCTTGCGCTGGGCGCTGTGCTGTTTGCCCTTGCGTGGCGCAAGGTACAGGACGAGGAGGTATAAAACCATGCTGAAACGCTGTATTCTTGCGGAGAACCGCAAACTTCACGCATCTCCCATCTGGGCAATGTTCTTTGTGCTGCCCATTCTTTCAGCCACCTACGGCACCTTCAATTATTTACAAAATCTTGAGATCCTCACCGACGGCTGGTATAGCCTGTGGACCCAGCACACCCTGTTTTATTCCATGCTCTTCTTCCCTGCCATGGTAGCCACCTATGCTGCCTACTTGTGGCGGCTGGAACATCTGGGGCACAACTGGAACCTTATCATGGCAAGCCCTGTACCGCCGCTGGACCTGTTTGCCGCAAAGTTTGCGGTGGTGACAAAGCTGGCGCTGCTGACCCACGGCTTTGTGTTCGCGCTGTTCGTGTTCTGCGGCAAGGTATTTGCCCACCTGCCCGGGCTGCCGCCGGTCACCTTACCTCTGTTTTTACTGCGGGGCCTGCTGGGTGCGTTGGCTGTCATTGCCGCACAGCTGGTGCTGGCCATGGTCATCCGCAGCTTTGCCGTGCCCATTTTTCTGGGGCTGCTGGGCGGCATTACCGGCATCTTTATCAGCTCCAAGGGTCATGGGCTGTTGTGGCCCTATTCTCTGATGCAGCTCGGTATGAACTCCAACAAAAGTGCGGATGCTCTGGCAGGCAGCTACGGGCTGTTTGCCTTCAGCTGCATCTTCTGGCTGGGGACGATGTTCCTTCTGGCATGGCTGCTTTTACGCCGGGAGGATGTGCGGGCATAAAACAGAAATCTGCGTATCTGCTCCTGTCAAGAGGGCTGGCACCGTCCAGCCCTCTCTCTTTTCGCCAAAGTTTCCATCGCTTTTTCTTGCACCATGCCGAAAGTGACGTGTTCTCAAAAGTTCGCGTTTGCGAAACGTATGGTGCGTTTCCGGTCTTTCGCTGCGTATGTGCGTACAGAGAAAGCCACCTGCTGCGTACGCACGTACGCAGCAAAACGCCCAAGTTCTCCCTTATAAGGGGTATTGGAAAAGTGTCAGGTTGACAGTTTGCCCGGAGCAAGAGTGCAGAGAGTGCAGCTCTTTGCCCCAGTGATATGATGCTGTGCGTCATATCCTACTGGGTATTATCTGGCGCAAAACGGCGGCAGATCCAGCAGCTTCGCTGCTGCGTTCTCCCCCGGCAAGCTGTTGAAACGGAGATTAGAAAAATCATTTATCCACGAAGTCTACACGCTGCTCAAGACCGCATTTTCCTATGCTGTGGAGTGGGACCTCATCCACAAGATTCCCCTGCCCCGTGATACCCCCAAGGTCAACATCGAGGAGCGCACCATCTGGGCCGAAAAAACCATGCTGGCAGCGTTGCAAACCATCGAGAACCCCGCCCTGCATCTGGCGGTACACATGAGCATGATCCTCTCGCTCCGTGAGGGCGAAATCCTCGGCTTACAGCCGAGTGATTTGGATTTTGATGCCGCCGATGGTCGTGGTACCATCTCGGTCAGCAAAACCATGCAGCGAGCTAACAAGGACGCTCTGGAAAAGCTCGACCCCAATCAGGTGTATCACACCTTCCCGGACAGGCGTGAGGGCAGCAAGTCCTCCCTCATCCTGAAAAAGCCAAAAACGAAGAAGTCCAACCGTATCCTGTATATGACCAAACCTCTGAAAGCGGAGCTTCTGGCATGGCTTGAAAAGCTCAAACAGGACGAGCAGAATGCCCCGGAGAAGTACAGCAACTGCGGGCAACTGTTCCGGCTCCCGGATGGTCTGCCCATTGCACCGGAGTTGCTGACAAAGTGGTACCGCCTGTGGAGAGCCGAGCACCCGGAGTTTGAACAGATCGTGTTCCACGGCCTGCGGCACTCCAGTGCCACCTACCAGCTCTTGCAGTCGGACGGTGACTTCAAGTCGGTGCAGGGCAACACAGGTCATGCAACGGCATCTGTCCTGATGGACACCTACGCTCACACGCAGGACAAGCCCCGGTTGGAGCTGACCGAGAAGATCGAGGCAAACTTCTATTCCCAAGACCTGACCCCGGCAGCACCTCAGCCCCGGCAAAATGAAAAGCCGGTGGCAACAAAGATCTCTGGTAAGGAGATCCTTGAAGCCATCCGGCTGATGGATGCAGACGAACGCAGAGAATTGACGAGAGCCTTGTTCGCCTAAAATTTCTTCTTTTTATGCAAAGGAAAGCAGGCTGTGCAAACCTTGCACAGAAAAGTCCCTAATTCGGGCAAATGTGCAAACGATGTGCAGAAAGTGTGCAGCCGCTTTCCTACATAAAGAAAGAACGTCAAATCTTACGATTTGACGTTCAAAATTTGATGCACCTCCAGGGACTCGAACCCTGGGCCCACTGATTAAGAGTCAGTTGCTCTACCAACTGAGCTAGAGGTGCATATGGTGACCCGTACCGGAATCGAACCGATGTTAAAGGCGTGAGAGGCCTCTGTCTTAACCGCTTGACCAACGGGCCA